>NZ_CAACUY010000005.1 GCF_900659615.1 Actinomadura fibrosa | reverse complement strand
CGGCTCGTCGAGGCGGCGGGCGGCGACCCCGCCGCCGGGGCCGCCGTGATCACCGCCGACGTCGCCGACCCCGTCGCCTGCGAGCGCGCCGTCGGCCTCGCCGCCGACCGGCTCGGCGGCCTGGACGCCGTCGTGTTCAACGCCGGGATCGGCACCGGCTACGGCCTCGCCGGCACCGCCCTCGCCGACTGGGACCACGTCCTCGACGTCAACCTGCGCGGCCCGTTCCTGGTCGCCAAGGCCGCGCTGCCCATCCTGGACGCCGGCGCCGCCCTGGTGTTCATCGGCTCCCTCGCCGGCACCAAGCCGGGCAGCCGCTCCCCGTCCTACGACGCCTCCAAGGCCGGCCTGACCGGGCTGGTCCGCCACATCGCCGCCGAGGCCGCGCCCCGCGGCGTCCGCGCCAACGTCGTCGCGCCCGGCCTCATCGACACCGTCATGGGACGCGACGCCTCCGCCGGCAACACCGACCGCGACCGCGTCGCCCAGCTCATCCCCATGCGCCGCCAGGGCACCGCCTGGGAGGTCGCCGACGTCACCGCGTTCCTGCTGTCCCACCGCGCCGCCTACGTCACCGGCCAGGTCGTCCACGTCGACGGCGGCCTGTCCACCCTGCGCTGACCCCGAAGCCCTCCTCAGTCCCGCGCCCCGCCGGCCGGATGTTCCCGCGGCCCTGTTTCGCGTGCGGGCGCGGCAGGCCCTACGGTGATCCACCGTGAAGGCCGATCAAGTGGAGCTGCGCCCCGTCGCCGAGGACGACCTGCGCGTCATCGAACGCCTGAACGCCGACCCCGACCTGCTCGGACCGTTCCTGTGGGGCGGCTGGAGCGACCCCGGGCGCTTCCGCCGCCGCTGGGCCGAGGACGGCCTGCTCGGCGAGGACCGCGGCACCCTCATGGTCGCCCGCGGCGCCGACGCACTCGGCTACACCGCCTACCGCAAGGTCCCCACCGGCGGCCGCGCGTTCTGCTGGAGCATCGGCATCGCCCTGCTCCCCGAAGCCCGCGGACGTGGCGCCGGCACCCGCGCGCAGCGCCTCCTGGCCTCCTACCTGTTCGCCCACACCCAGGTCAACCGGATCCAGGCCGAGACCGAGGTCGACAACATCGCCGAGCAGCGCGCGCTGGAGAAGGCCGGATTCACCCGCGAGGGCGTCATGCGCGGCAACGGCTTCCGCGACGGCCGCTACCGCGACGAGGTGCTCTACAGCATCCTGCGCAACGACGTCCACCGCAACGGCCAGCTCTGACCCGCCACCGCGCGTCGGCGACCGGCCGTCTCACATCGTGCGCTCCACCTAGCCGTCCAGGACGACGCCCACGGTCGCATCGACGTGCGCGGGCACGTCGTCGTGGCGGTCTCCGACCGTCGGCGTCCCCGCGGGCTCGAACATCAGGATCGACGCGCCGCCCTCCGACGACGGCCGGTGCTCCACCCCTCGCGGCACCACGAACACCGAACCCTTCGCCAACCTGACGACCCGCTCCGAGCCCGCGCCCACTCCCGCGTCCGCCTCCGTCGCCTGCTCGGGGTCCGTGCTCGCCTCGGAGACGACATCGGCGCCGGGGCCGCGCAGGGCGATGGTCAGCTCGCCGTCCAGCACCAGGAAGAACTCGTCGGTGTCGTCATGGGCGTGCCAGATGTGATCACCGGCGACCTTGGCCACCCGGACGTCGTAGTCGTTGACCCGCGTCACGATCCGCGGGCTCCACAGCTGCTCGAACGTGCCGAGCGCCGCGTGGAGGTCGATGGGAGTGCCGTTCATGACCGCCATGCTCCCGGGTCGCCGGCCCCGCCCGCGAGTGCTAGGAATCGCACATGCCGCATCGATCCTCGCACCGCGTCGTGGTGATCGTCGACTCCGGGTCCAACCCGTTCGAGCTGGGCGTCGCCACCGAGCTGTTCGGGCTGCGCCGCCCCGAGCTCGGCCGCCCCTGGTACGACCTGGCCCTGTGCTCGCCCGAACCCGCCGTCCGCATGCACGAGGGCTTCTTCACCCTCGCCGGCGTCGCCGGCCTCGACGCCGCCGAGGACGCCGACACCCTCATCGTCCCCAACCGCCCCGACCCCCTGGCGGGCCCCTTGCCCGCCGTCACTACCGCGATCGCGCGGGCCGCGCGGCGCGGTGCCCGCCTCGTCAGCTTCTGCACCGGCGCGTTCACCCTCGCCGCCGCCGGGGTCCTGGACGGCCGCCGCGCCACCACCCACTGGCGCTGGGCCCGCGCGTTCGCCGAACGCCACCCCCGCGTCCTCCTCGAACCCGACGTGCTGTTCGTCGACGACGGCGACGTCCTCACCGCCGCGGGCAGCGCCGCCGCCCTCGACCTCGGACTGCACCTCATCCGCCGCGACCACGGTGCCGAGATCGCCAACGCCGTCAGCCGCCGCCTGGTGTTCGCCGCCGGACGCGACGGCGGGCAGCGCCAGTTCGTCCAGCGCCCCGTCCCCGCCGTCCCCGCGGCGTCCCTGGAACCCCTGCTGGAGTGGGCCCGCGACCGGCTCGCCGACCCCCTCACCGTCGCCGCGCTCGCCGCCCGCGCCGCCGTCAGCCCCGCCACCCTCCACCGCCGGTTCCAGGCCGAGCTCGGCACCACGCCGCTGGCCTGGCTCACCGCCGAGCGCGTCGCGCTCGCCTGCCGCCTCATCGAGCGCGGCGAGGCCCGCATGGACGTCGTCGCCCGCCGCAGCGGACTCGGCACCGCCGCGAACCTGCGCGCCCAGCTGCGCCGCCGCACCGGCCTCAGCCCCACCGCCTACCGGCGCCGATTCGGCACCGGGAACACCCCTTTCCCAGGCGGCGTTACCGTGTAACGATGTAATCATCGGGAGGTGCGATGATCCCCGAACCCCACGACGCCGACCTGCCCCTGGACGCCTACTCCCGCGCCGTCTCCGCCGTCGCCCGCGAGCTCACCCCGCGGGTCGCCGCGCTGCGCGTCCGCCACCGCGGCCGCGAAGGCGCCGGGTCCGCCGTCGCCTTCACCGGCGACGGCTTCCTCCTCACCAACGCCCACGTCGTCGGCACCGCCACCGGCGGCCAGGCCGCCTTCGCCGACGGCACCACCGCCGGCTTCACCGTCGTCGGCACCGACCCCCTGTCCGACCTCGCCGTCGTCCGCGCCGACGGGCCCACCCCGACCCCCGTCACCCTCGGCGACAGCGACCGCCTCGTCGTCGGCCAGCTCGTCGTCGCCGTCGGCAACCCCCTCGGCCTCGCCGGCTCCGTCACCGCCGGCGTCGTGTCCGCCCTCGGCCGGTCCCTGCCCAGCCGCAGCGGCAACGCCGTCCGCGTCATCGAGGACGTCATCCAGACCGACGCCGCCCTCAACCCCGGCAACTCCGGCGGCGCCCTCGCCGACGCCCACGGCCGCGTCGTCGGCGTCAACACCGCCGTCGCCGGCGTCGGGCTCGGCCTCGCCGTCCCCATCAACGCCACCACGCGCCGCATCATCGGCGCCCTCATCAGCGACGGCCGCGTCCGCCGCGCCTACCTCGGCCTGGTCGCCGCGCCCGTCCCCGTCTCCGCCGCCCTCCGCGAACGCACCGGGCAGAACGACGCCCTCCGCGTCGCCGAAGTCGTCCCCGGCAGCCCCGCCGCCCGCGCCGGTCTCCGCCGCGGCGACCTCGTCCTCACCGCGGGCGGCGCCCCCGTCAGCCACGCCCAGTCCCTCCAGCGCCTCATGTTCGCCGAAGCCATCGGACGCCCCCTGCCCATCACCGTCCTGCGCAACGGCGCCATGGTCGACGTCATCGCCGAACCCACCGAGCTCGACTCCGAACACGCCTGACCCCGCCCCGCCCGCCGTCCGGCCACCCGCCGCCACGGCGACGTATCACCACAGTGAGTGTGAACTGGCGCATATTTCGTATTCACCCTCTGCCTCTGATCCGCCACTCCCCGTATCCTGACGGCAAGCACCGCACCTTCGGGGACGGGCCGCACACGCGACGGGGGAGGGGCCACGGCGATGAACCACGCCCCCACCCTGCGCACGATCACTACTCGCCGAGCCGCCGTCGCCGCCGCAGTGGCGGCGGCCCTCCTGCTCCTGGCGGTCGCGTCCCACCGCGACGCCATGGCCCAGCCACTCGCCGCCGCGTCTCCGGCTTCCGCGCATCCGGCGCACGCCCATGGGCATCCGACCGGCCACATGGTCGCCGCCGTCGAGGAGGCGGCCAGTGCGCTCGGGCACGCCGTCACCACGGTGGGCGTCGCGCAGGTGACCGCGGCGGGCTCCGCTGACGTCACGCACCCTTCCGGCAAGGCCGGGGCTTCCCCGGACGCATCCGGCCACGCAGACCTCCACCGCCAGAACGGCATCACCAGCGAAGCGGACCGCGCCTCTGCGACCGCCGACGACACCCGCGGCGCCCGCGGCGTCCAGCCGACCGCGCGGGAACACGAGGCACCCGTCCGCGCGCTGCTCACCGCGCCCGAGGTGCGTCCACGCTGCGCCGCCGCCGAGCCCCGCCCCGGCAGGGCGCCCGGCAACGCCATCACCTCGCACCTCGCCGGCCCCCGCGCCTGCACCGCAGCCGCGCCGATCGGGCGCACCCTCGACTCCCGGCTCCGCCGTCCCCGCGACACTGGCGAAACCCTGGCTCACTTGCAGCTGATGCGCACCTAGGCCGACCCCGCCCCGCCGTCGCGGAACCGTCGCGCAGGTCCCGCCGGACGAGCGGACACCGCACCACCACTCCCGCCGTCACCGCACGGCCATGCCGCCATGCCCGGACGCCACGACCCCGCCCCCGATTCCATCGCAAGGCAACGCGCCTGACCGACCGAAGCGCACGGCCGCTTCACACGCACCCGTCCTTCGCCGCGACCGCACGCCAAGGGCATGCCGCCGCACGCCCTGACCAGCCCTGACCCCGCCCGTCCGCCCTCGACGAGTCCCGCAGGAACGCGATCCCACGCTCCCACCCCACGCTCACCGGCCGCTTCACCGACGCCGCGCACCCGCGGCACACACCGGAGGAACCAGCATGCGCACATCCGCACCCGGCACCGTCCACGACATCGAGTCGCCGCCAACCACCACCAGGAGCCACTCCGCCGACCGCCACGGCAGGACGCCCGCCCGCGCATCGGTGACCCGCGACCCCGGCACGAGCGTGCCCGCTCCGCGCGGTCCGCGCCGGACGGCCTGAGCGGAGGAACCGTGCGCTCCCACATCCCGCGGCGCGACGTCGCCGCGTCCCTCGTCGTGTTCCTGGTCGCCCTGCCGCTGTGCGCGGGCGTCGCCGTCGCCTCCGGCGTGCCCGCCGAGCTCGGCCTCATCACCGGCATCGTCGGGGGCCTGGTCACCGGCCTGCTGCCCGGCAGCAGCATCCAGGTCAGCGGGCCCGCCGCCGGCCTCACCGTCCTGGTGTACGAGGCCGTCCAGACCCACGGCGCCGCCGCGCTCGGCGCGCTCGTGCTGGCGTCCGGGCTGCTGCAACTGGTCCTCGGCGCCCTGCGGCTCGGACGCTGGTTCCGCGCCATCTCCGTCGCCGTCGTCGAGGGCATGCTCGCCGGCATCGGCCTGACCATCATCGCCGGGCAGCTCTACGCGCTCGCCGACACCCCCGCCCCCGGGACCGGCCTCGGCAAGCTCGCGGGCCTGCCCGGCCTCGCCGGCGGCATCGCCGCCTCGTCCGGCGCGCTCGCCGCGCTCGCC
The DNA here is from genome assembly GCF_900659615.1 of Actinomadura fibrosa. Lineage (GTDB taxonomy): Bacteria > Actinomycetota > Actinomycetes > Streptosporangiales > Streptosporangiaceae > Spirillospora > Spirillospora fibrosa. Next base: position 133,753 of record NZ_CAACUY010000005.1, on the reverse strand, counting down.
GTCGGCGCCGGCACCATCGCGGTCCTGGCCGGCTGGCGCTTCCTGCCCGGGCCCGTCCGGGCCGTGCCCGCCCCGCTCGCCGCCGTCGCCCTGGCCACCGCCGCCGTCGCCGTCCTCGACGCGCCCGTCGCGCGGCTGCGCGTCAGCGGACTGCTGGACGCGGTGAACCCGCCCGGCGGCACCGACCTCGCCCGCCTCGCCGAGGCCGGAGCGCTCGGCACCGTCGTGGCGTTCGCGCTCATCGCCTCCGCCGAGAGCCTGTTCAGCGCCGCCGCCGTCGACCGCATGCACCACGGCCCCCGCACCGACTACGACAGGGAGCTGATGGCCCAGGGCGCGGGCAACGCCGTCTGCGGAGCGCTCGGCGCGCTGCCCATGACCGCCGTCATCGTCCGCAGCGCCGCCAACGTCCAGGCCGGCGCCACCACCAAGGCCTCCCGCGTCCTGCACGGCGCGTGGCTGCTGCTGTTCGCCGCGCTGCTGCCCGGCGTGCTGGAGCTCATCCCGCTCGCCGCCCTCGCCGGCGTCCTCGTCCACGCCGGATGGAAGCTCATCCCGCTGCGGCGGCTCGTCCCGCTGTGGCGCCGCCACCGCGGCGAGGCCGTCATCCTCACCGGCACGGCCGCCGCCGTCGTCGCGCTCAACCTCTTCGAGGGCGTGCTGCTCGGACTGCTGCTGGCTATCGTCAAGGCCGCCTGGGAGACCTCCCACGTCCACATCGAGATCGACGACCCCGGCGACGGGCCCGTCCGCGCCGCCCTGAGCGGCAACGCCACCTTCCTGCGCCTGCCCCGCATCCTGGACGCGCTCGAAGCCCTGCCCCGCGACCGTCCCGTCGAACTGGACCTGTCCGGCCTCCGGCACCTCGACCACGCCTGCCGCACCGCCCTCACCGCCTGGGCCGACCGCCACGACCCCGGCGGCGGCGCCTCCATCACCGTCCCCGACACCCTCGCCCCCGCCGCGCGGTGACGACCCGCGGGCGGCCCTGACCGCACAGTCCCGCGCCGTCCCGTGCGGCCACGGGAGCCGCGGCCGCTCGGGCGACCGGTGTCAGGAGCGCCGGTCGCCCGCCGGGCCGCGGAACGCCGCCCGGTACGCGCTGGGCGACACCCCCAGCTCCGCCTGCAACCGCGACCGCAGCGACGCCGCCGTCCCGAACCCGGCCCGCTCGGCGACCCGGTCGACCGGCAGGTCCGTCTCCTCCAGCAACTGCCGCGCCAGCTCCACCCGCCGCCGCGCCAGCCACACCGCCGCCGACACCCCCGCCTCCTCCCGGAACCGGCGCGTGAACGTCCGCACGCTCATCGACTCCCGCGCCGCCAGCTCCCGCAACGTCACCGGACGGTGCAGGTTCGCCAGCGCCCACGCCCGCGCCGCCCCCGTCGACGACACCCCCGGCTCCGCCACCGGACGCGCGATGAACTGCGCCTGGCCGCCCTCCCGGTGCGGCGGCACCACCGTCCGCCGCGCCACGTCCGCCGCCACCGCCGCACCGTGGTCCCGCCGGATGATGTGCAGGCACAGGTCGATCCCCGCCGCCTCCCCGGCCGAGGTCAGCACGTCCCCCTCATCGGCGTACAGGACGGCCGGATCCAGCTCCACCTCCGGGAACAGCTCCGCGAACCGCTCGCACGACAGCCAGTGCGTCGTCGCCCGCCGCCCCTCCAGCAGACCCGTCGCCGCCAGCACGAACGCCCCGGTGCAGATCGACGCGATCCGCGCGCCCCCGCCCGGACGGTTCCGCGCCGCCCGCAGCGCACCCGGCAGCGGACCCGCCCCCGGGCACACCTCGTCCAGCTCATGCGACGCCGGGACGACCACCGTGTCTGCCTCCTCCAGGACCTCCAGGCCGTGCGCGACCGCCACCTCGAAATCGGCGTCCGTGCGGACCCGCCCCGGTTCCACCCCGCACGTCACCACCTCGTACAGCGGCGCCCCCCTCCGCTGACCTCGCCCGCCCGAACAGCTGGTGGGCGATCCCCACCTCCATCGGCAGCACCCCGTCCCGCAGCACCACCGCCACCCGATGCCGCCCGTCCCCGCCGAACACCCCACCCATGGCCCGATCCTTGCACATGCTGGCCCACCGGCCACTCGCCGCCGGACCCGCCCGCCCCGCAGCATCGAACCGAGCAGCCGCCATTAGGAAGGAGACCCCGGTGAACATCCTCTGGATCTTCGCCCACCCGGAACCCCGCTCGTTCAACGGAGCCCTGCGCGACCACGGCCTCCGGACCCTCCGCGCCGCCGGCCACCGCGTCCGCCAATCCGACCTCTACGCGATGCGCTGGAACCCCGTCGTCGACGCCGCCGACTTCGACCCCGCCCCGCCCCGGACACCCGGCACTCCGGCCGCCGCCGAGAACGCGCCCCGCACCGGAGACGCGCCCCGGACCGGCGCCGCGCCCGGCGATGATCCGGGCCCCCGGCTCCTCGTCGGCGCCGCGTCCGAGCGCGCCCACGCCGCCGGGCGCCTGAGCCCCGACATCCGCGCCGAACAGGAGAAGGTTCGCTGGGCGGACGCCCTCGTCCTGCAGTTCCCCCTGTGGTGGCACGGAATGCCCGCCATCCTCAAGGGCTGGTTCGACCGCGTCTTCGTGCAGGGCTTCGCCTTCGGCCTCACCGGGGACGACGGACGCGCCCTCCGCTACGGTTCCGGCGGCCTCGCCGGACGCCGCGCCCTCGTCATCACCACCGCCGGCGCCCGCCCCACCGGCCTCGGCTCCCGCGGCCTGCACGGCGACGCCGAGGAACTGCTGTTCCCCCTCCTGCACGGCACCCTCTGGTACACCGGCATGCACGTCCTGCCGCCCCTGGTCATCGGCGGCGCCGACCGCGCCACCCCCGCCGACCACGCCACCGCCGCCACCGAACTGGACGAGCGGCTGCACGCCCTGCCCACCGCCGACCCCATCCCGTACCGGACCGAGGTCGGCGGCGACTACGACACCGACCTCGTCCTCCGCCCCGACCTCGCCCCCGGCCGCACCGGCCTGGCCGTCCACCGCACCTGACATCCCCCAGCCCCCGGCCAGGACGCCCGACGAATCCGACCCGTCCAGCACGTCGCGATGCCTGGACGCCTCCAGACGGCGGGGAGCGCATCCGGAGCGGGCCTTCGACGGCGAGGCGAGCGGCTGGAACGGCTGAACACAAGCCTCTGTGCTCAGCTCGGAGGGGGACCCGCTGGACCGGCGCAATCGACCGGCCTGACCCTCTTGCACAATGGTCAAGAACCGTTGACCATTGACCGCATGCCGACCGATGATCTTCCCGAGACCTTCCGGGTCACCACTGACGAGCAGCTGCGCGCCGTCTCCAGCCTCACGCGTCACCGGATCATGGCCGCGCTCCGCTTCGAGCCGGCGACGATCACGCAGATCGCCCAGCGGGTGGGCCTCGCGAAGGGGAGCTCCAGCTACCACGTGCGGCTGCTGGAGCGAGCCGGCCTGGTCAAGGTGGTGCGGACGCGGAAGGTGAGAGGCGTCACCGAGCGGTACTACGCGATGGCCGCGCGATCGATCGAACTGCCGGATCCAGGCCCGGGGCAGCCGGACGTCCTGCTGCGGAACGCGGTGGCCGACCTGGAGGCGTCGCCGGCGGATGGTGAACGGCACGTCCGGATGGCGCATCTGCGGCTCACCGACGAGCAGTTCACGGAGCTGGGGGCACGCCTGCAGGCACTGGCGGACGAGTACCGGGCGCTGTCCGATCCATCGCTTCCGGACGTGTCGCTGGTCTTCGCGCTGTTCCGGCCGGCGCCGCGCCGGCAGGCCGAGGAGGACGCCGAATGACCCCCGAACCGACGAAGGACGAGGCGGACGAAGCGACGAAGGATGAGGCGATCCCGCCGGCCGGCTTTGCTCGACTGTGGACCGCGCAGACGGTGTCCTCGCTCGGCGACGGCGTGACGCACGCCGCGCTGCCGCTGCTGGCCGTGACGTTGACCCGCGACCCGATGGCGCTGGCCGTCGTCACGGCCGCCGGGACACTGCCCTGGCTGCTGTTCGGAGTGCTCGGCGGTGCGCTGGTGGACCGCTGGGACCGCCGCCGCACGATGTGGGTCACCGACGCCGCGCGTGCGGTGCTGCTGGTCGTACCGGCCGCGGCCGCGGCCCTCGGCGTGCTGAGCGTCCCGCTGCTGGCGGCCGTCGCGTTCCTGCTCGCCCTCGGCGGGCTGTTCTTCGACACGTCCGCCACCGCGTACCTGCCGGATCTGCTCGGCCGCGATCCCGCCCGGCTGGAACGCGCCAACGCTCGCCTGCGCGGCGCCCAGACCGCGGCGTCCGGCTTCGCCGGTCCGCCCGCGGGCAGCGCGCTGCTCGCGCTCGGACGTCCGGTCCCGCTGCTCGCCGACGCGGCGTCGTTCGCGCTGTCCGCACTGCTCGTCCGGTCGCTGCCCGCCGTGCCGCGTCCGGCCGCGAGCGCCCCCGAGTCGCTGCTTCGGCAGGCGCGTGCCGGAGCGTCCCACGTCTTCACGGACCGGCTGCTGCTCGGACTCGCGCTCCGCCCGGCGGTCGGGAACATCGCCTTCCTCGCCGTGGAGACGGTCCTGGCCCTGTTCGCCCGCGAACGTCTCGGCGTCGGCGCCTTCGGCTTCGGCCTGCTCCTCACCGCCGAGGCCACCGGCGGCCTCCTCGGCGCGGGCGTCGCCTCCTTCCTCAGCCGCCGCCTGGGCACCGGAACCGCGCTGACCTGCACCGCCACCATCGAAGGCCTCGCCATCCTGGGGCTCGCCTCCGCCCCGAACCCGTACGCGGCCGGGCTCGCGCTCGCCGTCTGCGGGGCGGGCATGGGCGCCACGATGGTGCTCGGCCCCTCCCTCCGGCAGGCCATCGTCCCGGCCCACCTGATGGGCCGCGTCGCCTCCACCTCCCGCATGCTCGCCATGTGCGCCGCCCCGTCCGGCGCCTTCCTCGGCGGCTGGCTGGCCACCGCCTACGGCCTGCGCGCCCCGCTCTACGCCGCCGCCGGCCTCCTGCTCGCCATGACCGCCGTCACGGCGACCATGACCAGCAACCGCCGGGTCGAGGCCGCACTGCGCAACGCGCGCCCGCACACCGACCCGGCCAGCCAGGACCCCGCCACGGTCGCCGTGTGAACCACATCCAGACGACGGCCATCGCTCGCGAGCCGCACAACACCCCCGCGGCATCGCAACGAGGAAGGTCGTGGCCCCCTCAGCAGCCCGCAAGGCAGGGGCAGCCATGAGGCACGGGCGGGACGGGTGCGGGCGGGCCGCCGCTCAGACGCGGTGGACCTCCACGCCTGCCGCCGACAGCTCGGCCAGCGCGTCGTCCGGGGCGTCCCGATCGGTGATCAGGACGTCCAGCGCCGTGACCGGGCACACGTGCCCGAGGCCCGTCCGGCCGAGCTTGGCGCCGTCGCAGACCGCCACCACCCGCTGCGCCGAGGCGATCGCCGCCTGCTTCACCGGGACCTCCGCCAGATCGTGCGCCGTCAGCCCGTGCCGCACCGACAGCCCGCAGACCCCGAGGACCACCGTGTCCACCCGCAGCGCCCGCAACGACACCTCGGCCAGGTGCCCGGTCAGCGACAGCGTGCCCGGCAGCGCCCGCCCGCCCGGCAGCAGCAACGTGACTTCCGGCGCCGCGCCCAGCGCGTTCGCCGAGTGCAGGTCGAGCGGCACCACCGTCAGGCGGCGGCCCGCCAGGACGCGCGCGACCTCCAGCGCCGTCGTCCCGCTGTCGAGCACGACCGACTCGCCGTCGGCCACCAGCGACCCCGCCCGCTCCGCGATCCGCCGCTTGGCCTCCGCCGCCTCCCGGAGCCGCACCGCGAACGGCGTCGCCTCACCGCGCAGCAGCAGGCTCACCGCACCGCCCCGCACCCGGCGCAGGACGCCCTCCTCGGCGAGCTGGTCCAGGTCCCGGCGGATCGTCATCTCCGAGCAGCCCGTCCGCGCCGCGAGATCCGCCACCGTCACCCGCTCCGCCGACCGCAACCGATCAATGATCGCCAGCGTCCGCTCCGAACTCTCCATCTGTTCAATCTAACGCGAACCGTGTTAGAAAGGCGAGGAGAACACCGGAAGGGGTCACCATGAAGTGGGTCGTCGTCGACTACGGCGAAGTCGTCTGCCGCACACCGCCCGAGGACGCCGCGTCCCGTCTCCCGCAGGCGCTCGACGCCGACCCCGACCGCTTCTGGGACGCCTACTGGGACGGCCGCGGCTCCTACGACCTCGGCGCCGTCGACGCCGCCGGCTACTGGGGCGAACTGTGCGGACGCCTCGGACGCGCCGCCGGACCCCGCCTCCTCGACACCCTCGTCCGCCTCGACCTGGAGATGTGGTCCCACCTCGACGACGGCACCCTCGCCGTCCTGCACGAGCTCGCCGACCGCCGCGTCCCCCTCGCGCTGCTGTCCAACGCGCCCCTGGAACTGGCCCGCGACATCGAGCGCCGCCCCTGGGCCGAGCTGTTCCGGCACCGCTTCTTCAGCGCCGACCTGCGCCTCGCCAAACCCGACCCCCGCATCTACCGGCACGTCGCCGACCACCTCGGCGTCCCGCCCGGCGACGTCGTCTTCATCGACGACCGCCACGAGAACGTCGAAGGCGCCAACGCCGCCGGACTGCGCGGCCTGCTGTTCACCGGCGCCGACCAGCTGCGCCGCGAACCCGCCCTCGGCCTCACCGCCCCCTGACCGGCCAACCGCCCGCCCCGCAACGCGTGGACGGACGTGGGGGGCGGTCCGCGCCGCGACGGACACGCACGCCGCGGCGCGGACCGCCTCGGGGGCGCCCGGCCTCAGAGCGTCTTGACCGTTCCGCCGTCGATGATGTGGTCGGTCCCGGTGATGTTGCCCGCCACGTCGGACAGCAGGAACGTGATGAGGGCCGCCACCTCGCCGGGCTCGGTGATCCGCCCCGTCGTGATCCCGAACGATTCGGGGAGGCGCCGCAGGAACTCCGAGTGCTCCGTGCCGGAGGCCGCGGCGACCTTCCCGCCGAAACCGTCCGGGTCCTCCCATACGGCGGTGCGCACCACACCCGGCGAGACGGTGTTGACGCGCACGCCGCGCGGCCCGAACTCCTCGGCCAGCGACTTGCCGACCGCGGTGAGCGCCGCCTTCGCCGCGCTGTAGGCGACCGGACCGGCGGCGGGCAGCCGCGAGTTGATGGACGAGACGTTCACGATCGCGCCCCTCCGCTCGATCAGGCCCGGCAGCAACGCGCGGCTGAGACGGACCGCGGCGAGCAGGTTGAGGTCGAAGACCGCCGTCCACTGGGCGTCGTCGGTGTCCAGGAAACCGCCGAGCCGGATCGCGTCCCCGGCACCGGCGTTGTTCACCAGCAGATCGACACCGCCCAGGTCGGCCAGAGCTGCGTCCGCCAGGGCCGCCACGCCCTCGGCAGTGCTCAGGTCGGCGGACACCGCGGCCGCACCGCTGTCCTTCAGCTCGGGTGTGATCGTGCGGGCCGCGCCGACGACCCGCACCCCCTCCGCGATCAGCGCGCGGACGGTGGCCAGCCCGATCCCGCGGCTGGCACCGGTCACGACGGCGGTCTTCCCGGCGAGGTCCAGTTCCATGATCGAATCCTGTTCTTTAACTGTAGGTACAAAATAAGGGCGGACGAGCCCGCCGGCCCGCACGACGTCCCGGACGTTGGAACCAGGGGACACCCCGGACGGCGGGATCAGGGAAGGATCACAGCGTGTCCAGCACCGCGTTGATCACGCGGGACTGCCGGTCGGGCCCCTCCGCCACCCGTGCCAGCAGCCGCAGGCCCACGACCGTGTTCAGCAGCAGGCTGCCGATGGCCCGCGCGTCCCGTCCGGCGTCGATCTCGCCCGTGCGCTGCCCTTCCTCGACGAGCGCGCGGAACGCCCCCTCGGTGCGGTCGAGCATGCGCCGCACCAGACCGGCGGCGGTCTCGTCCGTGGCGGCCAGCTCCGCGGCGGCGTTCACGGCCATGCAGCCCCGCCGGTCGGGATCGGCCAGATCCGTCTCGACCAGGAACCACAGCGCCTTGCGCAACCGCTCCTTGACCGGCCCCGGCTCCTCCAGCATCTCCATCAGCAGCAGCGACTGGCTGTCCCGGTAGCGGCGCAGGGCCTGCTCGAACAGGGCGTGCTTGCTGCCGAAGGCGTTGTAGAGGCTGCCCTTGCCGATCCCCAGCGCGTCCACCAGGTCCTGAGGGGTCGTGGCGCCGTAGCCCTTGCGCCAGAACACCTGCATCGCCTGTTCCACCGCGTCCTGCGGATCGAACTGCTTCGGCCTTCCCATGGCCCTCAACCTAGCACCGTTTTATACCTGAAGGTCAAGAAGTGGCGGACGGCAACGATTCGCCCTGCGGAGGGTCACGCGTTCCCCAGGCCCCCACTACCGCCTGATCAGCGGGTATCTCCCACTCGGGGTGATCAACGAAACGCGCCGCCCCGCCACGCGCGGGCGCGGCTACGACGACACGACGAGGACTGTCCCATGCGCGCAACAGTGATCCACGGACCCGGCGACATCCGCAGCGAGAGCGTCCCCGACCCGCAGATCATCAAGCCGACCGACGCGATCATCAGCGTCGCCGCCACCTGCGTCTGCGGATCCGACCTGTGGAGCTACCGGCGCGTCAACCCCGTCAAGGAGCCCACGCCGATCGGGCACGAGTACGTCGGCGTCGTCACCGACATCGGCTCCGAGGTCGGCTCCATCGAACCCGGCCACTTCGTCATCGGCTCGTTCTACGCGTCCGACAACTCCTGCCCGCACTGCCGGCACGGCTACCAGTCCGCCTGCGTGCACCGCGAGTTCGTCGGCGGATGCCAGGCCGAGATGGTCCGCGTCCCCCTCGCCGACGGGACCCTCGTCCCCACCCCCGGGCAGCCCGGCCCGGACCTGCTGCCCAGCCTCCTCACCCTCTCGGACGTCATGGGCACCGGCTGGTACGCGGCCGTCGCCGCGGGGGTCCGGCCCGGCTGCACCGTCGCGGTCGTCGGCGACGGCGCCGTCGGCCTGTGCGGGATCATCGCCGCCCGCGAGCTCGGCGCCGACCGGATCATCGCGATGAGCCGCCACGAGCCCCGCCAGCGGCTCGCGCGCGAGTACGGCGCCACCGACGTCATCATCGAGCGCGGCGACGACGGCGTCGACCGCGTCATGGACCTCACCGGCGGCGTCGGCGCCGACTCCGTGCTGGAGTGCGTGGGGACCGCCGAGGCCATGAGCCAGGCCCTCGGCTCGGCCCGCCCCGGCGGCACCGTCGGCTTCGTCGGCGTCCCGCACGAGGTCGAGATCTCCGGCGAGGCGCTGTTCCGCTCCCAGGTCGGCCTGCGCGGCGGCCCCGCGCCCGTCCGCCGCTTCCTGCCCGACCTCATCGACCGCGTCTGGGACGGGCGCATCGACCCCGGCGGGGTCTTCGACCTCACGCTCCCGCTCGACCAGGCCGCCGAGGCCTACCGCGCCATGGACGAGCGGCGCGCCGTGAAGGTCCTCCTGCGCCCCTGACGCCCGGCGCCGGCGTCACAGCAGGGTCAGCTGCCGCGGCCCCTCCTCCCGCGGCGGGACGCCGCGGTGCGCCGCGGGCGGCGGCCGCCGGACCATCCCGTACTTCGCCGCGAGCTCCCGCACCATCCCGGTGACCCGGTCCTGGTACTCCTTCGACGCGTAGGAACGCCCCCCGTACAGCCGCGCGTACGGGACGACCAGCTCGGGACGGTGGCGGCGCAGCCACGCCAGGAACCATTCCCGCGCGCCCGGACGCAGATGCAGCGGCAGCGCCGTCACCGACGTGGCGCCCGCCTCAGCGATCCGCCGCACCGCCGCGTCCAGCTGGGCGGGGGAGTCGGTGAGGTACGGCAGCACCGGGCCCATCAGCACCGCGCAGCCGATGCCCGCCTCGTTCAGGGTCGCGCACACCTCCAGGCGCTTGCGCGGCGCCGGGGTGCCCGGCTCCACCAGCCGCCACAGCTCCTCGTCCACGAACCCCACCGAGACCGCCGCGCTGACCCGCGTGCGCTCCGCCGCCTCCAGCAGCAGCGGCAGGTCGCGCAGGATCAGCGACCCCTTGGTCAGGATCGAGAACGGGTTGCGCGCGTCCCGCAGCGCCGCGAGGATCCCCGGCATCAGCCGGTACCGGCCCTCGGCCCGCTGGTAGCAGTCCACGTTGGTGCCCATCGCGATGTGCTCGCCCCGCCACCGCGGCGCCGCCAGCTCCGCCCGGACCCGCTCGGCCGCGTTCACCTTCACCACGATCCGCGAGTCGAAGTCGGCGCCCGAGTCGAAGTCGAGGTACTCGTGGGTCTTGCGCGCGAAGCAGTAGACGCAGGCGTGCGAGCAGCCCCGGTACGGGTTGATCGTCCACTCGAACGGCACCCGGGACGCCTCCGGCACCCGGTTGATCACCGACTTCGCCCGCACCTCGTAGAAGGTCATGCCGCGGAACTCCGGCGTGTCGAACGTGCGCGCCACCGCGCCCCGCTCGATCAGCGGCGCCGCCTCGCCCCCGTCGGGCACCAGACGCAGATGGTCCCAGCGCACCCCCGACCTCCTTCGTCGAACATGTGAACGATCACGCACGTCCGGCCAGTATGGAACTGGTGTTCGAAGATCGCAACGTCAGCGACCCGCCGACCTGCGAGGACGAGGAACCAGCGGCGAGCCCCGCGGACGAGTCACGAACGGTGCGAGACACAAGAGGTGAACACCGGGAGACCCATCGGCACCGGGACCGCGGGATCGGTGTTCCGTACGTAGCACGGCAACGAGTACGTAACAATGGGCCGCTATGGCATCGCGATCAGGGACGGGAATCCGGGCACTTGCGGCCGCTCTGTCGGCGGGCGCGCTCGCCGCGTGCGGCGTGCCCGCGCTCGGCGGCACCGACGACCGCGACGACGGCGGACCGGTCCACGCCGGCACCAAGGGCGAGTGCCCGGCGGTCGCCGCGCCCCGCGACTCGGCGTCGCGGCAGCTGCGCGGCATGTGGATCGCCACCGTCGCCGGCATCGACTGGCCCAAGGACACCGACAAGCCCGCCGCCGAGCAGCGCGCCGCGTTCGTCAAGCTGCTCGACACCGCCAAGGCGATGAACATGAACGCGGTGTTCGTCCAGATCCGCCCGAACTCTGACGCGTTCTACCGGTCCCCGTACGAGCCGTGGTCGCAGTGGATCACCGGTAAGCAGGGCAAGGACCCCGGCTACGACGTCCTGGCGTTCATGCTCAAGGAGGCGCACGCCCGCAACCTGGAGTTCCACGCCTGGTTCAACCCCTACCGCGTCAGCCGCCAGGACGACCTGAAGAAGCTCGCGCCCAACAGCCCCGCCCGCCAGCACCCCGACTGGGTCCGCAAGTACGGGACCGGCCTGTGGTACGACCCGGGCCTGCCCCAGGTCCGCGACCTCGCCACCAGGGCCGTGATGGACGTCGTCCAGAAGTACGACATCGACGCCGTCCACTTCGACGACTACTTCTACCCCTACCCCGAGTCCGGCGACTTCCCCGACGACGCGTCCTACAAGGCCTACGGCAAGGGCCTGAAGCGCGCCGACTGGCGCCGCAAGAACGTCGACACCCTCGTGGAGTCGCTCTCGCGGCAGATCCACCAGGCCAAGCCCTGGGTCCGGTTCGGCATCAGCCCGTTCGGCGTGTGGCGCAACAAGACCAGCGACCCCGCCGGATCGGCCACCAGCGCCCTCCAGAGCTACGACGACATCTACGCCGACACCCGCACCTGGATCAAGAAGGGGTGGCTCGACTACGTCACCCCGCAGCTCTACTGGCCCATCGGCGACAAGCGCGCCGACTACGCCGAGCTCGTCAAGTGGTGGGCGCGGCAGGTCGAGGGCACCGACGTCCAGCTCACCATCGGCCAGGCCGCGTACCGCGTCGGCGAGGACGCCACCTGGAAGAAGCCCGCCGAGCTGTCGCGGCACCTCACGCTGAACGCCCGCTACCCGCAGGTCCGCGGCGACGTGTTCTTCAGCGCCTCCGACATCGCCTCCAACCGCCGCGGCTTCGCCGCCAAGGTGCGCGCCGACCACTACTCCCGTCCCGCCGTCCCGCCGCCCGTGAGCGGACGCGGCGGCCAGGCCCCGCCCGCCCCCCGCGACCTCAAGGTCCGCGCCGACGGCAAGGGCGTCCGCGTCGAATGGCGCCCGTCCGACGGCGCCACGTCCTACGCGGTCTACCGGGTCGACGGCAAGCGCGCCGACTGCGCCCCCGTCGACCCCAACCGCCTCCTCGCCGACGTCCGCGGCGGCGGGATCATCGACCCGTCCGCCAAGCGAGGCCGCGCCTACACCTACTACGTCACCGCCCTGGACCGCCTCCACCACGAGAGCCCGCCCGGACGCGGCGCAACCCTTACCGTCCCCGAAGGCTAACGATCTTGCTCCGTGGGCAGGAACCAGACACCTGGACGCCCCCCGGAGGTATGAGTATGGCGCTGTCGATGGAGGAGCAGCGGATCCTCACGCAGATCGAGGTCCGCCTGAAAGAGGACGACCCGCGGCTGGCGCACCGCCTCGCACGGCTCGGCACCGCCCGGCGCGGACGCCGCGTCCGCATCATCGCCGCCGCCGTGGTCGCCGCCCTCGTCGTCCTCGCGGCGATCGCCGCGGCGGTCGTCACGGCGGTCTCCTGACCGTGGACGCCCGCCACCCCACCACCGGACGCCCCGCCGTCCCCGCCGTACGCCCCCCACCCCGCCCCGCTCCCGCCGCCCGGTCGTGACGTGACCACGTCGCACTGCCTCGCCGTGCCCACAACGCCCTGACCGGCCCGCAGTGCCCTGACCGGGCCCGCCTGCATCGAGCCACCGGCCTGACCGGCCCGCACAAACGGACCCGGTCAGGCCGACGCGCCACAACACCGCACCACCCCAAACGCCGCACAGCCATGCCGAAGTGCAGCGGACACCAGCGCACACCCAAAGGGCAACGCACACGACCACGCAGTGCCGCACCACGCGGCCACTGCACGATCGCGCCAGTAGGCACGACGACGCAGCGGCTGACGAAGTAGCGGAGTACCCGGACCCCGACGACGAGCAGCGCCGCGTGGTGCATGCCACGGCGGACGCTGCATGCGGATGCGCAGCACGCAGCGGCGGATGGCCCGGCTGCACAACAACGCACGGCGGCGCAGTGGCGGTGAACTGGCGGCCGATCCGGACGCCGCGCAAGGAAGCACCGCCGCTCAGCAACGCGCCCTGGCGCGTCCTGCGCGTCCTGCGCGTCCTGCGCGGCGGAGCGCAGCGCGCAGTGGCGATGGTGGCGGACGTCTACGCAGGGCGCGCAGGGGCACACCACGCCGCCCCTGCGCAATCGCGTACGGCACGCAGCAGCAGGCGGCGGACGCTGCCCGGCGCCGCTCGGGCTTAGTGGCGTGCGACGACACGGTGGCGGGCTGTCCAGAGGCCGCACGAGGAAGCACCGCCGCGCAGTGGAACGCCCATGCGGACCCAGCGCGACGACGCGCAGCGCGTGACAGCGTGCGACGGCGAGGTGGCGTATGTCTACGCCCGCCACGCGGTGGCACGCCCCGGCGGGCGCTGCGGGACGACGCGGAGCAGGCGTGGGGTCCGACGACGGGTGGCGCGTGGGCGGTCGACTTCTACGCGCGCCGCTGTAGTGGCGTGCCCGCGGCGGATACAGCGCGACGACGCGGAGGGCGTGGTGGCGCGACGACGCGGTGGCTTATGGGTGGGCTGGGTCTACGTGCGGCGTGTAGTGGCCTGCCGCTGCGGTTGTTGTGTGGTGTGGCCCGGGTAGGAGGAGGCGGCGAGGTGTGGTCGCGGATGGGCCCGGTCGTCGCGCACAGCGAGGGGGAGACGCCGGCATCGGCGGCGTGCCTGGCAGCGTGGTCGCCGACACGGCCGTCGCCCCGGCGTGTGGTGGTGCGAGGGGCGGCGGGTTCGTGTGGCGACGCCGAGGCCCCGGCGAGATTGGATCTCGCCGGGGCCTCGGCGTCTAAGCCGGTGTGGTGGTCGCCTCACGGCGAAAGGCACAACGAGGCTCCAGCCCGGACCGTATGGACCGGCGGTATTCCCCGAAGGCGTTGTGTAGAGCCCGGGGGACACATGCCACACCGACGCACCCACTGTAACGGCTGCCAGGGGGTGGTCATTCCACCGCACCCCGTGTGTCCTCGATCACCTCACCCTGGAGTGAGGTTCTCGTGCGCGCGTGCACCGGTTCCGTGGGGGATGCGTCCCCAATATGAACGGACGCGGGAAAAGTCGGGTCCCGTTCCGGATCGACCGGCGGCGTGGCGGAGGCGCCGAGGCGGCAAGGCACTTCACCATGCCGCCACCGGCACGGGGAACTGCCGGTTCGGCCAGATCTGCGGGACGGGCCCCATGGCGCGGCCCCGACGGGGAACATGCCTGTTGAGGTCGCTGACCTGCGGAAACCGCCAGAGGTGAGGAGACGGGGCATTGGACACCAAGGGGCTCGGCGTCGAAGGATCCGAGGACGGCGACCATCGCGCCGCGGCCTGGGACCTGGCCGCGAACACCCGCTCGGCCGCCCGGGCGCGCGTGCTCACCGCGAGGGCGTTGCGCGACTGGCGGGTGACCGATCCCGCCGACGTCGACGACATCGTCCTCATGGTCGACGAACTCGTCACCAACGCCGTCGTGCACGGCGAAGGGCCCGTCCGGCTCGGCCTGCGCCTGGACGGCGTCCGCATCATCGGCGAGATCAGCGACGGGGACCCGGCCGCGCCCGTCGCGCCCCGTCCGGTCCCCGGCGTCCTCGAATGGGCCGAGGCGGGCCGCGGCCTGCTGCTGGTCGCGGCACTCGCCACCGAGTTCGGCGCCCGGCCCGACGGCGCCGGCAAGACCGTCTGGTTCGCGCGCCGCCTGAGCGCGCTCGATGGTCACCGCCCCGCCACGGTCACCGTTCCCGCCGAACCGATACCGCTCGCCGCCGCCGACAGCCCTGCTCTCACGCCACGCTGTTAGCCTCCGGCGAGGCCGCGCGACCGACCATCGCCCACGGCTCGTCCGTCGCCTGACGTGTTGATCGGCTATACCGCTCCGCGCACGCGCCTGGCCGCATTGTCGGCGTCTCGGCCCAAGCTCTGCGCCTGCGATCGTGGGGACGTGCAGGCGCTGGCCGGGGGGCGTCCGCAATCGGTCATTGCGCGGGGCGGCTGATTCACGGTCTGCGCCCGTTGGTCCCGATATGCGTGGGTCGGCGGGGAGGCCCCCTCGGGCCGTCGCCGGACGTGGGGACGGGTCAGGCCTGGAGGGGGCAGCGGTCGACCACCCACACGTCCTCGTCGTCCTCGGACGGCGGTTCCGGCGGTTCCGGGGGTTCGTCGGTGAGCCGGTCGAGATGCCACTCGATGTGGGCCAGCGGTCCCCGCCATCCCGCGAGCAGGTCGGCCAGCGGACGCGGCGGTCCCGGCGGGCCGAACGGGCGCGGATCGGGCAGTTCGCCCTCCCACAGCGCGTCGTCGCAGTCGGCGGCCCAGTGCCCCGCGGCCTGGAGCACCTCTTGCAGGTCGCGGGCAAGGTCGCCCAGCGACCGCAGCGCCATCGCGTCCTGGATCATCCGTTCCCGGGCGTCGTAGGGCAGGTCGCGGTCGAACTCCGGCGGGAACGGCGGACGGCGGCCGTCGAGGACCGGTTCGTCGCCCGTCGCGGCGGCGCGGATCGCCGCCAGCTGCCAGCGCGTCCACTCCGCCAGGTGCCCGAGGACGCCGCGCAGCGCCGCCGCGCCCTCGCCACCGCCGCGGACCTCGGCGGTCGCGTCCCGCACCCGGGACCGGACGAGCTCCAGCCGGTCCAGCGTCCACGCGCGCGCTCGCGCCGCTCCGGCCGGGCCGCGCGGGCCTGGTCCGGCGGGCGGCCGCGGCATCGGCACCCGCAGCGCCGCGAGCAGCGTGTCCAGGTCGCGGACCTCCGAGGCCTTGCCTGACAGGAACGCCGCGCCCACCCGGTCGAGCCGGAACATGCGGGGCCCGTCCCGCATACGGCACCACCCCACCAGGTACTCCCCGTACGGGGCGATGACCAGGCCGTGCGCCTCGACGTCCCGGAAGCTGCGCGACCCCGACTGGTCGGTGTAGGCGAGCCGGACGATCCGCCGCGTCCGCACCGCCTCGGCGAGGGTGTCGTGCACCGGGCCCATCAGTGACCCGACCTCGCTCAGCTCGGCCGGCGGCGGCTCGGCGGGCAGGACGTACCCGCGGCCCTTCACCGTCTCGACCGGCAGGCCGCCGTGGGTGAGCAGTTCGAGGTCGCGCCGCACCGTCCGCTCGCTCACCCCGAGCCGCTCGGCCAGCGCGGCGTGCTCCAGCGGCTCCGGGGACGCCGCGCGCAGTTCGGCGACGAGCGCGAGTAAGCGGTCTACGCGGTCCACCCCACCATGGTTACCCCGGCCACCGACATTTCGCGGCCTCCCGGAACATTCCAGAACCCCGATGGGTAAGGGGATGCAGGCCTTTTCGACACCTTGGCGACGCCCTCGACGCCACTGTGTCATCGCCCCCGTCGATGGGCCTGCCCCGCTCGCTCGTGGAGGCCCGCGTGGATGCGGCGTCTCCGCCCGCTTCCGTGGAGGCCGGCGCGCCGTCCTCACCAGCGCGGCGAGCAGGACGGGCCCGGATCGACGCATCGGTGCCGGGGGACCTGACCCGATGAGCGCTCGGCTGGTCCGGAATGCCGCTGTCGCCCCGCGCGCCGGTGCTGCGGGCAGGACGCGGCGCGTTCGGCGGCCTGGCCGGAGTCAGGTGCCGAAGGATTCCGCGCTGCGGGTGAGGTGGGGCGTGGCGCCGTCTGAGGGCCTGGTCGGTGCGGCTGCTCAGGTGCCGGAGAGTTCTGCGGCCAGGCCCTCGAAGTCGGACGCGGTGAGGGACAGCGCGCTGCCGATGGCCTGCGTGGCCTCAGCGCTGCCCAGGTGCCGGGTGGCGGCGCGGTCGAGGTAGGCCTCGATGAGGCGTGCGCCGGTGAGCCGGCCGCGGCCGCGCAGGGTGCCGATCTCGCGGTCGACGACCAGCCAGGCGTCGGTGCCCAGGCGCAGCCGGCGTTCCTCGGCCAGCAGGCCCAGCAGCGCC
The DNA here is from genome assembly GCF_900659615.1 of Actinomadura fibrosa. GTDB lineage: Bacteria > Actinomycetota > Actinomycetes > Streptosporangiales > Streptosporangiaceae > Spirillospora > Spirillospora fibrosa. The sequence goes on along the minus strand of NZ_CAACUY010000005.1, from coordinate 116,723 downwards.
GACCGTGCGGAAGTGTCGGACAGATCCGGCAGGCGCACCGCCCGCAGGTCCGTGACCAGCTCCGGGGACACCGCCGACAGCTCACCGACCCGGTCGGGCTCGCACGTCGCCAGCAGCGCCGTGTCGTTGACGCCCTCCAGCCGCGCCCGGTACAGCACGGACGCGTACGCGTGCCCCTGCGTCTCGTCCAGGATCAGCCCGTCGAGGCCGTCCAGCAGCAGGACGTGGCCCGCGTGCCGGTCGAGGGCGGTGCGCAGCCCGTCCGGGCCGTCCTCGCGGAGGTCCTCGGCGTGGACGCTGTGGACCTCGCCGCTGGACGCCTCCACCTCCGCCAGCGCGCGCGCCACCATGCGTGCCAGCCGCCGCTGCCCGCTGGACGGCGCCCCGATCAGCAGCAGCGCCGGGGCGGACGCGCTCGACACCTCCTGGCCGCGCAGGCGCCTGGCCCACTTCCCGCGGCGCCGGACCTCGGTCACGACCCGTCCGATGTCGTCGGCGCCGCACAGGAACCGGATGCCGTACGCCTCGGCGATCTGCGGGCCCTGTTCGGGGGCGGGTGCCGGCGGTACCGGGGGAGGCACCTCGTGCACCGGTGGGGGCGGCGGGGGCAGGTCCGGCACCAGCGAGGCCGGTGCGGACGGGGCCGGTTGGGCGTCGGCGCCGGGCCACGCCGGGCCCGGGTCGAGCTGGGTCTTGAACGCGTCGCTGTCGAGCTGCGTCGCCGGTTCGACCGGCCACACCGGCGCGGGCGGCTCCGGGACGGGCGCCGGGACGGGCGTGTCCGCCGTGGTCGGTTCCGACCGCGGCCACACCGGCGCGCCCGACGACGGCTGCTCGCCCACGACCGCGGTCGGCGGAGCGGGCGTCGCCGGCGGCGGAGGAGGCGGCGGGATCCGCGGCGGGGGCGTGTTGCCTCCGAACGGATCGGACGGCGGCGCCTCGGACGCGGTCGGCGGCGGTACAGGCGACGGAGGGGGAGTGGAGGAGGGGCCGGGGACGGGGCCCGGCGCGGGCTCGGAGCGCACGCCGAACGGGTTCTCCGGCCCGGGCGGTGGGCTCTGCATCGGCGGGACGCCCTGTCCCGCCGCGCCCTGGGCGCCGTACGGGTCGGGCGGGACGGGCGGCGCCGACGGCGGTTCGACCGGTGCCACCGCGGGCGGCGGGCCCGGGGCCTCCTGTGCGGGCTCGGGCACCGGTGCGACCGGGCGGTCGGTGGCCGCGCGGTCGGCCGCCATGTGCTCGCGCGCGGCCTTGATGATGTCCCAGGCGCTCAGCTCGTCGGTGGACGGCGGGGTGTGCATCGCCGGGGACGTCAGCTCCGCAGCGACGGCCTGCGGCACCGCGAAGCCCGTCGCGGGCGGCGGGACCTGGGCGAGCCTGCACCAGGTCAGGCCGAGGGTGTAGGTGGTGGCGAGGAGCGCGGCGAGCGCGTCGGCGTCGTCGCTGCGCAGCATGTCGGGCAGCCGCCCATCGCGGGGCCACAGGGCCCGCAGCGGGTGCGCCGGGTCCGCCAGGACGGCCTGGAGCGTCCGGGCGCTGTCGGGGTCGAGCCAGCGCTGGAGCCCGGCGAGGGCGTTCGGCGCGGCCTGGAGGTCGGCGGCGAGGACGGCGATGCCGGCGCGGCGGACCTCGTCGTGGCTGCGGGCGCCCTGCGCCACCGGCCGGGGCCCGGTCAGGCCCGCGACGATCTGCTGGAGGTCGTAGAGCGCGAGCCGCAGGTACTCGCCGGGAGCGGTGTCGCGCACCATCGGCGTGGCGAACTCGGCGGGGCAGCGGCGCCGCCACTCCTGCACGATCGCCTCCGGCCCGTACCGGACGGTCGCCATGTCCTGGTTGACCATCCGCAGCGACGCCGCCGTCACCGCGGCGAGCGCGTCGGCGCCCGGACGGAACCGTGCGTCGGCCTGCAACCCGGCAGCGACCTCGTACATCACGCGGGCGATGTGCGCGGCGCCGCCGCCGTCGCCCGCGCCAAGCCGGTTGATGTAGTACCCGGCGAGCGTCCCGAAGTCGGGCGGCATCATCCAGTGCAGCTGCTCGGCGGAGGTCGTCAGGAACGGGATGAACGACTCGATGAGCGGATGCTCGGTGAGCACGACGGGCGACCCGGCGCACCACAGCAGCGCGCCCCACGCGGCGGCGACGGTGCTGGGGGTGCCCGGCTGGAACATCGGGTCGCGCTGGGCGAACTGCGCCGGGTTCACCGCGAGGGCCGTGGTGAGGGCCTGGGAGATGCGGGCCACGACCGCGGTGTCGGGGACGGGTCCGAGGAAGCCGAGCGGCGCCATCCGTCCGGCCGCCAGGTCGGGGCCGGTGGGGAAGAGCTGCGGCGGCACCGGGGGAGTGCCCGCGCCGCGCGGCGCGGGGACCGCGACGCGCCGGTCCTCGAACGCGCCCGGGGGAGGGCAGGGATGCCACGTGCCGTCCAGGCCGCACCGGTACCAGCGGCCCCAGGCGCCGAACAGCCACCACTCCCCGGCGCCCCACAGCATCCGCGCGGCGACCTGCCCGGCGCGCTCCTGCGGCGGCGCCGTCCGCCACCACGGGGACGCCACCAGCTCCCGCACGTTGCCCTCGACCGCCGCGAACAGGTCCCCGCTCGGCCCGCCTCCGGTTCCACCGGGTCCCGCCCCGGCCCCCTGCCAGCTCACCCGGCGAATAGTAGTCCTCCCGGACGCTCCGCCCGGCATCGTCGCGGTCCGCGCCGCGATCACCGCCATCGACCTGTAAGGAGTGATATGGCAGCATGCTCATGAGCGATCATCGGGCCGGAGGGGTCCGCCGTCCGGGCGGACCACGGCAGGACGAGTCGCGGCGGGAGCCCCGGACGAGCGGGGCCGGGCCCGTCCGGCGGGCGAAGGGACGGTCATGGGCGAAGCGGGACGGGCGCGTGCCTGGGGCGTCGGGTTCGCGGTGTTCTCCTCGATCTGCTTCGGGGCGTCCGGGCCGTTCGGCAAGGCCCTCATCGAGGCCGGGCTCGGCCCGCTCCAGGCGGTCTGGCTGCGGATCGCGGTGGCGGCGATGGTGCTCGTCCCGGTCATCGTCGCCCTGCGCGGCCGGGGCGCCGCGCGCGGCCTGCGCCCGCACCTCGGGGGCCTCGCCCTCAACGGCCTCGCGGGCGTCGCCGGATGCCAGGCGTGCTACTTCGTCGCCGCGTCCCGGCTGCCCGTCGGCGTCGCGATCCTGCTGGAGTTCAGCGGGCCCGTCATGGTGCTGGCCTGGCTGCGGTTCGTGCGCCGCGCCCCCGTCCACCGCACCGCCGCCACCGGGGTCGTCGTCGCGATGACGGGGCTCGCGCTGGTCGTCCAGGTGTGGACGGGCCTGAGCCTGGACCCGCTCGGCCTCGCCGCCGGGATCGGCGCCGCCGCCTGCCAGGCGAGCTACTTCCTCGTCGTCGAGCGCCTCGCCGCCGACGTCGACCCGCTCGTCATCACCGGCTCCGGCATGCTCGTCGCGGCGGTGGTGCTGACCCCGCTCGCCGCGCCCTGGGCCCTGCCCTGGGACGTGCTGCCCGCGCGGGTCCCCGTCGCGGGCGGCTCCGCGCCCGGCTGGACGCTCCTCGCGTGGGTCGCGCTGGTCAGCACCGTGCTGGCCTACATCACCGGCATCGCCGGGCTGCGGCGCCTGTCGGCGCAGGTCGGCGGCGCCATCTGCTACACCGAGGCGGTCGCGGCGACCCTCATCGCCTGGGCGGTGCTCGGCGAGCGCCTCACCCCCGTCCAGATGATCGGCGGCGCCGTCGTCCTCGTCGGCGCCTACATCGCCCAGCGCGCCGTCGCCGTCCCGGCGGCCCCCGACCCGATCGCCCCCGTCCCGGACGGTGCCGTCCCGGCCGGTGCCGCCGTCGCCGCTTCCGGATCCCGGGGCCGCTAGGCGTTCTCGCCGCGGAACCGGCGGGCGCCCAGCACGACCGACACCACCAGCAGCACCGCCGTGACCAGCGCGCCCTCGGCGACGGCCGCGGAGGCGTAGTCGCCGGAGAACGCCGAGCGCGCCCCGTCCACCACGTACCGGAACGGGGTGCAGCGCGACGCCGCGTCCAGCCAGCCGGGCGCCATGCTCATCGGCAGCAGGATCCCCGACAGCAGCATCAGCGGCAGCGTCACCGTCGACAGCAGCGGCGCGAACGCGTCCTCGCTGCGCGTCCGCATCGCCAGGACGTAGGACAGCGAGGCGATGCTCACCGCCAGCGCCACCACGAACGCCAGCCCGACCGCGATCCCCGCCGCGGGCGCCCGCAGGCCCATCGCCACGCCCGTGACCAGCAGCACCAACGCCTGGACGGAGATGACCGCCGTGTCGCGCAGGACCCGGCCGAGGAGCAGCGCCGTCCGGCTCACCGGCGTGACCCGCAGCCGCTCCACCACCCCCGACCGCAGGTCGGCGATCAGCCCGAACCCGACGAACCCGGCACCGAACAGCGCGAGCTGGACGAGCACGCCCGGCACGAACACCTGCCAGGCGTTCCCCGACCCGAACCCGCGCACATCCGCGATCCGGGACAGCAGCGGCCCGAACAGCAGCAGGTATAGCAGCGGTTGCAGCGCGCCGAACACCACCGCGACCTTGCTGCGCAGCGTCTGCCGCAGGTACCGCAGGAAGATGAGGCGGGTGTCGGCGGCGGTCCGTCCGAAAGACATGGGGCTCTCCTGCTCGAAGTCGTGGAAGGAGGCCGTCACGCGGCGTCGCGCAGCGAGCGGCCGGTGACGGTGAGGAAGACGTCGTCGAGCGTGGGACGGGCCAGGCTCAGCGACGCCAGCTCGACGCCCGCCCCGTCCAGCAGCCGGACCAGGCCCATCAGCTCCCGCTCGCCGTTCTCCACCGTGAGGCGGACGGTCCGCCCCGCCACCGCCGCCTCTCGCACCGCGGGATGCCCGGCGAGCGCCGCCTTCGCCCGCCCGGTGGCGGGGTCGCCGGACAATCCGTCCTCCGGGGCGCCGTCCGGGCCTGGCGCCAGCTCCAGGGTGACGACGTCGCCCGCGACGCGGCGCTTGAGCTGCTCGGGCGTCCCTTCGGCGACGATGCGGCCGTGGTCGATGATGAGGAGCCGGTCGCACAGCGCGTCCGCCTCGTCCAGGTAGTGCGTGGTGAGGAACACCGTCGTGCCGTCCCGCTCGCGCAGCCCGCGGATGTGCTCCCACAGGTTGCCGCGGCTCTGCGGGTCCAGGCCGGTGGTCGGCTCGTCCAGGAACAGCAGCGGCGGCCGGTGCACCAGGCCGAGCGCGATGTCGAGGCGGCGCCGCTGCCCGCCCGACAGGGCCGCGGACGGGCGCCGCTCCAGCCCGGACAGGTCCAGCCGCGCGCACAGCCCGGCGATCCGCTCGGCCCGGTCGGCGACGCCGTAGAGGCGGGCCTGGAGGTCCAGCTCCTCCAGGGCCGGGACGGACGGGTCGGTGCCGCCGCCCTGCGCCACGTACCCGATGCGGCGCCGCACGCCGGCCGGGTCGGCGCGCAGGTCGTGCCCGGCGACGGTCGCGGTGCCCGCGGTCGGCGCCAGGAGCGTGGTCAGCATCCGCAGCGTGGTGGTCTTGCCCGCGCCGTTGGGGCCCAGGAAGCCCACGATCTCGCCGGGCGCGACGTCCAGGTCGACACCGCGGACGGCCTCGACCGTGCCGTGCTTGCCGGTGAAGGAGCGGGCCAGCCCGCGTGCCTCGATCACAGTGACCTCCGAGTGGGGGGACGACCCGGATAGAGTAACCACAAGTTTGCAGTCACACCAAATTTTGAGTCACGCCATCGAAGGTAGGATCCCGACCATGGCGGACGAGCTGGAGGCCAGGCCGGAAGCAGAACTCGGGCTGCGCGAACGCAAGAAGCGCGAGACCCGGCGGCGGATCTCCGACATCGCCACCGGCCTGTTCCTCACGCGCGGCTTCGACAACGTCACCATCGCCGACGTCGCCCGCAGCGCCGACGTGTCGGTCAACACCGTCTTCAACTACTTCGGGACGAAGGAGGACCTGTTCTTCGACCGCCAGGACGAGATCATCGAGCAGGCGGCGCGCGACTTCCGCGACCGCCGCCCCGGCGAGAGCCTCGTCGGCCTTTACCGCCGCCGCTTCTTCGAGGGCCTCGACGCGCGCGCCTACCAGACCGCGTTCCACGAGGGCTCCGAGGCCTGGACCAGAACCGTCCAGGACAGCCCGGCGCTGCTCGCCCGCCAGCGCGAGATCGGCCGCCGCGCCCAGGATCGCCTGGCCGCCCAGCTCGCCGAGGAGACCGGCGCCGGCCCCGACGACATCACCCCGCACGCCGCCGCCGCGATGATCTACGCCGCGCAGGCCGTCCTCATCGAGCAGATCGCCGCCCGCAAGCGCGCCGGGGAGACCCTGGAGGAGATGCGCGACGACGTCTACGCCGCCGCCGCCCGCCTGTTCGACCTGCTCGAGCACGGCCTCGACGGGTACGCCGCCGCGCCCGCCGCCTCCCGCGCCGAGGGCCCGCCCCCCGGGAAGGCCGCGCCCGCCGGCGGAAAATGAGTGTCGGGGCGCTCTGCGGGCTTCCTACACTCCATGATTGCGGAGGCGAATCATGGACACCCCCACGCTCCTTGCCCACCTGGAGACCCACGACACCGCCCTCACCCTGCCCAGGGGAGGCACCCTGTGCTGGGACGACGCGGATCTGCACCGCGCCGCCCACGCCGCGGACCCCGAGGGGTACGCGCTGCTCGGCCTCGCGCCCGGCGTCCGGCCCTGGCAGCGCGCCCGCGTCCTGATGCAGGTGCTGGCCGCCTCCCAGGCCGGCCTCGACGACGCCACCCGCGCCGTCCTCGCCCGCGTCGCCCACGTCCTCACCCTGGCGCTGCCGCCCGCGCACGTCATCACCGTCCTGCTCGGGCTGCGCCGGCTGCGCGCCAACCACAAGCACACCACCCGCACCGTGCTGCGGTTCGTCCTGGAGCACCCCGACGCCGACGCGCTCATCGCCGCGCGCCGCCCCGCCCTCCTGGACTGCTTCGAGCACGCCCTCGGCAAGGCCAGCGCGCGCGGCTGCGCCCGCCGCATCGCCGACGGCGACACCGCCTCGGACTACCTGCGGCGCCGCCTGCTGCGGTTCCTCACCGCGCCCGCCGCCGCGCCCGCCCGCGTCCGGGCCCTCTACGCCCCGGCCCCGCCCGGCGCCACCGCGCCCCGCGAGCCCGCCCTCGCCGTCGACGCCCTGCGCGAGCGGCCCGCCACCGTCACCGCCACCAACCGCGGCGACATCGCCGCCACCCTCGTCCACCTGTACCGCGGCGGGCCCGCCGAGGAGCTGTACGTCGCCCTCGGCCGCTACCTTGACGCCGCCGCGCTCGCCTACCCCCGCTTCGAGGGCACGGTCGCGCTCGTCCTGGACGCCTCGGCCTCCATGCGCGGCTACGGCGAGCGCGAGTGGGCCGTGCTGTCGCAGGCCGCCGCCCTGCGGATGCTGCTCGGCGAGATCTGCGACCGGCTGGAGGTCGTCGAGGTCGGCGGCGACGAGCGCGCCCCGCGCGGCGCCACCGACCTCGCCACCGGCGTCCTGGACGCGCTCGCCGCCGGACCCGACCTCGTCGCCGTCGTCTCCGACGGCTACGAGAACCTGTTCCCCGGCGACCTCGCCCGCGTCGTCGCCACCCTCCCGCGCGCCGGCGTCACCACCCCCGTGGTGTTCTGCCACGCCATGTTCACCGGCAGCGACGACCTGCGCCTGCGCCGGCCCGCCCCGGCGCTGCCGCAGCGCGGGTTCTGGCACCAGGACGACTTCGCCGAACTCCTGCCCTGGATGTTCGGGCACTGCGCCGCAGGCGCGCCCTGGCTGCGCTCCGCCCTCCACACCCGCCTGGACGCCCTCGACCGCCGCGCCGCCGAGCTCACCGCCGAGTTCGCCGCCGCACCCCGCTGAACCGGCCGAACGACCCCGCCCGCACGCACCACGCCCAGCCCGTCCGCACGCACCACAGGTCCGGCCCGCCCGGTCGACCACACGTCCGGCCCCGCCCGGGCGCCGCGCACAGCGCCCCGCGCGCGACGAGCCCGCCGCCCGCCCGCGCCCCCCAACGGAAGGAGCACCGCATGGAGACGGCGCTCGACACCCTCGTCCCCGGTCCGCTCAGCCTCGCCGGGCACCGCCTCGGCACGCCGCAGCAGGCCGGCGCCCTCACGATGGTCCCGATCTCCGGCCCCGCCCACCCCGGCTTCGCGCCGCCCCGCACCGGCCTCAAGCTGTCCCGGGTCGTCGGCTACGGGCAGGTGGAGCTCAGCAACGCCGCCGGTTCCGGCGTCGCCATCGTCCCCCTGCACATCGGCTACATCCAGGACGCCGCGCAGAACCACGCCCTCTGCCGGTCGGCGTTCCTCGCCCCCGGGCAGCGGCTGCTGTTCGAGGACGCCTGCTGCGTCCAGGCGGGCCAGGGCGGCTACCTCACCGAACGCGACCAGTGGTTCTTCGTCCTCCCCGCCGAGCTGCGCGACGCCGCCCTGCGGCTGCGCGGCGTCCACGGCTACAGCAAGCTGTGGGCCGACATCGCCGACCTCAACGTCCGCTACGGGCTCGCGCGGCGCGGGCACCTGGAGCAGATCCTCTCCCGCAAGCGCCCCGTCCTGACGCAGTTCCAGAGCCGCCTGGAACTCCAGCCCGGCCAGGTCGGCGCGCTGTTCTTCGTCGCCGGACGGTTCGCCGGCCTGGAGATCGCCCCCGACCCGGTCTACTTCGCCGAGATGTGGACCGCGCTCGTCTGCTTCGCCTACGGCGTCGCCGCCTGGCACGCCGAGCCCGACCCGCCGGCGGACGGCGCCGCCCCCTACGACGCCCGCAGCCTTCCCGAACTGCGCGGCGCCCTGGAACGCGACCGCTCCGCCCGCCTCGCCGAGGTCGCCGGCTGGCTCGCCGAAGCACCCGCGGGCCCCGTCGACCTCCAGGAAGAGGACCGCTACGTCGACCTGCGCCTGTCGACCGTCACCGCCCCCCACCTGGCCGGGCAGATCGTCACCGACGGCGACCGCACCGTCTACGCGTCCCTGTTCGCACGCTGAGACCCGGGGCAGTCCCGAAAAGGGGTTGCCCCGGGACCGTCCCACCCACTTCAATCAGACACACGGGAACTGTGCCGGGCACGTCAGGCAGAACCCTGATTCCAAGTCTGGGACGTCGTTTTCAGAGCGATCCTGAGCCTGACGAAGCGCCGACCGCCCATCCCGTCCCGCCCCCGCGCCGCACTCCCGGCCGGGCTCATCGGGAGTCCGCGGGGCGGTCCAGCGCGGGATCCAGCTCCGCCAGCGGACCCAGCGCCGACCGCACGTCCGGCGGGATCTCCGTCTTCCCCTTGGACGCCGGATCGATGAACACGTGCCGTACCTCCCCGTCGGCGATCAGCCGCTCGCCCACCCGGAACTCCGGACGCACGATCATGCTCGTCACCCCCAGCCGCGCGATCGGCAGCCGCACGTCCAGCAGCTCGTCGAACCGCGCGCCCTCCCGGTACCGGATCCGCGCCTCCGCCACCACCAGGTCGTAGCCCGCCGCCACCATCGCGTCCGGTGAGCAGACCGCCGCCCGCCACAACTCCGTCAGCGCCACGTCGTAATAGAAGAGATAGTGACCGTTGAACACGACGCCCTGCTGATCGCACTCGCTGTACCGCACCCGGATCCGGTGTGTGAAAACCTCACCCATGACGGGCATCCTGCCGTATCCGCGCGACCTCAGGCGCCGGGCAGGAACAGGCAGAACGGATGCCCGGCCGGATCGAGATAGACCCGGACGTGCTCCTGCGGCTGGAAGTCAGCCAGCACCGCACCCTCGGCCTCTGCTCGCGCGCCGGCCGCGTCCAGATCGTCCACCTCGATGTCCAGGTGCGCCACCCATTCCGCGCTGTCCGCCACGACCTTCGACCCCAGCAAGCGGCGGTAGAAACCGGCCAGCGCCCGCGGATCCGGTGCGTCGAGCACGGTGGCGGGAGGGGTACTGCCCGATCAAACCGTCGGGATACCCATAATTGAGAGTGCTGGCAGCTAGTTGAACTATCTCTTGGACTTCTGGACGGGGTCGCGTCAGAGTTGAAGGACCGGAAGCGAAGGAGATGGCCATGACGGAATATGAGAAGGCGATGCGGCCCGAGGACATCACCCGGCTGTTCGTCGAGCGGTCCAACGCCGGTGACGCCGCGGGGGTCGCCGCGCTGTACGAGGAGGATGCGGTCCTGGCCTACCCGCCGGGCTCCCAGACGGTGGGACGGGAGGCGATCCGCGCGCTGTGGGAGAAGGTGCTGGAGGCTCGCCCGCACTTCGAGCCCGAGGAGCCGCTGCCCACGCTGATCAGTGGCGACATCGCGCTCACCTCGACCCCGCCGAAGGACGGGGCGGGCGCCCGCGCTCAGGTCGTCCGCCGCCAGCCCGACGGGAGCTGGCTCCGCGTCCTCGACCAGCCCGAGTTCGTCACCCCCACCGGTTGAGCGCGGCACTCTGCCGGGACCGGAGGCGCGCTGTCCGGCGGACCGCCGAGCGGTCCGCCGGACGCCTGCGAGGGGCAGCGTGAACGGCTGCGGCTAGGTCAGGTCTGGGCCGTGGGGCGGACGACGATCTCGCTGACGTCGACGCCGTCCGGTGCCTCGATCGCGTAGCCGATGGCCGAGGCGATGGCGGAAGGCGGCAGGCCGATCTCTTCGCGTGCCTTCACCATCAGCGCCGCCGTCTCGGGGTCCGCCCCCTTGCCGACGCCCTCCGTGTTGGTCAGGCCGGGCGAGACGAGGCTGACGCGCAGGTCGGGCCCGGACTCCTGCCGCAGTCCTTCGGTCAGCACCTTCACCGCCGTCTTGGTGGCCGCGTAGACGCCCTGCGGGGCCTTCACGACGTAGGCGGCGGTGGAGGAGACGTTCACGAACTGCCCGGAGCGCTGCCGCCGGAAGAGGGGCAGCGCCGCCCCGATGCCGTTCAGCAGGCCCGTGATGTGGGTGGCGACCATCGCGTCCCAGTCGTCCTGGCGCAGTTCGTCGAACGGCGAGACCGCCATGGTGCCGGCGTTGGAGACCAGGACGTCGAGCCGGCCGAAACGGTCGGCCGCCACATCGACCAGGCGCTTGAGGTCTTCGCGATTCGCGACGTCCACCTTGATCCCGACAGCCGAGCCGCCCTGTGCGGTGATCTTGTCGACGACCGCGTTCAGCCGGTCCTCGCGCCGGGCCCCGAGCACCATGCGGGCTCCCCGCTCGGCCAGGTAGGCCGCCGTCGCCTCCCCGATGCCGCTGCTGGCGCCCGTCAGTGCGATGACCTTGCCCTCGATGCCTGACATGGCCGGTCCTTCCGTGAGGTAGGTGCACGCCGGTACGGTGACCTACAGTCGAAGTGGAGGCGTCTCCACTCTTGGGAGGTTAAGTGGGCACGCCTCCACTTAGCAAGTCGGGCGTTCAGGAGGACAGGCACTGATGGCCCAGGAAGCACAGCGCCCGTTGCGAGCTGACGCGCGGCGCAACCGGGAGAAGATCCTCGCGACCGCGGCGGACATGTTCGCGAGGGAGGGGCTCGACGTCCACCTTGAGCGCATCGCCAAGGAGGCCGGGGTCGGCACTGCCACGCTGTACCGCAACTTCCCCACCCGCGAGGCGCTGGTCGAGGCGGTCTACCGCAACGAGGTCGCCCAGCTGTGCGACGCGGCCCCCGCGCTGCTGGCGGCCGACCCGCCCTTCGCGGCCCTGCGCGCCTGGACGCGGCTCTTCCTGGACTACGTGACCGCCAAGTACGGCATGATCGACGCCCTGCGGGCCATCGCCGCGACGGGAGGCAACCCCTACGGCCACAGCCGGGAGATGATCCACGCCGCCCTGACCGTCCTCATGGACGCGTGCGCCGCCGCCGGCGAGATCCGCACCGACATCGGCCCCGCCGACATCGCCACCGCTCTCGAAGGCATCGCCCTCACGTCGGCGGGTCCCGAACGGCGGCAGCAGGCAGAACGCCTGCTCGACCTCACCCTGGACGGCTTGCAGGCCGGTCCACGAGGGGAACCGACGCAGGCAGGCTGACGCTCAGGACACCGCTGTCACACGCCGCGGGACGGGCGCGGGGCGCCCGGCGGATCAGGGCTCGTAGGACAGGTTCGGGCGCAGCCAGCGCTCGGTCTCCTCGACGGTCATCCCGGCACGGGCCGCGTAGTCCTCGATCTGGTCGCGGCCGAGACGTCCGACGGTGAAGTACCGCGCGTCGGGGTGCGCGAAGATCAGGCCGCTGACGGCCGCCGCCGGGGTCGTCGCGAACGACTCGGTGAGGGCCATGCCGTGCGCGTCCGCGCCGAGCAGGTCGAACAGGATCCGCTTGCGGCTGTGGTCGGGGCAGGCCGGGTAGCCGAGCGCCGGGCGGATGCCGCGGAACCGCTCGGCGTGCAGGTCCTCCAGCTCGGGCTTGGCGTCCGGCTCGAACCAGGCGCGGCGGGCTTCGAGGTGGACGAACTCGGCGAACGCCTCGGCGAGCCGGTCCGCGAGGGCCTTCACCATGATGGCGCGGTAGTCGTCGTGCTCCGCCTCGTAGGCGGCGGCCAGCTCGTCGGCGCCGTGCACGGCCACCGCGAACCCGCCGAGGTGGTCGCCGGACGGGGCCACGAAGTCGGCGAGGCAGCGGTTCGGGCGCCCGTCGGGCTTCGCCGTCTGCTGGCGCAGCATCGGGATCCGGGTGCCGTCGTCCAGCACGAGGTCGTCGCCCTCGGAGTGCGCCGGCCAGAACCCGTAGACGCCCTCGGCGCGCAGCGAGCCGTCGGCGATGATCTGGTCGAGCAGCACCTGGCCGTCGTCGTACAGCTCGCGGGCGACGGGCTGGTCCAGGATCGCCGGGAACTTGCCCTTCAGCTCCCAGGCGAGGAAGAAGAACTGCCAGTCGATCATCTCGCGGAGCTCGGTGAGGGACGGCGTGACGGTCTTCAGGCCGGTGAACTCCGGGACGGGCAGCTCGTCGAACGAGGGGCGCTCGGCGTTCGCGCGGGCCTGCTCCAGGGTGAGCATCGGCTGCTGGCGGCGGTTCTCGTGCGCCTCGCGCAGCGCCTCCTGCTCCGCCCGGTTGGCGGTGTCGAGGACGCCGGCCCGGTCGGGGTCCAGCAGGTCCGACACGACGCCGACGACCCGGGACGCGTCCAGGACGTGCACGACCGTGTTCGCGTAGGCGGGCGCGATCCGCACCGCCGTGTGCTGCCGGGACGTGGTGGCGCCGCCGATGAGCAGCGGCATCTTCAGCCCGCGCCGGTCCATCTCGGCGGCGACCGCGACCATCTCGTCCAGCGACGGGGTGATCAGCCCGGACAGCCCGACGGCGTCGGCGCCCTCCGCCACGGCCGTGTCGAGGATCTTCCCGGCGGGGACCATGACGCCGAGGTCGACGACCTCGTAGTTGTTGCAGCCGAGGACGACCCCGACGATGTTCTTGCCGATGTCGTGGACGTCGCCCTTCACCGTCGCCAGCACGACCTTGCCCTGGCCGCGGCGGGTGTCGAGGCGGCCCTCCAGGCGGGCCTGCTCCTTCTCGGCCTCCATGAACGGTTCGAGGTAGGCCACCGACCGCTTCATCACGCGGGCGCTCTTGACGACCTGCGGCAGGAACATCTTGCCGGAGCCGAACAGGTCGCCGACGATCTTCATGCCGTCCATCAGCGGGCCCTCGATCACGTCGAGCGGGCGCGCGGCGGCCTGCCGGGCCTCCTCGGTGTCGTCCTCGACGAAGTCGGTGATGCCGTGGACGAGGGCGTGCGCGAGGCGCTCCTCGACGGGCTGCTCGCGCCAGGACAGGTCGACCTCGCGCTTGGTGCCGCTGCCCGACACCGTCCGCGCGAACTCGATGAGCCGGTCGGTGGCGTCCTCGCGGCGGTCGAACAGGACGTCCTCGACGTGCTCCAGCAGGTCCGCGGGGATGTCGGCGTAGACGGCGAGCTGCCCGGCGTTGACGATGCCCATGTCGAGGCCCGCGCGGACGGCGTGCAGCAGGAACGCCGAGTGCATCGCCTCGCGGACGACGTTGTTGCCGCGGAACGCGAACGACAGGTTGGAGATGCCGCCGGAGGTCAGCGCACCCGGGCAGCGCTCCTTGATCCGCGGCAGCGCCTCGATGAACTCTTTGGCGTAACCGTTGTGCTCGCTCATGCCGGTCGCGACGGCCAGCACGTTCGGGTCGAAGATGATGTCCTCGGGCGCGAACCCCGCTTGCTGGGTCAGCAGGTCGTAGGCGCGGCCGCATATCTCGACCTTGCGGTCGGCGGTCTCGGCCTGGCCCTGCTCGTCGAAGGCCATCACGACGACCCCGGCGCCGAAGCTCCGGACCTTGCGGGCCTGTTCGAGGAACTGCTCCTCGCCCTCCTTGAGGCTGATGGAGTTGACCACGCCGTTGCCCTGCACGCACTTGAGCCCGGCCTCCAGCACGCTCCACCGCGAGCTGTCGATCATGACCGGGATGCGGGCGATCTCCGGCTCGGTCGCGATGAGGTTGAGGAAGGACGTCATGGCCTGCTCGCTGTCGAGCAGGTCGGCGTCCATGTTGACGTCGAGGAGGTTCGCGCCGCCGCGGACCTGCTCCAGCGCCACCTCGGCGGCCGCGGCGAAGTCCCCGGCCTCGATCAGCTTGCGGAACCGCGCGGAGCCGGTGACGTTGGTCCGCTCGCCGATCATGACGAAGCCGGTGTCGGGGCCGATCTCGAACGTCTCCAGCCCGGAGAACCGGCTGCGCTTCGGCGGGTCGGCGACGGTGCGCGGCGCCTTCCCGGCGACGGCCTCGGCGATCTTCGCGATGTGCTCGGGGGACGTCCCGCAGCAGCCGCCCGCGATGTTGACCAGGCCCTCGGACGCGAAGTCGCCGAGCAGCCGCCCGGTCTCCTGCGGGGTCTGGTCGTAGCCGCCGAACGCGTTGGGCAGCCCGGCGTTCGGGTGCGAGGCGGTGTAGGTGCCGGCCAGCCGGGCCAGCTCCTCCACGTGCGGGCGCATCTCGGTGGCGCCCAGCGAGCAGTTCACGCCGACGACCAGCGGGTCGGCGTGCTTCACCGAGTTCCAGAACGCCTCGACGGTCTGCCCCGACAGCGTCCGGCCGGACAGGTCGACGATCGTCACCGAGATCCACAGCGGCAGGTCCGGCGCGACCTCCCGGGCGGCGGAGATCGCGGCCTTCACGTTCAGCGTGTCGAAGATCGTCTCGATCAGCAGCAGGTCGACGCCGCCCTCGGCGAGCGCCTCGATCTGCTCCGCGTACGCGGCTTTGACCTGGTCGAAGGTGACGGCGCGGTAGGACGGGTCCTCGACCCGGGGCGACAGCGACAGCGTCACGTTCAGCGGCCCGACGGACCCGGCGACGAACCTGCCGCCGGCCTCGTCGGCGGCCTGCCGCGCCAGCCGCGCGCCCGCCAGGTTCATCTCGCGCACGTACTCCTGGAGGCCGTAGTCGGCCTGCGCGATGCTCGTGGCGGTGAAGGTGTTGGTGGTGGTGATGTCGGCGCCCGCCGCCAGGTACTGCCGGTGCACGTCGAGGATGACGTCCGGGCGGGTGAGGTTCAGCAGGTCGGGGTCGCCGGTGACGTCCATCGGGTGGTCGGCGAACCGGTCGCCCCGGTAGTCCTCGGGCTTGAGGTCGGCGCCCTGGAGCATCGTGCCCCACGCGCCGTCGAGCACCGCGATCCGCTCGTCCAGGACGGCCCGCAGCTTCCGCGTGCGCTCCTCGCGCGACTCCCGGACGGCCTGTGCTTCCTGCATCCGACACCTCCCTCTGCTCGGGAGGCGCCCTTGTTTCCGTCATCCAGGCCGAGCGTGGCGGGCCGGCGAGTCCCGGCGGCCCGTTGCAGCGCCTCTCGGCTTGAGGCCTGATCTTACCGTGCCCGCCGGGGTGGCCGTCGGTTTCCACCGCGATCGCCGCGACCGCGCCCCGCCGCCGCGCCCCGGATGAGTACCCGGCCGCGGGCCGTCTAGGTGCGCGTACTCATCCGCGCCGCCGCCCCACGCCGCCACGATGAACCGATCGTTCCACTAGGAGGATGTCATGAGATTCCGATCACTGACCGCTTGGGCCACGCTGCTCCTCCTCGCGGCGGGCTGCGGGGAGCAGAAGGGAGGAGGCCCGGCCGCCGCCGGGGTCGCACGGACGCGTCCCGGCGTCACGTGGACGACCGCGTTCGAGGACACGGCCGTGCGGACCGACCCCCGCATCGTGGCCCTTGGACCCGACGACGTCTGGGTGTTCGGCGGGCGCCGCCCCGAGGACGCGGCCGGTTGGCCCGCGGCCTGGCACTGGAACGGCCGCGACTGGACGAGGTCGGACCCGTCGGGCGGACGCGTCGGCGCCGTCCTCGCGGCCGGAGCGTCCTCGGCGTCCGACGTGTGGGCGGTGACCGGTGGCGGCTCCGGTTCCGGTGCGACCGTCCTGCACTGGGACGGCGCCCGCTGGACGGTCGATCGGCGCCTTCCCGGCTTCAGCGTGACCGACATCGAGGTGCTCTCCCCGCAGGACGTCCGCGTCTACGGCGTCACGGGGCCCGCCCACGGCGTGGCATGGACCCGGACCGCCGCCGGATGGTCGCGAGCCGCCCTGCCCTTCCCGCCGACCGAGGTCAGCGCCCGGTCGGCCCGCGACGTCTGGGCCATCTCGTTCGACCAGCGGCTGTTCCACCACGACGGCGCCCGGTGGCGCCCCGTGTCGCTGGGCCGCGCTCTGCCGCCCGGCGGACGGCACCAGCTCATGCAGGTCACCGCGACCGCGCGCGGCGTCTGGCTCACGGCCGAGGTCACCGGCGACGAGCCGCCGCGCTCGATCCCGAGCGGCCAGGACGCCCCGCCCGCCGAGCCGAACGGCGGGCCTGCCGGGCCACGGGGCGCGGTCGGGCCGGTCCTGTCGTCCTACCTCCTGCGCGGGGATCCGGCGGGTTCGCGCTGGACGGCCGAGAACGTCACGACCAAGGCGGGACGGCTGAACGAGGCCGCCGCGCCCGTGACCGACGCGGACGGCGGCGTCTGGCTCATCGGCTCCCTCGACGTCAACGCCTACGAGTCCGCCCTCGCCTACCGGACCCCCGCGGGCGCCTGGACCCGGGCCGCCGTCCGCGCTCCCCGTTTCGGCACGTTCGAGGTCCGTGCCTTCGCGCGCGTGCCGGGCACCGGGCGGTTCCTCGTCGCGGGCATGGACGACGAGCGCGGCGCGGTCCTGTCCGCCTCGCCGCCCGCGAACTGATCGGCTCTGCCGGACGCCCCTCCTGCGGTGCGGCGGCATGGGCTCGGCAAAGGTTCGGCAGGGGAGTGGCCCGACGGACGGGCGCGGCCGGTCGGCGCGGTTAGCGTGCGGACATGCCGCAGACGCCCCACGACGCCGGGAGCGGCCGGGAGGACGGCCGGGGAGACGGCGGCGAGGGCGGCGGAGCCGCGGTGGCGGCCGCGGACGGGCGGCCCGATCCGCGGCGGATGCCGCCCTGGCTTCCCAGGGCGTTCCTGCTGGCCGGCGCCACCGTCCTGCTGTTCGTGGTCGGGCTGTGGCTGGCCGAGCGGCTGCGCGAGCTGCTGCTGTTGCTGCTCATCTCGCTGTTCCTGGCGTTCGCGATCGAGCCCGCCGTCAACTGGCTGGCCGCGCGCGGCTGGCGGCGCGGCCTCGCCACCGGCCTGATGTTCGTGGTGATCGCCCTGCTGGTCGGCGGGTTCGTCGGCGGGATCGGCTCGCTGCTGGCCACCCAGACCACCCACCTCATCGCCGGGTTCCCCGAGTACGTCCGCCAGTCCATCGACTGGGTCAACGGGACGTTCGGGACCCGCCTGTCGCGGGACACGCTGTTCCAGCGGCTGCCGACCGTCACCGACCAGCTGTCGAGGCACCTGTCCGCGCTCGCGGGCAACGTCTGGGGCATCGGTGCCACCGCGCTGGAAGTGGTCTTCAAGTTCCTCGGCGTGCTGCTGTTCACCTTCTACCTGTCCGCGGAGGGCCCGCGGTTCCGCCGGACGGTCTGCTCGGTGCTGCCGCCGCACCGCCAGCGCGTGGCGTTGTGGGCCTGGGAGATCGCCATCGAGAAGACCGGCGGCTACATCTACTCGCGCGCGCTGCTCGCGGTGATCTCCGCGGTGGCGCACTACATCGCCATGGCCGGCCTCGGCGTCCCCTACGCGCTCACCCTCGCCGTGTGGGTGGGGGTGGTGTCGCAGTTCATCCCCGCCGTCGGCACCTATCTCGCGGGCGCGGTGCCGGTGCTGATCGCGCTGACCGAGGCTCCCTCGACCGCGCTGTGGATGCTGCTGTTCATCACCGCCTATCAGCAGCTGGAGAACTACCTGCTCCAGCCGCGCATCACCGCGCGGACCCTGGACATGCACCCCGCCGTCGCGTTCGGCCTGGTGCTCGCGGGCGCCGCCGTCGTCGGGCCCGTCGGAGCGCTGCTGGCGCTGCCGCTCGGCGCGAGCGTCCAGGCGTTCGCCGGCGCCTACGTCCGCCGCTACGACGTCGAGGAGCACCCCCTCACCGCGCCCGACCCCGCCCGCCCCCGGCCGGGCGCCCGCCTCCGCCGCCTCTTCCGCAGGCCCCGCCGCTGACCGGTGGACGGGGACGTCGCGCCGGGTTAGCGTGCCAGCAGTGCTTGATCATTTCTCACGGGCCGCTCGGGGGCGGAGGGAGCCGACATGTACCGATCCCGCACGCGCCGCCGCGGGCGCCTCACCGGCCTCGCCGGCGGCCTCGCCGCCGGGGTCCTCGCCGTGACCGCGCTCGGCGCCCCCGGCGCCTCCGCCGCGCCCGGCGGCGCCGCACCGGGGAAGGACCCGGCGCTGCTGCGCGTCCTGCGCTCGATGACGCTGGAGGAGAAGGCCGCGCAGCTGTTCGTGCTCCAGGTCCACGGCAAGAGCGCCGACACCGCCGATCCCGCCGACGTCGCCGCCAACCGCAGGCTGTACGGCGTGGACAACGCCGCGCAGGTCGTGGCCCGCTACCACCCGGGCGGGTTCATCTACTACTCCGCGAGCCCCGCCAACGTCGAGAGCCCACGGCAGCTCGCCGCGTTCTCCAACGGCGTCCAGCGCGCGGCGACGGCCCAGCGCGTCCCGGTCCCCGCGACGATCGCCATCGACCAGGAGGGCGGCATCGTCGCCCGCGTCCAGCCGCCCGCGACCCAGTCGGCGGGCAGCATGGCCCTCGCCGCGGGACGCCGCACCGGCGACGCGAAGGCCCTCGCCCGCATCACCGGGCAGGAGCTCCGCGCCATCGGCGTCAACCAGGACTACGCGCCGGACGCCGACGTCAACGTCAACCCCGCCAACCCGGTCATCGGCGTCCGCTCCTTCGGGTCCGACCCGGGCCTGGTGTCCCGCATGGTGACCGCGCAGCTCGACGGCTACCGCGCCGGGAACGTCACCGCGACCGTCAAGCACTTCCCCGGGCACGGCGACACCACCACCGACAGCCACACCGGCGTCCCGCGCATCGGCCACACCCGCGAGGAGTGGGAGCGGCTCGACCTGCCGCCGTTCCGCGCCGCGATCGCCCGCGGCGCCGACTCGATCATGACCGCGCACATCATCGTCCCGGCGCTGGACCCGTCCGAGGACCCGGCGACCCTCTCGCGGCCGATCATCACCGGCATCCTGCGCGACCGGCTCCACTACCGCGGCGTCGTCGTCACCGACGCGCTCGACATGCAGGGCGTCCGCGACAAGTACGGCGACGAGCGCATTCCCGTCCTCGCGCTCAAGGCGGGCGTGGACGTGCTGCTCAAGCCGCCCGCCGACGCGTCCGGCAACGGCGTGTTCGCCCGCCAGCTCGCCGCCGTCGTCGGCGCCGTGAGGAGCGGCGAGCTCACCGAGAGCCGCATCGACGCGTCCGTCTACCGGATCCTGGAGCTGAAGAAGCGGCGCGGCCTGTTCCGCGACCCCTACGCCGACGAGTCCGCGATCGACCGGGTCGTCGGCACCCCCGCCCACCTCGCCGCCGCGCAGCGCGCCGCCGACCGCACCACCACACTCGTCAGGAACGACGCCGGCGTGCTGCCGCTGCGCCCCGGCGCCCGCAACGTCCTCGTCACCGGCTGGGGCGTCACCACCACCGCCACCCTCGCCGCCGAGATCGCCAAGCGCGGTGCCACCACGACCGTCCGGGAGACGGGCCTCAGCCCGGCCCAGGCCCGCATCGACCAGGCCGTGGCCGCCGCCCGCGAGCAGGACCTCGTCGTCGCCGTCACCAACCGCGCCTGGGACGTCCAGACCGAGCCCCCGCACCAGGGGCCCGGGCAGGCGAACCTCGTCAAGGCGCTCGTCGCCACCGGCAAGCCCGTCGTCGTCATCGCGGCCCGCGACCCCTACGACATCGCCTACTTCACCGAGGCCCGCACCTACCTGGCCACCTACTCCTACACCGCCGAGGCGCTGCGCTCGGCGGTCAAGGTCCTGTTCGGCGAGCTGAACCCGCGCGGACGGCTGCCGGTCGCCATCCCCGCCAGCGACGAGCCCGGCACCGCCCTCTACCCCTTCGGTCACGGGCTCGGCTACCGTCGCTGACGCCTCCGGCTCCTCGGGGCCGTCTCGGGGGACCGTACCGGGGGGGCCGTACCGGCCCCGCACATGCGGCGGCCCGGTTCCGGAGCGACAGCCGCAGCCGCTCCGGAACCGGGCCGGGTTCGTCCGTGTCAGGCCGGCGCGGGCCGGACCCGCCCGCCGGTCAGACCTGCCCGCAGATCAGACCTGCTTGGCGCCGATCGACTTCATCAGCGTCGGCCAGATGCCGCTCGCCTCGCGGATCCACGCGGGCCAGTTGTGCCGGCCGTCGCCGTAGATGTGCGCCGTGTACGGGATCTTCAGCTCGTCCAGCCGCTTCTTGAAGTCCTTGTTGTTCGCGCCGACGGCGATCTCGCTCAGCAGGCCGATGTCCCAGGGCGCCACGTCCGGGTCGCCGGGGCCGGGCCTGCCGGTCGTCCCGGCCGAGAAGAACAGGCCGGTGCCGCGCAGCTTCTCGGCGAGCGCCGCCGGGTCGTGCGCCGCCCAGTTGGCGTCGTCGGCGTACGGGATGCCCCAGATGGCGAACGGGTCCTGCCCGTTGCCGGCGTTCAGGAACATCAGCATCGCGGGTATGCCCGGCGAGCGCATCGACAGGATCCCGCTCAGGGACGCCGCGTACTTGAACATCCCCGGGTGCCGCGCGGCGTACCCGATGGCGCCCTCGCCGCCCGAGGAGTTGCCGATCGCCGCGCGGACCGCGCCCGCGCCGTAGTTGCGCTCCAGCAGCTGGCGCACCTCGGCGGTGTGGAAGGTCTCCCACTTGGGAGTGCCGCCCTTGCCGTAGTTGTACCAGTCGGTGTACGAGCCGTCCGCGCCCTCCGGCATGACGACGATGGCGTTGTACTTCGCCGCCCACGCCTCGATGTCGGTGTTCTTCGTCCAGGACGTGTAGTTGTCCTGGCCGCCGTGGAAGGCGTACAGCACCGGCCAGGTCGTCTTTGCGCCGCGCTGCCAGCCCTTGGGCAGCAGGATGCGCGTCTTGACCGACTTGCCGAGCGCCGGGGAGTCGATCGTGATGTCGACCTCGTTCGCGGCGATCTTGGTCTCGGCGGTGATCGTGGCGCCGTCGTCCGCCTTGACCGGCGCCGCGGCGTGCGCGGTGCCGGTGCTCACCGCCGCGGCGGAGAGCGCGAGGGCGGAGACGATCGTGCCGGCGGTCACCGAGCGGCGCCAGCGGACGACCGGGAGTGCCCGGCGGCGGACAGAGGGTGTCATAAGGTCACCTCGCGGAACTGCCCGACCCCCGTGGCCGCGCGACTGCCGCCGAGTGTCGTGGAACGCGGCCAAATGATCTACGAAGGGGGATGACAAGAAAGTGATTCCGTACTGTCGGGAAGTGAGTGATCGTGTAACGCTCCGGACGTGTCCTGGATCACACGGCACACCCGTCCATTGACGGTAATCGATCGGTTACTTGAGCATGGGAACGATCCGAGCGCGAGGAGGCGGCGATGACGGTCCGGGACGCGGACGCCCCGACGGGCGGCATCGACCTGAGCGACCTGCGGTTCTGGGGCCGCCCGCTGGAGGAGCGCGCGGCGGCGTTCGCCGAGCTGCGCGCCGCGGGGGCGCCGCGGTTCTTCGCCGACCCGGCGATCCCCTTCACCGGGCGGGGCACGGGCTACTGGGCGCTGGTGCGCCACGCCGACGTGACCGAGGCCAGCCGCAACCCGGAGGTGTTCAGCAGCGAGCCCAACGCCACCAGCGTCGTCGACTCGCCCGGCTGGCTCGACCGGTACGTCAACTCGATGATCAACATGGACGACCCCCGGCACGCCAAGATCCGGCGGATCGTCTCCCGCGCGTTCAGCCCGCGGATGCTCGCCAAGACCGAGGACGACATCCAGGCCCGCGCCGCCCGCATCGTCGACGAGCTGATCGCGGCCGGGGGAGCGGACCGCCCGGACTTCGTCGAGCGCGTCGCGCTCCGCCTCCCGGTGGAGGTCATCTGCGACATGCTCGGCATCCCCGCCGAGCTCTACCCGCGCGTCGTCCGGCTGACCAACATCGTGCTCGGCAACTCCGACGCCGAGTACACCGGCATCACCCCCGACATGGGACGGCTCCGCACCGGCCTCGGCCTGGCGAAGGTCGCGCGCGCCGGCCGGGAGCTGCACGTGATCGCCGCCAAGCTCGGCAAGGAGCGCGTCACCGCGCCGACCGGCGACCTGACCTCCGCGCTCGTCAACGCCAACGTGGACGGCGAGAAGCTGACCACCCGCGAGTTCGGGACGTTCTTCCTGCTGCTCGTCGTCGCCGGGAACGAGACGACCCGCACCGCGATCGCCCACGGCCTCAAGCTGTTCACCGACAACCCCGACCAGCGCGAGCTCCTGCTGGAGGACTTCGACGGGCGCATCGCGGGCGCCGTCGAGGAGATCGTCCGCTACTCCACCCCGGTGATCTGCTTCCGCCGCAACCTGACCCGCGACTACGAGATGAACGGGCACGCCTACGCCAAGGGCGACAAGGTGATCCTGTTCTACAACTCCGCCAACCGCGACGAGAGCGTCTTCACCGACCCGGACGTCTTCGACATCACCCGTTCGCCGAACCCGCACGTCGGCTTCGGCGGGCCCGGCCCGCACTTCTGCCTCGGCGCCAACCTCGCCCGCCGCGAGATCACCGTGATGTTCCGCGAGCTGTTCTCCCGCGTCCCCGACATCCGCGCCGCCGGCGAGCCCGACCGGCTGATGTCCAGCTTCATCAACGGCTACAAGCGCCTGCCCTGCACCTTCACCGCCCCCTGACCGCGCTCAGGCGGAGCGCGCCAGCAGCTCCGCCAGCTCCCGCGGCTTGGAGAGCATCGGCCAGTGGCCGGTGGGCAGCTCGTGGTGGGTCCATCCCGGCCCGGCCATCGCCGCGAACACCGGGTTCCCGCTCTCGGCCATTCGCCGCACCGCCGCGAGCGGGATCGTGGACAGGATCAGCGTCCGCGGCACGTCGGGCAGCGGCTCCGGCCGGCCGAGCGGCTGCGCCGCCACCGCGAACGGCTGCGGCGTCCCGCGCTCGCGGAGCGCCGCGAGGTGCCCGGCGCTGAGCCCGGCGAGGTTCACCGGGTCGGCCTCCGGGTCGAACGGCGGCACCGGGATCAGCCAGCCCCCGCCCTCGGTCTCGACCTGCTTCTCCAGCGCGGCGCGCGCCTCCGGGTCGTGGAAGTCGATGCCCGCGAGGCCCGAGGGCATCGGACCGCTGTCGACGTAGACGACCCGCGCGACCCGCTCCGGGATCCGGTCGGCCGCGCCCGTCACCGCCATGTTCGCGCCGCTGTGCGCGACGAGGACGACGTCGCGCAGCCCGCCGTCCTCGACGAGCCGGACGATGTCCTCGATGTGGGTGTCCAGGGTGATTCCCGGGTTCGCCTCGTCCGCCCGCTCCGCCAGGCCCGGGAGCGTCACGGCGTGCGCCTCGTGCCCCGCGGACCGCAGTTCGGCCGCCACCTCGTCCCAGGCCCAGCCGCCGAGCCAGAAACCGGGGACCAGTACGAACGTCGCCATGGCAGCGTCCTTCCTCGTGATCGTGGTGCCCCGCGGGCCGATGCCTCCCGCGGAGCCGTGCCTCCACCGTAGGATCGATACCGGACGGAACCCGCCCGGATTAAGCGAGTGGCCTGTGTCACATCCCACGACCCGCGTCCTGGCCATGCTGGAGCTGCTCCAGGCTGGCCACCGCATGACCGGGGCCGACCTGGCCCGGCGCCTCGGCGTGGACGAGCGGACCGTCCGCCGGTACGCCGCGCGGCTCGGCGAGCTCGGCATCCCCGTCGCCGCCGAGCGCGGACGCCACGGCGGCTACCGGCTGATGCCCGGCTACAAGCTCCCGCCGCTGATGCTCACCGACGACGAGGCCACCGCCGTCGTCCTCGGCCTGCTCGGCGGGCGGCGGATCGGGCTGCCGGGGCAGGGGACCGAAAGCGCCCTTGCCAAGGTGCGCCGCGTCCTGCCCGCCGCGCTCCGCGAGAGGGTCCACGCTCTGGAGGAGACGCTCGGGTTCACCCTCGCCGCGCGCGACGCCGCCGCGCCCGCCACCGAGGCCCTGCTCACCCTCGCCGCCGCCACCCGCGAGCGGCGCCGCGTCCGCCTGCGCTACCGCTCCTGGCAGGGCGAGCCCAGCGAACGGGACCTGGACCCCTACGGCCTGGTCTTCCACTCCGGCCGCTGGTACGTCACGGGCCACGACCACCGCAGCGGCGAGGTCCGCACCTTCCGGGTGGACCGCGTCGAGTCGGCCGAACCGGGCACCGGCACTTACGAGGTCCCCGAGGGCATCGACCCCGTCCAGCAGGTCACCCGGTCACTGGCCCGCGTCCCGTACGCCCACGAGGTCGAGGTCCTGCTGGAGACCACCCTCGCCGAGGCGCGCCGCCGCATCCCCGCCTCGACCGCCACGCTCACCGGGGACGCCGGGGGGGTGGTCATGACCACCCGCGCCGAGCGACTGGACGGGATGGCCCGCATGCTCGCCGGACTCGGCTGGCCGTTCGTCATCCGCCGCCCTGACGAGCTGCGCGCCCACGTCCGCGACCTCGCCGCCGCCCTGGACGCCCAAGCCGCACGTCCGGCGACCGACCGGCCACCCGGTCCGGCGTCGGGCTGACCTGGCGCGCGGGGCTCAGCCGCGGGCGCGCCACTCGTCCTGGAGCATGGCGTAGACGATCTCGTCCGTCCACTCGCCCTTGACCAGCTCGTTCTCCCGCAGATGGGCCTCGCGCCGCATCCCCAGCCGCTTCAGGACGCGCGCCGAGGCGTTGTTGCGGCCGTCGAGCCGTCCCACCACGCGGTGCAGGTCGAGGCCCTCGAAGCCGAGCCGCAGCACGACCTCGGCCGCCTCGGTGGCGAACCCCCGGCCGTGGTAGGCCGGGTTGAGGATGAAGCCGATCTCCCCTTGGCGGTGCTCCCGGCTGCGCCACTGGAGGTTGACCTCGCCGATCAGCGCCCCGGTCTCGCGCCAGACGACGGCGAGCACCAGCCAGTCGCCCTCCTTCTCGACGGTGGACGCGCTCATCTTCTGCTTGAGGAACGACCTGGACTCCTCCAGGTCGCGGGGTTCCCAGTACAGGAAGCGCGCCACCTCCGGGAGCGACTGGTAGGCGTAGAGGCCGTCCAGGTCGTCCTCGCCGAACGGCCGGAGGGTCAGCCGCTCGGTCTCGATGGGGTACGTGGGACGCAGCACACGATGATCCTATTCACGGTGTTCCTTCTTCGGCGACCCGTGATTTCCCGGAAAGCTCCTGTTTGCCGGGATTTCCTCTTCCCGGGAGGCGCCCGCCGCGGCGCCGCCCGACTCGCTGGCCGCGGCGCCGCCGGAGCCGCCGCCGGAGCCGCCGTCCAGCCCGACCTCGCGCCGCTCCTCGTCATCGAAGGCCCGGGTGTCGCGGAACTCCACGTACGGCTCCGCCTCCTTGGGCTGCCCGGCCGCGATCGCGCGGCTCCGCTCCAGCTCGGCGTTCAGCTCGGCGCCGAACAGGATCGCCAGATTGCTGATCCAGAGCCAGACCAGGAAGATGATCACACCGGCGAGGCTGCCGTAGGTCTTGTTGTAGGACGAGAAGCCCGCCACGTACAGCGCGAACACCGCCGAGGCGACCAGCCACAGCACGATCGCGAGGATCCCGCCCGGCGTCACCCACCGGAACCCGCGCTTGGCGTTCGGCGCGGCCCAGTACAGCAGCGCGAACAGGAAGCTCACGATCAGCAGCAGGACGGGCCACTTGGCGATGTTCCACGTGGTGACGGCGGCGGAGCCCAGCCCGAGGACGTCCCCGACCTTGCGGGCGAGCGGCCCGGAGACCACCACCGCGATCGCCGAGACCGACAGCAGCACGAGCGTGACGAGCGTGACCCCGATGCGGAGCGGGACCGTCTTCCAGATCGGCCGGCCCTCGGGGATGTCGTAGACGACGTTGGAGGCGCGCATGAACGCCCCCACATAGCCCGACGCCGACCACACCGCGGTGGCCAGACCGATCAGCGCCACCAGGCCGGCGCCGCCGCGGCTGCGCTGCAACTCGTTCAGGCTGCTGATCAGCAGGTCCTTCACCGCGCCCGGCGCGAGGTCGCCGACGTTCTTGATCAGGTCCTGGGTGACGGACTGCCCGGCCATCCCGACGAGCGAGACCACCACCAGCATCGCCGGGAAGATCGACAGGACGGAGTAGTACGTGAGCGCCGCCGCCCAGTCGGACAGGTTGTCGTGCTTGAACTCACCGTAGACGCGCTTGAGCGCCCCACCCCACGAGGTCGCGGGGAGGTCGGTGGGAGCGCTTGGCTTGCGCATGGCTGCCTCTTTCCAAGGGGTGTCGCCGACGGGACGGCCGCCGTCCGGCGGCCGCCTCCGGGGCGGGCGGGGTCAGGACGAGCGGCGGCGGACCTTCACCGGGACGGACTGGGCGCGCTTCAACCGCACCTTGACGGCGGGGACGGGCCCGGACGACCGGTGCCGGCGGCGCCGCACCCAGAAGGCCAGCAGCGCGGCCGCGCCGGCCGACGCCGCCACCGCGACCCCGCCCTTGCCGGCCCGCGCCTTCGCCTGGTCGGACGTCGCCGCGTCCTTGGCCCCGGAGGCCCGCGCCGCGGCGCCGTCCTTCGCCGAGGACGCCTTCGCCGCCGCGGCGTCCTTGGCCTCCACGGCCTTCGCGACCGCCGCGTCCTTGGCAGCCGACGCCTTCTCCTTCGCCTTGGCCGTGGCCTCCGCCGCCTTGTCCTTCGCCATGCCCTTCACGTCGGTCTTCGACGCCAGCGCCTCGACGGTCTCGCCGAGATCGTGGCGCGCCCGGTCGACCTCCTGGCGCAGCTCCTCGGTATCGGCCTCGCCGGGTTTCGCGTCGGCGCCGGTACCGGCGGTCCCGGGTCGCGCGTCGGCGCCGTGCCTGTCGTGGCTCGTCATCGGTGCGCCTTCTCCTTGATCTCCTGCACGGCCTCGCGGCTGGTGTCCATCGCCTGCTCCGGCTTCGGAGGCGTGGCCCGCGCGGTCTCCTTGCGGCCCATCAGGGCGAGGACCCCGGCGACCGCCATCAGCACCGCGCCGATGATGAGCGCCGACGCCCACACCGGGAGGACCAGCGCGAGCGCGGCCACCGCCGCCGCCACCAGGACGGCCACCCCGTACAGCGCCACCAGCCCGGCGCCGCCGAACAGCCCGGCGCCCGTCCCGGCGTGGCGGCCCTTCTCCTTCAGCTCGGCCGTGGCGAGCCGCATCTCGGCGCGCACGAGCTCGGAGACCTGCTGGGTCGCCTGCCTCACCAGCTCGCCGGTGCCCTGTTCGTCCCGCTCGCCCTGCCCGTCCGATGCCGGGCGGGCGAGGTCCTGCCTGGACGCCCCGACCGTCCCGGCACCCGTTCTGCCGTCCTGTGTCGGCCGCACGGTGCTCATAGTCCCGAGCCTCCTCCAGTGCCGTCTTCGCTCAGCCTGGATAGCCCGTTCCCCCTGCTCGTGCGCTAAACGTGCAGGACCCGTGACGGGAGGGGCAAACGCTCAGCCGCGCGGACGGCGTCCGCCGCCGGTCACGACGGGCTCCCGGCGGACGCGAGGGGCGCGGGCGCGTCCGGGCGCGGCCCGTACGGCAGGACGGCGTGGACACGGGTCCCGCCCTCGGGACGGGCCGACACCGCGCACGTGCCGCCGAGCTCCTCGGCGCGCTCGCGCATCCCGAGCAGCCCGACCCCGGCGGGCGCGCCGGGCCGGACGCCCGAGCCGTCGTCGGTGACCTCGACCTCCAGCGCGCCGTCCCCGGCGGCGATCCGCACGGCGCAGCCCGAGGCGCCCGCGTGCCGGGACACGTTCGCGAGCGCTTCCCCGACGATCCGGTAGGCGGCCTCCTCGGCCGCCGCCGGCAGCGCCGACAGGTCGCCCGCGCAGCGCAGCCCCACCCGCAGCGACCGGCCGTGGAACCGCGCGGCGAGCTGCTCGACGGCGCCCGCCAGCCCGAACTGGTCGAGCGGAGGCGGCCGCAGGCCGGAGACGAGCCGCCGCACGTCGGCGAGCACCGCCACGAGATCCCCACGCGCCGAGCACAGCGCCGCGTCCGCCGCACCCGCCGCCTCGGCCCGCTCCGCCGTATCCGCCAGGTCCGGCGCGTCCACGGTGCCCGCCGCATCCGCCAGGTCCGGCGCGGAGGCCGTGTCGCTCATGGCGGCGGGCTCGCCGGTCCGGGGCGCGAGACGGCGGGCGGTCTCGATCTTCAGCGCGGCGGCGGCCAGCGCCGGGCCGAGCCCGTCGTGCAGGTCGCGGCGGATCCGGCGGCGCTCCTCGGCGACCTCCATGACGAGCCGCTCGCGACCGCGCCGCAACGCCCCGGCCACCGCCGCCTCCCCGACCGCCGCGGCGGCCTGCCGGACGACGGCGGCGACCAGCCGCTGATCCTCGTCCGACGGCCGCAGGCCCGGCCACGGGACGAGCACCAGCCGCCCGCCGGCCGTGCCCCGGCCTTTGAACGGGACGACCACCACGTCTTCGCGGCGCTCTCCGTGCTCGGCGACGGCGGGTGAGCCGTCGGCACGGTTCACTTCCACCCGCACGTACGGGGACCGGAACGTCGCCGCCACCATCCGCGCCGCCTCCAGCAGCGGCTCGTCCGGGCCCACCGATGCGTCCAGGCTGCGGGCCAGCACCGACACGACATCGTGCGGTTCGTCGCGCCTGCCGAGCATCCGGTTCACCCAACGCTCCAGCCGCAGCCGCAACGGCGTGTACAGGACGGCGACCACGCCCGCACCGGCGACGGCGGCGAGCGGTTCCGCGACGAGCGTCGCGGCCGCGGCGAACACGGCGACGTCCACGACGACGACCACCGTGGCGAGGGACGTGTACAGCAGAATCCGACCCAGCAGTCGTCGTACGTCGTAAGGCCAGCGTGGGGCGATGATGGCAGCGCCAGGCAGTGTCCGGCGCCACCGCGCCCGGCGTCCCAGGTCCGAGAGGCGGCAGCGGGCGGCGCACACCGCCACCGCCAGGCCGGACGAGGCGAGGAACGCCGACCAGAAAAGCGCCGGGGTCGGCGGCCAGAACCCGTCCGGCAGCGGCGGAGTCATCGGGTCCAGCTGGACGTCCCGCAGTTCAGGCGCGATCGGCTCGTCCCCGGCGAGCACCCGCCAGGGCACTGTCAGCAGCCAGGCCGCCCCGAGCGCCTGCCCGGCGACCGCGACGGCGGCAGGCCACCGCCACCGGCTCGACGGCAGCCGGCCGTCGGGAAAGAACAGCAGCGCCATTGGGACGAGCAAGCCGATCACCGGACCGAGCCGGGCACCGGCGTACAGCGCGACGGCCGTGCCGGGCAGTTCCCCGCCGCGCTCGGAGATCGACAGCGACGCGTACGCCGACCCGGCCCCGGCGACCACGGTGATCGTCCCGCTCGCCAGCATCAGCCAAGCCAGGGGACGGCGCGGCAGCCGCGTGGCGAGCACGCCTCCGGCCAGTACGAACAGCAGCCCGGGCAGCAGCGGCTCCCAATGCGGGGAATCAAGGGGGATCGGCGGGCGGCCACCGGCCAGGACGTCCAGCTGCAACGCGGCCGTCGCCGCCGCGCACAGCACGGCCAGAGTGAGGGCGAGCGGCCTCAGGAGCCGCTCGCCCCGAGGCGCCGGAAGGGCGCTGGTCACCTGGTCAGCATGGCGCGGGCGCCGTCCCGCCGACCTGGGAGCTGGGTCCCCGGGCGCCGGGACACCCGAGCGGCATCCCACCCGGGTCGGCGCGCCTCAGCCCCGTCCGATGAACGAGGGCATCGCCGTCGCCATCACCGTCAGCGACTGCACGTTGGCGTCCAGCGGAAGCCCCGCCATGTACAGGACGGCGTCGACGACGTGCCGGACGTCCATGATCGGCTCGGGCCGCACCGACCCGTCGGCCTGGAGCGCGCCCGCCCCGAACCCGCCGGTCATGTCGGTGGCCGCGTTGCCGACGTCGATCTGCCCGCACGCGATCCCGTACCGGCGGCCCTCCAATGACAGGGCCTTGGTCAGCCCGGTCATCCCGTGCTTGCTGGCGGTGTAGGCCACCGAGTGCGGGCGCGGCGTGTGCGCCGACAGCGACCCGTTGTTGATGATCCGGCCACCGCGCGGGTCCTGCTCGCTCATCAGCCGGAACGCCTGCTGCGCGCACAGGAACGCGCCGGTGAGGTTGGTGTCGACGACCGTCCCCCACTCGTCGGGGGAGTAGTCCTCGACGGGTGCGGGCGCCCCGAAGACGCCGGCGTTGTTGACCAGCAGGTCGAGCCGCCCCCACCGGTCCCGGACGGCGCCGAACAGCGCACCGACCGACTCGGGGGAGGTGACGTCGGCGGTGACGGTCTGCGCCCGGTCGCCGATGCCGCCCGCGTCGCGCGCTCCGTCCGCCGTCTCGTCCAGGCGCCCGGCGCGGCGGCCCGCCAGGGTCACGTGCCAGCCGGCGTCCAGCAGCGCGACCGCGACCGCCGCGCCGATGCCCGACCCGGCGCCGGTGACCAGCGCCACCCGTCCCGAAGCGTCCATGCCGTCCTCCCTCGTCCGGTGCCGGGTCCGCCGGCGCGGCCCGGCGCCGTCCGATCATGAACCGGTCCGCGGCGCGCCGCGACGCGACACTCCGCGGACACCGGAGCGGGGTCAGACGGTGCTCAGCCAGTCCACGCGGTGGCCCTCGGTCAGGTCGGGCGTCTCCCATCGGCGGACGAGCCGGTCGACCACCGCCTCCGGGACCGGCGACCGGCGGCTCCGGTTCCGGTCGCGCAGCACCCGCGGCGGCGCCTCCAGCGCGACCAGCTCGACACGGCCCCGGTAGTCGGCGATCAAGCCCGTGCACTGGTCGCGGAGCTGCCGCGACACGTTGGTCGCGTTCCACACGAACGACCGGCCGGCGCGAAGATGCTCCCGCGCCAGCTCGTGCGCGGCCGCCGCCACCGGACGCTGGTCCCCGGCGGGGGACACGCCCATCTCGGCGCGCAGCCGGTCCAGGCTCACGACGGGGACGTCCGGACGGTGCTCGGCGATCCAGTGGTCCTTGCCCGCGCCGGGCAGCCCCGACAGCACGGTCGCGGTGAGCCGGGTGTCGTCGTAGGCGGCGTAGTCGGGGTCGCGCCCGTCCTTGCGGAAGTACCAGAACCGGGCATGGTCGGACGGGAACTCCCGCGGCCCGTCCAGGCACCCCTGCTCCGCGCAGTACTCGCGATACAGCGCGATGTTCTCCAAGACCTCCTCGGTGTCGGAGCAGATCCGCCCGAGGATGTCGGCCGTCGCGAGCAGCACCAGGTCGTCGTTCCGCGCCAGCAGGCTCACCCGGAACGCGATCCGCTGGAGATCGGGACGCTCCAGCGCCCAGAACGGCACCTGGTGGTGGCGGACGAGCGCCGCGACGTGCTCGCGCCACGCGACCGGCGCGTCCAGCTCCCACAGGATCCGGCGCACCATCAGATCACCGCGCCGCGAATGCCCGTGCGCGGTGATACGCCCACCGTCCTCGACCTTGGTGCAGTAGGGCTTGGCGATGTCGTGCATCAGCACGGTCGTGAACAGCCGCACCCGCTCCTCGGGCGGGCGCTCCCGCCACTCGTCCAGCGACGCCAGCGCCTCGACCGCCATCCGCGTGTGGACCTCGACGTCGCCCTCGGCGTGATGCACCGCGTCCTGCGGGACGCCCGCGAGCGCCCGCACCCACGCGAACGCCTCGCGGATCTCCGCCCACGGCACCGTCCAGTCCGGCGGCGCCGGGCACAGGTCATCGAACACCCGCATACAGCACCTCCGGATCGGCCAGGCCGTTGGCGATGATCGGACGCTCCTGCCAGTGCGTCCCCGAGTCCAGGATCGCGGTCAGGAAGCTCGGCCGGACCCACTTGTAGCGGTCGACCGTCCGCCCGTCCTCCTCCACCTTGATGTAGAGGCCCTCCATCTCGTCGGACGTGTCGGACTCGGCTGTGGCCCGGTCCGGGTCGGCGCCGCCCGCGGCCGCGGCGGCGCGCAGCGCGTCCCGCCATCCCGGGGTCCGGCAGGTCGACGCGCCGACGAGCGCCGTCAGCGCCTTCACGTCCGGCAGGGGACCCTCGTGCAGGACGGGCACCGACACCACCGGCGCGCCGTCCAGCAGCTCGCGCCGCCGTTCGGTGGACAGGAACGTCCCGTCCCGCTGGTCGAGGACGTCGAACTCGCAGAAGTAGTGGGGGAGCGCGTCGTAGAAGACGGTGTGCTTGGCGTAGAGCCACTCCCCGTACAGGACGTACCGATCGCCCAAGCGTTCCCACAGCGTGTGCTGCACCGACGCGGCCCACGCCTTGAACGGCCCGAACTGGCGCTCCCGGGGACCGCCCGTCAGGTAGTGCCCGCGGCTCTGCAACCGCAGCTCACCGGAGGCGGAGAAGCTGATGCCGGCGTTCGCGCCGTCCAGCTTCTCCTCGACCACCAGGTACCGCCCGGCGATCTCGGCGAAGGGCACGGACGCGAGATCGTGGTCGCCCGGCTGGAGCCGGGAGCCCTCGATGTGCCGGGTCCGGGGGTACTTGCGGATCATGCCGTCCGTTCTAACGAACGCCCCTGCTTCCGGCCAACCGGTTTTCAGCCAGGGCCGCCCCTTGACGGCAGCGTCCCGAGCCATGTCCCGACGGCGATCCGAAACGTCAGGTGACGGTGATACGGGCCAGTGCGCCGGTCTCCAGGGCCGCCCACAGGGCGCCGTCCGGGCCTTGCGCGATGCCGTGCGGCTCCGACCCGGGCGTGGGCAGCGGATGCTCGTCGATACGGCCTTCGAGCGTGATGCGGCCGATGTGGGCGGTGCCCCACTCGGTGAACCAGAGGGCCTCGTCGGGACCAGCCGTGATCGCGTGCGGCCGGGCCGCCCGGTCCGGCAGCGGGAACTCGGTGACCTTCCCGTCCGTGGTGATCCGGCCGATCTGCCCGGCGCCGATCTCCACGAACCAGAGCGCACCGTCCGGCCCCGTCGTGATGCCCACCGGCGCGGCGCCCTCGGTCGGCAGCGCGTGGACGGCGACGTCCCCGCCCAGGCCGATCCTGCCGATCGCGTTCCCCTGGTTCAGGGTGAACCACAGCGCACCGTCCGGCCCGGCGGCGATCATGGACGGCATCGCGCCGTCGCCGGGCAGAGCGAACCCGCTGACCTGCCCGTCGGTGGTGACGCGGCCGATGCGGTCCGCCTGCATCAGCGTGAACCACAGGGCGCCGTCGGGACCCGCCGCGATGCCGCCCGGCCCGCCGGGCGCCGCGAACTCCGTGACCTCGCCGCCCACACCGATCCGCCCGACGCGGTCGCCCTGGAACTCGGTGAACGACAACGCGCCGTCCGGTCCCACCGTGATGATCATCGGTCCGCCGTGGAGCGGGTCGGCCGGGAGGAGGATGAGGTCGCCGTCCGGCGCCATGCGCCCGATGCGCTTCTCGTGGACCAGCGTGAACCACAGCGCACCGTCAGGCCCGGCCGTGATCCCGTAGGGGCCCGCCTCGGGGCCGGACACCCTGATCTCCCTGATCGCGGCGTAGGAACCTTCCGGCATGGATCATCCCCCTCGTCTCGGCCCGGGTCTTCCTTCAAGCCGTCGGCCGGCGTCATCCGGTAGGGGACTCCTTCCCGTGCCCGGCCGAACCCCACTCTAGGCAGCTTCGCCCCTGACTCCGACGACCCGGCGGCACGCCACCCTGGGCAGGGGAGTGCCTGAGCGGAGCCGGACCAGACAGTTCGCAGGGGAGGGCAGAAGCAGTCGTGCCGACACTGACGATCGAAGGCGTTGATGGTCGGGCTTGAAGTCCCGAGGAGGATTGCTACCTGCCAGTGTGCTCACACTGAAACTTACTTTGTAAAGGCGGAGGGCAAGTTGAATATTTCCTAATCAATAAAAAGCTCAAAAACCATCACCAAGCAGGGGAGTCGCAGGGTGAGTCCTTCGCCTCGCGCCCAGGGAGCATGGGGGGACGCTCTCGCAGAGCAATCGCCTCAGTACTCACTGTAGTGCGCGCAGGGTGATCGAGTCCTCGTTTCCGATGAAGTGCTGGTGCCCAGCAGGGTGACCCTCCGAGCTGGAGGCGCCGACAAGTGCGTCAGACCGGCCGGGGTTCCACCGACGCACCAGGTCCCGGCAGCAGGTCGACGTCGTTCGCGTGCATCGGTTCGCCGCATCGGGAGCAGCGGAGGTCGACGCTGCTGACCTCGCCGCACGCGTGGTGGCGGTAGAGCACGGGCGGGCCGGCCTCACCTGCGCGCCACTTGTCTCCCCAGGCGACCATGACCATGAGCAGATCGACGAGCTCGATCCCCTTCGGCGTCAGGTGGTACTCGTAGCGGGGGCGCCTGTCGTAGGGGCGGCGTTCGAGCACGCCTTGGTCGACCAGATGGTTAAGCCGCTCGGTCAGGACCTTGCGCGAGATCCCGAGGTCGGCCAAGAGCTGGTCGAACCGCGTCACGCCGACCCAGACGTCGCGCAGGATGAGCGGCGACCACGGTTCGCCGATGACGTCGAGGGTGCGTGCGATGGAGCAGGACATCTCCCCGAAGTTCGTCCGTTGCATGGACGGAGTCTAGCGCTCGGAGTTCCTTGAAGAGACTCTGGGTGCTACGCTCTCGGAGTCTCTTCAAGGAACTCCGGAAGGCGATTCCGATGCTCGACTCCGACGTCCGCCGCGTCCTCGACGGCACCTCGCTGGCCCACCTCGCGACCGTCCTGCCGGACGGCTCCCCGCACACCGTCCCGCTGTGGGTCGGGACGCGCGGCGACCGCATCGTCTTCCTCACCGGTCCGGGCTCGCGGAAGGCCCGTAACCTGCGCCGTGATCCGCGGGTGGCGCTGTCGGTGGCACCCGCCGAGGACCCCTCCCGGCCGGTCGTCGTCCGCGGCCGGGTCGTCGAGTGGCTTGAGGGGGACGCTGCCTGGGAGGTCGTGGACGAGATCGCGAGGAAGTACACCGGGCAGCCCTATCCCCGCGAGCAGGAGCGCGTCGTCGCGGTCGTCGAGCCCGAGCGGCAGACCGTCGGCATCGGTTGAGCCGCCGGATGGGCGTCCGCAGCCGACGGCGTTGAGCGTGCCGTAACTGGTCGGCGTTCCGGTGCCTGAGCGAGGGGTGTCGACGCTCAGGTCACGTAGGGGGACAGGACGGCGTCGATGTCGGCGAGCAGCGCGTCGACGAGTTCGCCCTCGCCCGAGATCGCCCACAGGACGAGGCCACCGTTGTAGGCGAGCTGGATCGAGCGGGCGAGCCGTCCGGTGTCGGCGTCGGCGGCCAGGTCGCCCGTGTTTACGGCTTCGCGGAGCAGCGTTTCGATCTCGCTGGCCACGGTCCGGGCGTGGGCGGCCGCGTGCTCGCGGAAGTCGGGGTCGGCGATGTCCATCTGGAGGAAGCCCAGGTGGTTGGCCATCTGCTCGGGTTCCCGGACGTCCGCGGTCATGGCTGTCAGTGCCGTACGCAGAACGGTTAGGGGAGGGGCGCCGTCCTGCCTGGCCTGCTCGAAGGGGTGCCGGGCGCCGTCTCCGGCGCGCTGGGCGAAGGCCAGGAGCAGGCCGCGTTTCGATCCGAAGCGCTGGACGAGGGTGGCCGGTGCCAGGCCGGTCTCCTCGGCGACGGCGCCGAGGGTGAGGCGACCGGGTCCGAGGCGTCCGAGTGCCCGCGCGGTGGCGGCGAGGACGTCCTCGTCGCTGGTCGTGCGGGGGCGCGCCACCGGTCCTCCCGTGCTGGCGGTCGGGCTGTGCACGAACCCTATCGCCGGACGCGGCTACCTGGCGTGACGGCGGCGCGGGGGGGGGTGACGCGAGTGGTTGCGGGCGGTCCGGCCGGCCCGCCAGGGTGCGGGTGTGGGGGCCGCCGGCCGGTACCGCCGCGGGTTCAGCCGACGTGCATCGGCTCGCGCATGTCGTCCATGTGGTGCTCCATCTCCTTGTGCTTGCCCTTGGCGCCCCACTGCTCGTCGAGGCGCATCGCCGCGCCGAGGGCGAAGAAGGTGGGCGCCCACTGGCCCACGAAGATGCCCCAGCGGTCCGCGCGGGCCATGTCGGCGCCCGGCTCGGCCTTCAGCGAGGTCGCCCATGACGCCACGGACAGGGCGATCGAGCCGAATCCCATGGCGTACATGACGTTGGACGAGAGTCCCATCTTGCGCAGGTATGTGACCATGCTGCCTTCTCCTCAAGTGCCTCGCGGTGTGCTTCCCATCGGGCTCATTTCCCGGGCGACCGGCCGATAAGGCAATGTCGCGGCCAAGGATCGGCGTCCGTCAGGGCAGGGTGAGACGGTCGGCGTTGGCGCGGAGATGGCGTTGTTCGGGGATGCCGTTGGTGCGTGCGGTGGAGGCGGGGCGGGATTGTCGGACGTGCCGGTCACACTGGCGCGGGACGGATGGCGGGCCTGCGGCAGGGGAGCGGTGGACGAACAAGCGTGGTGGGGTCTGATCGAGGAGGCGCGTGCCGAGGCGGGCGGGCACGCCGACGACCGGGACTCTCCGGACGATCCGCTGGTGGACATCGTGACCCGGCGGCTGGCCGAGCTGGACGGGGCCGCGATCGTCGCGTTCGAGGTGATGATGGTGCGCGTCGCCGACTCGGCGTACCGGCGGCCGCTCTGGAACGCCGCGTATCTCATCGAGGGCGGCTGCGGTGATGACGGCTTCATGGACTTCCGTGCCGGGTTGATGCTGCTCGGTCGGTCGGTGTTCGCCCGTGCGGTCGCCGACCCCGATTCGCTCGCGGACGTCCCGACCGTGGTGCGGATGGGTCAGGACGACAAGGGGTGGATCGGCTGCGAGGGCCTGCACTACGCGCCGAAGAACGCTTATGCGCGGGTCATGGGGGAGACGGCGACGTTCGATGCGGCCGTGGA
Organism: Actinomadura fibrosa; assembly: GCF_900659615.1. Lineage (GTDB taxonomy): Bacteria > Actinomycetota > Actinomycetes > Streptosporangiales > Streptosporangiaceae > Spirillospora > Spirillospora fibrosa. Next base: position 79,521 of record NZ_CAACUY010000005.1, on the reverse strand, counting down.
GGACGTGCTGCGGGCGATGCGGCGTCCCGAGGGGCCATCGGGCGACGACTGGGACGTCGAGGACGATGAGGAGACCAGGAGGCGCCTGCCTCGGCTGTCCGCGCTGTTCCTCTGACCGCGGTGCGCCGCCGCGGCGGCCGTGCTCCATGACGGTCTTGGGGGGCTGTGACCTGGCTGTGACCGCGGCTTGGGCATCCTGACCGGTGATGAGAGTGCTGGTAGCCGAGGATCACGAAGAGCTGGCGGAGTCCCTCGTCCGGGTCCTGCACCGCGAGGGGATGGCGGTGGACGTCGCCCTCGACGGCCGGGCCGCGCTCGACCGCACCGCCCTGACCGACTACGACGTGGTCGTGCTGGACCGCGACCTGCCCGAGGTGCACGGCGACGACGTCTGCCGCGCGCTGGTGGCCGAGCCGCGCCGCCGGACCCGGGTCCTGATGCTCACCGCGTCGGGCACGATCGCCGACCGGGTCGAGGGACTGAGCCTGGGGGCCGACGACTACCTGCCGAAGCCGTTCGCGTACGCGGAGCTGGTCGCGCGGATCCGGGCGCTCGGGCGGCGCGCGCAGCCGGCGCTGCCGCCGGTCCTGGAGCACGGCGACCTGCTGCTCGACCCGGCGCGGCGGGTCGTCACGCGCTCCGGGCTGCGGCTGGCGCTCAGCCCGAAGGAGATGGCGGTGCTGGAGTACCTGCTCGCCGCGGGCGGGCGCGTCGTGTCGGCCGAGGAGCTGCTGGAACGCGTCTGGGACGAGGCGGCGGACCCCTTCACCACCACGGTCAAGGCGACCGTCAACCGGCTGCGGACCAAGCTGGGACCCCCGCCGGTCATCGAGACCGTCCCGCAGAGCGGCTACCGGATATGAGGGGGCTGCCGCGCGGGGTCCCGCGGACGGTCCGGATGCGCCTGACGCTGCTGTACGGGGGGCTGTTCGCCGTCTCGGGCGCGGCCCTGCTGGCGATCACGTTCGTGCTCGTCCAGCGGAACGCGGTGTTCAAGGTGCTGGTGCCGTGCTACGGCATCAGGGCCGAGGACTGCCCGTATCCGCAGCGCGGCCGGCAGGCCGACTCGCCGGACGCGATCCGCACGCTGCTGGAGCGGCAGCACCATGTGCTCCAGCACGAGTTCCTCGTCCAGTCCGGGTTCGCGATGGGGTTCATGCTGGTCGTCTCGCTGGTGCTCGGCTGGCTCGTCGCGGGGCGGGTGCTGCGGCCGCTGCGCACGATGACGACCACGGTGCAGCGCATCTCGGCGCGCAACGTGCACGAGCGCCTGGCCTTCACCGGTCCCCGCGACGAGCTGAAGGACCTCGCCGACACCGTGGACGGCCTGCTCGGACGCCTGGAGGCGGCGCTCGACGCGCAGAAGCGGTTCGTCGCCAACGCCGCGCACGAGCTCCGCACCCCGCTCACGCTCGAACGCGCGCTGCTGGAGGAGAAGCTGACGGACCGGCGGCCGACCCTGGAGGCGTTCCGCGCGACCTTCGAGCGGATCCTGGCGATCAGCGACCAGCAGGGACGGCTGCTGGAGTCCCTGCTCACGCTGGCGACCAGCGAGCGGGGACTGGACGCCCGCGTCCCGGTGGACCTCGCCGCGCTCACGGAGCAGGTGCTCGCGGCCCGTCCGGAGGCACCCGCCGGTGGCCCCCGCCTCACCTCGCGGATCGCACCCGCCGTGACCGCCGGCGACCCCGCCCTCGTCGAGCGTCTCGTCGACAACCTCGTGGACAACGCGATGCGGTACAACGTGCCCGGCGGGATCGTCGAGGTGGAGACCGGGGCGCGGGACGGGCGGGCGGTGGTCAGTGTGAGCAACACCGGCCCGATGGTCCCGCCCGAGCAGGTGGGGCGGCTGCTCGAACCGTTCCAGCGGCTGGACCGGTCCGCGCGCGGCGACGGGCACCACGGGCTCGGCCTGTCCATCGCGCACGCGATCGCGCTCGCGCACGGCGGCACCCTGGACGCGTCCCCGCGCCCGGGCGGCGGCCTCGTCGTCCAGGCCGCCCTCCCGGCCGCTCCGCATCCCGCCGCCCTCCCGGCCGCACACGGCGTCGGCCAGGCTTGACGGCGGAGCGCACACCACCACGACCCGTCACCACCCTCGCCACCGACCGGGCATCATGACCGCTGCCGCCCGCCGCCCGCCGCTGGCCGTCACTCGCGCCGAGGCAACGGATCAGAGGCCGATCTCGGCCTCGATCTGGCGGCGCCAGGCGGCGCCGTCGCGCCAGTACTGCATGACCATGATGAGGCTCTTCCACCGGCCGCGCTCGGCGATGGTCGTGGGCGGCAGGTTGGCCTCGCCGCCGCTCGTCGCCAGCCCGGCGCGGACGCCGTGCCAGCTCCACTGCCCGGGGTCGGCGAGCGGCGCCGTCCGGCCGCGGGCGACGGCCGTGGCGTTGGCGCGGGCGACCGCGGTCCGCACCAGCGCGTTGAGGGCGTTGTTGGTGATCCGGGGGACACCGTCGGCGGGCAGGCGTCCCGCGTAGCCGGGCGTTCCCGCGAGGCGCCCGTGCCGGTCCAGGCCCCGGATCAGCGGCCCGTCCGTGATGCCGTGGGCGGCGAGCGTGTCCACCCACGCCTGGGTGAGCCGGACGGGGCACGTCTCCACGTGCGCGCCGTGCTGGATGCTCTGATCGCTGCCGCGGCCCTCCTGGTCGGTCTTGGAGCTGCCGATCGTGACGATCATCCGGCCCGGTGCCGGGAACGCGACGTCCGCGATGTCGAGGTCGGCGATCTCGCTGGAGCGGGCCGCCAGCGCCAGCCCGAGCACCAGCGTGACCTGCGTGTGCAGCGCGCGCAGCGGCGTGATGCGGCGCGCGTCCGGCGGCGCGGTGTCCGGCGCGGCGACCGCGTCCAGGGTCGCCTCGACCAGCGTCCGCAGGACGTCGGTGGTGATCGGCAGCGACTTGCGGGTGCGGTGCCCGGCCGCGGCGCGCTCGCGGCGGTAGTCCTTGAGGACCGAGCGGGCCAGCCGCACGTCGGCGACCTGCCCCGCCGCCTTGTGCACCGCCTGCAGAGCGCCGAGGACGTTGGACAGCGTCCCGGGCGCGATCGGCGTGCCGCGCCCGGTCGGCGTCCGGGACAGGTGGTCCAGGTAGGTGGCCAGCGTCTGCGCGGTCGCCGGCATCGGCGTGCGGCCCGTCAGCCAGCACCAGCGCGCGAACCCCCGCCAGTGCTTGGCGTAGGCCGTCCGGCTGCTGACCGCGAGCGCCCGCTCGATCCGCTCGGCCGCCCCCGCCGACAGGGACAGGTCCGCCTCCCGCTGGGCCTCATCCCCTGCCTCGCCCGGCACGGACGGCGCGGGAGGCCGGTGCGCCGGGACGACGACGCCGCTCAGCGCCGCTGCCACTGGCGGAACCTCCCCGGCCTCGGGCGCCATGGAGGCGTCCCCGGACGACGGCACGACACCGTCGACCTCGGCAACGTGCTGCGCATCCATCGCCGTGACCCACACCTTCCCGCCAACTCCGCCGACCGTCGGCGCGTCCGTCACCATCATGATCCAGGTTCACCGCTCGCGAGGCACCCGGCACACGCACTACGCGGCACCGTGGCCGCAGCTGAAAAAGTCTCCCGAAAAGTGGGCCTCGGGTGTCGAGAACGTGGCGGCGGCTCCGTCCCAGGGACACGAGCGGCCACGACGGGCCGCCTGAACGAGGAAGAGGCCGACCATGCAGCCGAACGAGATCGCTGACATCCTGGACCGTCCGCTCAGCCGGGAACTCCTCTCCCGCGACCTGACCCGCCTGGCCTACGTCGCCGAGGACGGAACCCCGCGCGCGATCCCGATCGCGTTCACCTGGAACGGCACCCGGATCGTCATGTGCACGTCGAAGAACGCGCCGAAGCTGTCCGCGCTGCGACGCAACCCGGCGGTGGCCCTGACGATCGATACCGAGGTCCACCCGCCGAAGATCCTGCTGATCCGCGGCCGGGCGGAGCTGGAGGTCGTCGACGGCATCCCGGACGAGTACCTCCAGATGAACGGCACCTATCAGATGACGGACGAGCAGCGGGTCGAGTGGGAGGCCGAGGTCCGCTCCCTCTACGACGGCATGGTCCGGATCGCGGTGACCCCGACCTGGGCGAAGCTGATTGACTTCGACACGACCCTCCCCAGCGCGGTCGAGGAACTCGTCCGGCAGCGTGCCGAACGCCGGCAGGCCTGACCAGACACCCACCCAGGAGGACGACCATGAAGTACCTGCTGCTCAAGCACTACCGGGGCGGTCCCACCCCCGCCGCCGACTGGCCGCCCATGGACCAGTGGACGCCGGAGGAGGTCGACGCGCACGTGCAGTTCATGCGCGACTTCGCCGCCCGTCTGGAGGAGACCGGCGAGTTCGTCGACACCCAGGCGCTGGCCCCCGAGGGCGCGTTCGTCCGGTACGACGGCGACGGGCGCCCGCCGGTGACCGACGGCCCGTTCGCCGAGACCAAGGACCTCATCGCCGGCTGGTACATCATCGACGTCGAGTCCTGGGAGCGCGCGGTCGAGCTGGCCGGGGAGCTGTCGGCCGCTCCCGGGCCCGGCGGCGAGCCGATCCGCGAATGGCTGGAGGTCCGGCCGTTCCTCGGCGGAGCGCCCGCGACCGCCGAATGAACGAGCCGCTGCTGCGGGAGCTGGTGCCCGTGGTGATCGGCGTCCTCGTCCGGCGCGGAGCCGACTTCGCCTCGGCCGAGGACGCCGTGCAGGAGGCCCTGATCCGGGCGCTGGCCACGTGGCCGGACGAGATGCCGCGCGACCCGAAGGGATGGCTCGTCGCGGTCGGGTGGCGCAAGTTCCTCGACTCCGCCCGCGCCGAGGCGTCCCGGCGGGGACGGGAACTGGCCGTGCAGACCGAGCCGCCCGCCGGTCCGGCGCCCGCCGCCGACGACACGCTCCGGCTCTTCTTCCTGTGCGCGCACCCGACCCTGCCGCAGGCCTCGGCCGTCGCGCTGACGCTGCGCGCGGTCGGCGGCCTGACCACCCGGCAGATCGCGGCGGCCTACCTCGTCCCCGAGGCCACGATGGCGCAGCGGATCAGCCGCGCCAAGCGGCGGCTCGCGGGGCTGCCGCTCGACCGGCCGGGCGATCTCGCGACGGTGCTGCGCGTGCTCTACCTCGTCTTCAACGAAGGATACGGCGGCGACGTCGACCTGGCGGCCGAGGCGATCCGCCTCGCCCGCCAGCTCGTCGCGCTGACCGACGAACCCGAGGTCGCGGGGCTGCTCGCGCTGATGCTGCTGCACCATGCGCGCCGCGCGTCCCGCACCGGCGCGGGCGGCCGCCTGGTCCCGCTCGGCGAGCAGGACCGGTCGCGCTGGGACACCGGCATGATCCGCGAGGGCGTGGCGGTCCTCCAGACCGCGCTGGCCCGCGACCGGCTGGGCGAGTACCAGGCGCAGGCCGCGATCGCCGCCCTGCACGCCGACGCCCGCACCGCCGCCGAGACCGACTGGGTCCAGATCGTGGAGTGGTACGACGAGCTGCTGCTCCTCACCGGCAGCCCGGTGGTCCGGCTCAACCGCGCGGTCGCGGTCGGCGAGGCCGACGGACCGCGGGCCGGCCTCGCCGCGCTGGCGGACTTGGACCCCGCCCTGCCCCGCCACACCGCCGTGACGGCCTACCTGCACGAACGCGCCGGCGACCTGGAGCAGGCCGCCGCCCTCTACGCCGAGGCCGCCCGCGCCGCCACGACCATGCCGGAACGCGTCCACCTCACCCGGGAAGCCGCACGCGTCCGGCAACTGCTGCGCCCCTGAACGCGACGCCAACGGCCGATGGAGGCGCTGGCGGCCGAACGCGCCGCCCCGACCGGCCGATACCGGCGCGGCCGGGACGGTCGTGCATCCGCCGACCACGGCCGAGCCGAAGCCCGACCTGGATGAACGGCGTCATGGCCGGCAGCGCCTGCCGCCTCCGCCGGACGACGGAGGCGGCAGGCGGCTAGCGCAGGTGCCGGGCGAGGAACTGGGCCGCGGCGTCCCCCGCGTACTCCGGGACGCCGGTGTGCCCGCCCATGTTCGCGTTGAGCGCCTTCTCCTTGGAGCCGAAGGCGTCGAACAGGTCCAGGGCCGCCTGCCGGTCGTTCCCTTCGTCGTCCCACTGGAGCAGGACGTGCAGCGGGATGGTGACCTGCCGGGCCTCCTCGAAGGTGGCGCGCGGCACGAAGCTCCCGGCGAACAGGACGGCGGCCGAGATGCGCGGTTCGACCACCGCCAGCCGGACCCCGATGGCGATCACTCCGCCCGAGAACCCGACCGGACCGCCGATCTCGGGCAGCGCGAGGAGGGCATCCAGGGTGGTCCGCCATTCCGGGACGGCCTTCTCAACGAGCGGAAGGACGAGCCGGTCGATGATGTCCTCGCTGACCGGCTCCCCGGCCTCCAGGACCCGGCGCAGGTCGGCGCGGGCCTGCTCGGCGTCTGCCGAGCGGGGCCGGTCACCGCTCCCGGGGAGTTCGATGGTCGCCGCGGCGAAGCCGTCCGCCGCGGCGTGCCGGGCGCGGGCCGCCAGCCGGGGGCGCATCCTGGGCAGTCCGCCGGGGTGGCCCATCAGGACGAGCGGCGCGGGTCCGGATGCGGATCCGGGCGTCCACAGGACGCCGGGGATCTCGCCGAGGGTGAAGTCGCGTTCGAGGACGCCGTCGTCGAGGCGCCGCTCGGAGGTGAAATGCATGGTCGTGCCTTTCGGGAGTGCTCAGGAACGGCGCTCCCGGACGACCTACCGTCCGACCGTGACCCCTGAGGGGAGCACCCATGTCGAAACGTTCACGGGTACCACCTCCTCGTTCTCCGGCACGGCCTGCGGCAGAACGTAGCAGTGGCCGCCGCCGTCGGCCAACGGTTTTTAGACGGAGACGGCCGACCGACGGGTTGGGGGCACCCGCGGTCGGCCGTCCTCGTATGGTTCGGGCCGGTCGTTCACTGCTCGGGCTCTGCTGGTGCCGTGCGGGGCATCAGGGCGACGACCGGGAGGCTGAGGGCGGTGACGGCCAGGACGACGATGAGGCTGACCTCCATCGCGTGGGCCAGTCCGGAGGTCGCGGCCTGGAAGAAGACCGACGTGACCGCCGCGGAGCCGATCGCTGACGCGAGCTGCTGGATCGAGCTGAACGAGCCGCTGGCGCTGCCGGCTTCGTCCGGCTTGGCGTCGCCGAGAGCGACGGTGGGGATCGCGGCGAAGCTGAGGCCGATGCCGACGCCGATCACGGAGAACGCCGGGGCCAGCGCCCAGAGGCCGACGTCCGTCCCGGAGTGCTCAACGAGAGCGAGGACCCAGCCGCAGCCGACGAGGTCGACGGCGAGGCCGATGAAGACCAGGGTGCGGCCGAGCTTGGCGACCAGGCCGCCCATGGCGGCGAACCCGGCGACGACGAGCCCCAGGGTGAGCGGCACCAGACCGAGCGAGGTGCCCCGCGGGCTGACGTGCAGCCCCTCCTGAAGGAACAGCGACAGCACGAACAGCAGGCCGCTGCCCGCGGCGACGGCGACCAGGCACACGACCAGCCCGGAGGTGAAACCGCGGTTCCTCATGAGCGAGGGCGTGATCAGCGGGTGCGCCGCGGTGCGCTGGCGGCGGGCGAAGGCGGCGAAGAACAGGACCCCGACGGCGATCGAGACGACCGGGACGGCGCCCCAGCCGTTGGTCGAGCCCTCGATCAGGCCGAACAGCAGCCCGAACATCGTCACCGCGAGCAGGCCCGAGGCCCAGCCGTCGACGACCGTGGACCGGTCGCCGTCACCGTCGCGCGGCAGGATCCTGGCGCCCATGACCAGACCGGCGATGCCGAGGACGACGTTCACGAGGAAGATCGGGCGCCAGGACAGACCGAACAGGTCGGCGCTGATGACGAACCCGGCGAGGACCGGGCCGCCGACACTGGAGAGGCCGAGCACCGGGCCGAACAGCCCGAACGCCTTGCCGAGCATGTCGCGGTCGAACGCCTTCGTCATGATCGCCATGCCCTGCGGGATGAGGAGGGCCCCGAACGCCCCCTGCGCGACCCGGGCGGCGATGAGCAGGCCCGGGTCGGGCGACAACCCGGCGACCGCCGACGCCACGGTGAACCCGCCGACGCCGAGCAGGAACAGCCTGCGCTGGCCGAACTTGTCGCCCAGCCGTCCGGCGACCACGAGCAGGACGCCCATGGCGAGCATGTACGCCGGTCCCAGCCACTTGACCAGGCCCTCGCCGCCGTGGAGATCGCCGGCGATGGTGGGAGCGGCGATGTTCGTGACCGTCGCGTCGATCACGTCGAGGGCGTCGGCGAGCAGGACCAGCCCGAGGATCGCCCACATCCGGCGGCTGGAGCGATGTGGGGCGACCGTGCCCGGCTCCATCAAGGTAGTCATGAGGAACGTCCTTCTTATGCCGTTGGGCGCCCCCTTGGGCGGCCTCTCACCCCTGCTACGAACACCCCCGCCCCAATCCGACACAGCCCTCGAACTTTTCTTCAGAGAACTCGCGAGACGCGAGCACTGGGACATCGGGTCACCATCGAGTCATGGGCAGCGTGCCCGGTTCGAACGTCACGGCACCGATGACCAGGCCGCCGAGCACGAAGAGGATGGCGGGCGCACCGTTGACGAGCGCGTAGCGAAGGGCGGGCGCGCCCCCGTGAACCGCCGTTTCGCGGGCGTGGGCGTGCTGCCGGCCCGGCCGGTGGCGGCGATGCGGCGCGCGGTGTCGTACCGCAGCAGCTCCTCGGCCAGGCCGACGCCGTCAAAGATCTCGATGCTCGTCCGAGGTGGCGAGGCCGCACTGATTCCGCAGACCCGAGTGGGGCTGACAAGCGTGTGTCGGCGTCAACTCAGGGACGGACGATGGCTTGTTCGAGCAGGTCCTGAAGGGCGCGCTGCTGCTGGGTGGTGAGACCGGCCAGCGGCGAGTCCTGGGCGAGGAGTTCGAGGAGCCGTTCCCGGAGAGCGTTGCCCTCCGGGGTGAGGACGAGTTGCTTGGCGCGACGGTCGGTGGGGTGCGCGCGGCGCTCGATGACGCCCTGTTTCTCCAGCTTGTCGACGATGAAGGTGGCATTGGAGGGCTCGCAGCTCATGCGTTCGGCCAGCTCCCGCATGGTCATCGGTCCGGTCATCTCGCGCAGCGCGGTCGCCTGGGCCGAGGTGAGACCCAAGGTGACCGCGCGTTCGCGTACGTGAGCGGCGATCTGCTGAGCCAGTCCGTTCACCAGGCCGCACAGCTCCCGCTCGGCGATGGCCTGCGGTTCTGGGGACTTGGTCATGCGTCCGATCCTAGCAAGTCCATCAAGCCTGCATATTTGAAGCCTTACTAGTTCAAGCAAACATAGTTGAAGCTTGACTAGTTCAAGCTTGATGCTTATGGTGACGTGGCGTCGACGAGGGACGCGACAACGACCCGACCCGAGGAAGGGAGCGCGACCATGGCGGACTCCACGGTCGACCAGGATGAACGGCTGCGGCGGCCAGCGGGAATCCGCTCGGTATGGCTCGGCGACACGAGGGTTTCCTTCGTGCCGGACGGCGCTATCCAGGGGAGGCCGCGCAGCTGGCTGCCGGACACCACCGATGAGGTTTGGGCCGCCCACCCGCAGTACCTGGACGCCTCCGGCCATCTTGTGGCGAGTACCGGTGGCCTCCTGGTGGAGAACGGCGACCGCGCACTGTTGATCGACGCGGGGTGGGGGCCGGTGTCGCTGCCTGCCGAGCCGGGAAGCCCGAACGGCGCCGTTCACGGTGGCGCACTGCTGGACAGCCTGGCCGAGCTCGGCCGCAGGCCAGAGGAGATCGAAGCAGTGGCCTTCACCCACCTGCACATCGATCACCTCGGCTGGGCCTGGCATCCCGCCCCGGGCCGCGACCAGCCCGCGTTCACCCAGGCCGAGTATCTGGTGGCCGAACCCGAATGGGCCCAACGCGACCTGCTCGCGCAGGGCATCAGCGAGGACGAGGCCACCGCGCTGGCACCGCGCGTGCATACGGTGACGGACGGGCAGGAGGTCTTCCCAGGCGTGCGGGTCCAGATCACCGGTGGACACACGGCCGGGCACGCGCAGTACGTCATCACCGGGGGCGGTACCCGGCTGATCGCCTTCGGCGATGCCCTGCATTCACCGATCCAGGTGGACCACCCCGACTGGTCCTGCCTCTACGACCATGATCCCGCTCAGTCCGCCGAGCATCGTCATCGTCTCGTCGCCGAGCTGGAGGAGCCTGACACGATCGGCTTCGGCATCCACTTCGCCGATGTGGTCTTCGGCCAGGTCCGCCGGGACGGCGCCGGCCCCGCTTGGCGCGCCCTGGACGTCTGACCCGCCCCCGAGACTGACCATGACGACGACCACCCGCAGCCTGCCCAGCTGCTCGTCCGCACGGCATTGGCCGGGAGTCATCGTGGCCGCGCTGACCGCGACCGCGGCGGTGATGCCCGGTTTCACCGTCGGAGCACTGGCCTCGACGATCGAGACGGACCTGCACACCGCCCGCAGCACCGTCGGGCTGGCGATGAGCCTCTTCTACGCCGCCACCGCCTTCGGTTCTCCCGTTGCCAAGCGGGCGGCGGCGCGGTTGCCGGTGCCCACGGTCCTCGCCGCCGCGGCGCTGGTCGCTTCGACGGTCATGCTGGTGGCGGCGCGGGCGACCGGGCCGGGGATGCTGACGGCAACACTGCTGGTGGGCGGGCTGAGCAACGCACTCGTCCAGCCGGTGGCCGGCCGGCTGATCGCGGTGCGCGTCCCGGAGCATCGGCGTTCGCTGGCCGCGGGCGTGATCGGCGCGGCGCTGGGGGCGGGCGCCCTGGTCCCCGGCCTGCTGGTCGCCCTGGTCCTCCCGGCGTACGGCTGGCGGAGCGCCCTGCTCGTCGCGGGTATCGCCGCGCTCGTCCCGGCCGCGCTCGCCCCGCTGGCCCGGGCGCCCGGCAGCCCGCCGCCCCCAAGGAAGGAAGCCGGCGCAGTCGGCGACGAGCAACGGACGGTCGGACGGGTCCTCGCGCTCTGGGCGCTGGCCGCGGCGCTCTCCGCGACCGGCAACAACGCGGTGGCCACGTACTTCGTCGAACTGGGCACCCACTCCGGGCTGGGCACCACGGTCACGGGCCACCTGCTGTCGCTCAGCGCCGTGTTCGCCATCGCCGTACGGATCATCGCCGGGGCGCTCACCGACCGGGCTCCCCACCGCAATCCCGCGGTCATCGTCGCGATGATGCTCACCGGTGGGCTCGGACTGGCACTGGTCGCGATCGGGCCGCCGACGACGTTCGTCCTCGGTGCAATTCTGGCCTTCTCCGCGGGCTGGGGCTGGACCGGGCTCCTGCTCGCCACCACCCTGCGCCTGGTACCCGGCCGTACCGAGGACGCCGGGCACACCGTGCAGATCGGCGTCTACACGGGTGCCACCATCGCGCCGTTCACCTTCGGTGCCCTCTCCAGCGCCTACGGATTCCCGGCCACCGTTCTCGCCGCCGCAGTGGCCGCCGTCGCTGCGGCAACAGCGATGACCACCGGGACGCTGCTGCTACGGCGAGCAGGATGACCAGGCAGGCCGGCCTGCTCGACCGTACGGCGACGAGGACCGACGCGCTCCAGCCCACACAAGACCGCCGTCCTCGTCATCAGCGCGGAACCTGCCGGGCGCAAGGTCTTCGGTCTCGCCACCGTGGGCGCCCGTTCCGCTTGACCTCCTATGCGTCAGTCCGGCAGCCAGTGCAGCTCGTCGGCCAGGGTTTTGGCGACGGCGCGGATGCGGCGGTGCAGTGGCGACTGCTCGCGAGGGAGGACCAGGTGGATCGTCAGGCTGGGCGCGCCCCGCAGCGGTCGCCAGGTGAGACCGGCCGGCTGTGCCGTGACCGCGGCTTCTCCGGACGGGGCGAGGGTGACCCCGTCGCGCAGGTCGCGCTGAGCCATGTCGAAGGAGACCGCGGACGTGTGGAATCGGGGCTGTGGTCGGGTGTCCCGGAACAGCGCGGACAGCTGATCGTGGATCACGGGGTTGGTCGCACGGTCCGGGAGTCGCAGCGGATACGCGGCCGCGTCAGCGATCTCGATCTCCGGGTGTTCGGCCAGGGGATGGTTCTGCGCCAGCTGGACCCCGGTGCGCTCACGCCGCAGCAAATACCGGCGCACGCCACGGCCCGGCTGTTCACCACGGGTGATCCCGGCATCGATGCGGCCGTCGGCGACCGCGGGGGAGATCTCCGGTGTCGCCATCGGGACCGCGGTGACCTCAAGTCCGCTGGTGCCGCGCATCAGCTCGTCCACCAGGGCCGGTGCCGTCTCGGCCCCGGTGCTGAGGCTGTATCCGATGCGCAGTGTGCCCAGTTCTCCGGCCGCCGCGCTCCGAGCGGTGTCCCATGCCCGGTCCAGCGCCGCCAGTGCGGGCGGCGCGGACTCCGCCAAAGCCGCACCGGCCGTGGTCAGTACGACGCTACGCGTGTTCCAGACCAGCAGGGCTGTACCGAGTTCCGCCTCCAATCGGCGCATCCGGGCGCTGAGCGCGGGCTGTGCGATACCGATTCGTGCGGCCGCGCGGGTGAAGTTCAACTCCTGCGCCAGCACGAGGAAATACCGCAGGCTCACCGTATCCGGCGCCACGTGCCCTCCTGCCGATTGATAACGATCTGTTCTGAGTCTATGCCGTACCAGTCTTTCCCTCGGCCGCCCATCAAGCCCTAACCTGCGCATATGACGATTCCACTGACCGCAGTACCCGTCGTCGGAATCGATCGATATGAGTGCCAATTCGAGGTCGGACGTGTCCGGCCGAACACAGGAGGTCTCCATGGCTAAGGGCTACTGGGTCAGTGTCTACCCCGCCATTTCCGACCCTGAGACTCTGACCGCCTACGGCGAGTTGGCCCGTCCGGCTGTCCAGGCTAGGGGCGGGCGCGTCCTGTCCCGTGACGGTCGAGTCGTCGCCCACGAGGCCGGTATCCCGCAACGCGTCGTTCTCGTCGAGTTCGACAGCTTTGAACAGGCCGTCTTGGCATACGAGAGCGAGGCGTACCAGAAGGCGCTGGCCGTCCTCCCCGGCGGCGTAGAGCGCGACTTCCGCATCGTCGAAGGCATCGACTGATTCAAATCGAGTCAGATCTTCACTGAGGATCCACCATTTCGGCCTTCGCTGGTGTGGCGGGGTTCGTGGGTGCTCGTGTCGCCTTTGCGCGCGGGAGACTGGCCACGACCTGGCCGTCCCGGCGCCGCAAGGCCAGCGGTTGACCGCCGATGTCGCCGACTTGCACCACCGGCAGTCCGCTCATCATCCACGATCCGGTGCAGGACGGCACCGGCCGAGGCAGGCAGGTAGGCTCCGGCACGCGTTCGGTCGGTCGTTGCGGTCGGTTCGCCTATCGGCGGACGCCGTTCGCGGTCGCCGGTTCGTTGAGCGTCGAAGGTGGGCCGATGTCCTGGCCGGATGTCACGGTGGTCGATGCGTGCGTACGGCGCGACGGCTGGGGCGGCAGCCCCACGGCCGTCACCGACGACGACCCGGCGGCGACGGACGCGGACCGGCGTGCGGTTGCCGCCGCGGCTGGCACCTCGCACGCGGCGTTCCTCGCCCCGGCGCGGACGCCGGACGGTGGGCTGCCGGTCCGGTTCTTCACCGCCACCGCCGAACTCTCCGGCTGCGGTCACGGCACCGTTGCCGTGCAGGCGGTCCGGCTGGCCCGCACCACGCTGGGCGAGTTGACCGACCGCCAGCACACCGGCGGGCGCACGTTCGACACCGTCGCGATCCGCCGCCCCGCTGGCATCGAGGTGTGGTTCGACCAGGGCCTCGTCGCGCTGCGTCGCCCGGCACCGGACGAGCGCGCCGCGATCATCGCCGCGCTCGGGCTCACCGCGGACGATCCGCATCCGACCGACGCGCCACGGATCGCCGCGCCCGGCGCACCGCGCATGCTGGTGCCGGTCTGCGACCGGTCGGCGCTGCTCCGAGTCCGTCCGCACCTCGGCAGGCTGACAGCGGCGTGCCGACGGTACGGGCTCCTCGGCTGTTTCGTGTACGCACCGCCGGTGGACGACCGACCGGGTGCGGCGCGGATGTTCGCGCCGGCGATCGGTGTCGACGAGGACGTCGCCAACGCCAACAGCACCGGCTGCCTGGCCGCCCACCTGCTCGGCACGACAGGGGCACAGACGATCGCGATCGAGGTGGAGCAGGGCGACACACTCGGTCGACCGGCCAGCGTGCTCGCTTCGGCCCGACGCGGGCCGGCGGGTATCACGACCCGGGTCGGCGGGTTGGCGGTAGTCCGCGACGGACACCGAGGCGCCGGCTAGACCGTCCTCTTCTGCGATCCGCACATGGGACCGGGTGCCGTCCGCTGCGGTCAAGTGTTGGCACTTGGTGCGGCCGTCAGCAGGACGCGATGTCGAGAGCGCGGCTATCCGTGCAGGTGAAGCGTGAGGCGAAGGGCCAGCCCGTGCGGCCAGCGCAGTCCGGACGGTAGACGCGCCCGCGCCACTCGCTCCTCCAGGAAGGTGCCGGACGGATACCACCGATCGTCGTCCAGGTGCGAAGAGTAGATGCGCGCGGTCTCGTGCTGCCACCAATAGTTGCCCTTGCGCGGCGGTACCGGCTCCACTCTCGGCGCCGTCTCCACGCAAGCGTCAACGACGCGGTGGCGACCTACTTGACGGCGTCGAGGTTGAGACAAGGACCTGCACGACCTGGTCGGCGAAGTGTCCACCCGCAGCAACGAGTTCCGCACCCGCTGAGGCGCACATAACGTCCGCCACCACGGGACCGGCACCAAACGCTTCCACCACCAGGCCGTCGGCGACCTCACCCTCGCCTACGAGGGGTCTCGAAATAGCCTCCGAACCCGGCTCCTCCTCCGAAGAAGGCCTCCGCCTACTCGCCTCCTGGGCCGCCACCCCTCGCACACCCTCGGAGGATGCGTCGTGTGGTCGGGGAACTCGGCGTCGACCACGGTGAGTCGGCTGCGAGCGCGGGTGTTCAGAGCTCCACGTCGGTGCGATGACGGCCAGTACGCGGCGGCAACCCGGCCAGAGCGTCGAAGACGTGCCGTACGGCTGCCAACCGCGCACATGCCAGCGCCTTGAGCGCGTGAGGTGGACCATGCGGGCCCAGGGGGTCGACCAGGATCGGATCGATAGGCCGCGTTGGACGAGTTTCTCGGCTGACGTTGGCGTGACCTCGCTTCGGCGTCATTACCGCTGACGTCGAAGCCGAGTTCGACATCGGCGGATGACGGCCGCTACGTCCGGCAGCGTCCGACCCGAATGGGTGGCGGTGATCGGGACCGGAGCCGCCGCCTCGGACGGTCACCGTCGGCCGACGGTGGAGCTGATCGTCGACCGGGTGACCGTCCAAGCGACGAATCAGGCCCGGGCTAGTCGCCCGCGAACAGGATGTCTCCGATGGGGCCGCCGACCACGACGTTCTTCGGAAGGCCCGGCGGACGGGCCGGGGTGGGGGCCGGATAGAACCGGCACGGGATCAGCCGTCCGGCCACGAGGTACTCGCCGACGCCCTGATCGGTGCCGCCCTGGTGCCTGGTGACGGTGAGGACGAAGACGAAGTACTGGCCGGGTCGCATCAGCCGGGTGTTGATCTGGAGCCGCATGAGTTCCGGGTCGCCGGGCACGTCGATGGGCTGGCTGTAAAGGCCCTTCGGGATATCGTCGATCTTGTAGGCATACGGCTGGCGGCAAAGGTAGGGCCCCTCGATGTAGAAGACCCTGGCGGGGACGCCGAGCTTGCTGAGCTGCCGAGACAACGCGTCGGCGTCGTGGAAGTCGCGGATGTCGATGTCGACAGTGCCGTCGGTGTGCTTGGTGACGGCGTACGCCGGGTCGGTGCCGCCCAGCGAGGTCACCAGCGTAGCCGTGACCGCGGCGACCGCGACCGCGGAGGCCGCGACCCACAAGCGCGGCCGGAGGTGTCCGGCAACGCCCCAGGTAGGAGCCCACGTCCCGACCGAGGCCCGGATCCGTGATCGGCTACGGCGCGGCGGCGTGGCTGCGGCGCGGGCCGCCACGATCTGCTTGAGCTCGGTCAGGCGGCGTTCTTCGAGAGCGTCCAGATCGGTCATGATGCTCCCTCCAGGGTCGCTACAGCCGCCGGGTTGAGCAGGCGGCGGGCACGGTGCAGCCGGACCCGCGCGGTGCCGGGCCGGATCTTCAAGATGGCCGCCGCCTCGGGGGCCGACAGACCGTCCACGTCGACGAGTTCCAGGACCGCCCGGAGCCCGTCCGGCAGGTCCGCGATGGCCGCCATGAGGTGCCGGGCCGCGCGCTCGGCGTCGATCCGCTCCTCCAGACGTTCGATGTCGTCGAGGCCCAAGGGCCTGCGGCCTCCGGCGCGGCGGTCCTTGTCGAGCTGCCGGGCACCGCGGCGGCGTTCGGCGGCCAGGACATTGCGGGCGATGCCCACCAGCCAGGCCGTCTCGCTGCCGAGCTTGGCCTGGTACCGGTCCGCCGTCTCGATGGCGGCCAGGAAGACCTCGGTGGTGAGGTCGTCCACAAGATGCGGATCGAGCACCCGGCGGGCCACGAAGCCGGTCACCATCCGGACGTGCCGCCGGTAGAAGGCGTCGAAGGCCTCCGGGTCAGTGCCGATGTCGAACATGCATCGCCGTCCTCCCTGCCAAGTCGCTTTGCCCACCTTGGGAGAACCGCAGGGAAGCGTTACACGCCGATGCGCCGCCCGGTCATTCGAGGAAGGGGTGCGCGCCGGCATACGACAGAAGCGGGCCGCGTGTTGATCACGGGTCAGCGAGGTGAGCGGTCCAGAGAGATGGTCGAGGGTGTCAGAGGCGATGGGGCGAACAGGCCTGGCTCAGGCCGTGGCGAGCGGGGCGTCGGAGGTTGTACGCCCACAAGAGGTGACCGCGAAACCCGCCCTGGTGCCACAAGGGCGAGCCGAAGTACGGGTCGACCGCCGTGGTTGCGCAGAATCGAAGACGACTGGAACTCGTCGTTGGCCAGCGCACGATCTGAGCCGCGCGACCGCCTCAGCGTTTCAACTCGTCCCCACTCCAAAGGACGCGCCGATGCACAGGAACGCCCAGATGAGCGAACACCACGGCGCACCCGGCGCAGCGCGGGCATCGCACCAAGACTCCGTTCGCGAATGCCGTGATCCACACCTTCAGATCGCGGAATCGGCTCAGCGGCGGACGCGGTAGCGGATGTGGGTGGCCTCGGGCGTGTCGAGCACTTGAACGATCTCTAACTCGATCTCCGACGGCAGGGTGTCGAACAACCGGCGCCCTGCGCCCAGGAGTACTGGAATGTGGTGGATCTGCACTTCGTCCAGCACTCCCGCCTTGAGAGCCTGCTGCACCGTGTACGCGCCGCCACGAATCTGGACGTCCCGTTCCCCGGCGGCGGCCTTCGCCTGCGCCATCGCGCTCTCGATCCCGTCGTTCACGTAGGTCACCAGCGGATAGCCCCACCTGGCGGCCGGGCCGGGCGGCCGGTGGCTGGGGACGAAGATCGGAAGACCGCCGTGAGAGCCGCCCCAGTGGTCCATGAGCTCAGCGGTCCGCCGTCCCGCGAGGATCGCGCCAGCCCCGTTCCATTCGTCCTGGAACTGCTTGACCGGCTCGGGATGCTGGTCCGAGTCGGCCCACTTGTGCAGCCGCTCGCCATCGTCGCCGCCAAGGAAGTCGTTGGGATCGGCGATGTACCCGTCGAGGGACATCGACATGTCGAGCACTGACTTGGACATGGCCCACTCCTTGTCTCGCGGCGATGGCCCCTCGGCCGCCGCCTGCTCCCGGGCTTGGAATTAACTGTGTCCCTAGGACACTGTGTACGGTAGATACAGTTTCGGGGGATGGCAAGGGAGGCGACGTGGCGGTCAACGAGGATCCGAGGACACTGGCGGAACTGTTGTGGGGCCTGCGAAAGCCGCGCGTCAGAGGCCCCAGGCCCGCCTTCGATCTCGCCCGGCTGGCAGACACCGCCGTCGAGGTCGCCGATACCGAGGGCCTGGAGGCGGTCTCCATGCACCGCATCGCCGCCGAGCTCGGCCTCACCAAGATGGCCCTGTACCGCTATGTCAACGGCAAGACAGAGCTGATGGCCATCATGATCGAGGCGGCGGTCGGGACACCCCCCGACCTGAGCGGGGCGGCCGGCTGGCGGGCCAAGCTGGAGGAGTACGCCCGCGGACTGTCCGCCGCCTGGCGGCGCCACCCCTGGCTGCCGTCGGTCACCGTGGGCGACCGCGTCATGGGCCCGCGTGAGACCGCATGGTCCGAAACAGCTCTCAGCGCCCTCACCGACACCCCCCTGACCGAACGCGAACGGCTCGACGCGGTCATGATGGTGTCCCACCACATCCGCGCCACACACCCGCCCGCCACCCAAGGCACTCAGACCTGGACGGACGGCAGCGCCGCTCGCGTCATGCGCGACCTGCTACTCCTCAACGCCGACCGTTTCCCGCTGCTGGCCAACACCGTGGCCATCCCCTCGACCACCACGACCCGGGAGTTCGGCCTCCTCGCCCTCCTTGACGGCCTCGAACGCACCATCACTCAACGCACCCACAGCAACGGCGACGACCCAACGGCTCCGCGCTCAAATCTTCCGTAAGCAGCAACCACCAGCGGGTCCCCGAACACGATCCGCCCAGCGGCGCGGGCTGCACGGAGTTCCCCTCCTGCGTCGGGTTCTCGGTGGAATGCCATGACTCGCTCACCGTGGGCTTCTGCGACGACTTCACCGACCCCGCCTGGCAACCGGCCGCGCGCGAGCGCGCCGTCGAGGTGCTGACCGAGGCCGACCACCGCATCGAGCCGCACCCCTGCGACGAGGACGACGAGCTGCGGGCGGTCCGGCCACGCTGGCTATGGGGAGCGGAAGCGGCCTTGCCTGGGCGCGGGGAGCCGATGACGGCGTGGGAAGGCGCCGCCCCGCAGGCCCACAACTGCGGGTGCCGTTAACGGGCCAGGTAAGGGCCCGGAGACGGTGATCAGGCGGCCCAGCGTCGGACCGTGAACCGCGTTCCGTCGCGGCCGATCTCAAGGGCGCCCGGCCCGCAGAAATGAGCCGGCAGGACCAGCGCGGCGGTGTCCGCGGCCCGTTCGAGGATGCGGCGGCGGGTTCGGGCGGCGGCCGACGGGTCGTGGCAGAAGCAGCTGGAGGCGTCCGGTGCCAGAATTTGGACGGGCGTGTGGAGCAGGTCACCGACGAAGAGCGCACGCTCACCTTCGGACTCCAGAGCGAGCACGCCGTGTCCCGGCGTGTGTCCGGGTGCGGGGTCGAGCCGCAGGTTCTCGTCGATGAGGCAATGGTCGTCCCAGATGAGCGCCTGCCCGGAACGCAGCACCGGCTCTACCGACCGGGCATGGACAACGGCGCTGCGCCCGGGTTCCTCCACCAGCGTCTCGGGGTCGAAGAAGGCGAGGTCGGGCGCGGAGAACAGATACTGGGCCCGCGGGAAGAACGGGACGTGCTCGCCGTCGTCCTCGCGGGTGTTCCAGCCGACGTGGTCGGCGTGCAGATGCGTGCACACCACGAGGTCGATGTCGCCGGGCGCCACGTCTGCGGCGGCCAGCGCCGCCGGCAGGTCCGCGCCGACGGGGACGCCCTCCCGGCCCGGGTCGGGGGCCAGACCGGTGTCGATGAGGATCGTGCGCCCGCCACTGCGCAGCAGCCAACTGTGGACGGAGATGCGGACGCGGCCGGAGACGGGGTCCCAGTGATCGGGAGCGAGCCAGGCACGGTTCGCCTCCCAAAGGTCGGGGCCGGTGCCGGGGAGCAGCGCGGCGGGGCGCAGAGGCAGATTCTCGAAGTGCGGGATCCTGGTCACCGAGACCGCGCCGATGTCGAACGTGTGCATACGCTGATCCTCATGACGACCCGGCGGGACCGAAAGAAGGCACCTTCATGTCCACTGACATGGCGGCCGTTGGCCCGGTGACAACCGGAGCAGCGACGGACGGCGCAGTGACGCGCCGGCCCGTCGTCACCACCGCCGAATACGGCGCGTGCCCGGTGACGGGCGTCCTGCGGCGGGTCGGCGACAAGTGGAGTCCCGCAGTGATCCGGCTGCTCGCCGAGCGGCCGCACGGCTTCAACGAACTGGACCGAGCCATCGAGGGGATCAGCCGCCGCGTGCTCACTCGCACCCTGCGAGCGCTGGAGGCCGAGGGGCTGGTGAGCCGGACTCCGGCATCCGGCAGAGCGGGCCGCGTGGAGTACGCGCTGACCGGAGTCGGGGCGTCGCTGCGCGAGCAACTCGCCGCACTGGGCCGATGGGCCGTCGAGCACGCCGCCGACCTGCACATGGATCCACCGGCAGGCGACATGATGCAACCATGACCGGTGGTGCCGCGGTGCGACCCACGAGTCGGAGCTCAGCGCTCGATCCGCTCGTCACGGCAGTGCGGCGGTAACTCCTCCCGCACCCGATCCGGGTGGCGTTCGGCGTGCGCAAGCTCAGCCGCCAGCCACCGCGTCAGCATCGGACTGCGCTTGCCCGCCATGAGCTTTCAGCTCGTCCTGAAGCGCAGTCCAGTGCTCGACAAGCTTGTCCATCTCAACCGGTAAAGGCACCCAAACTGGCACGGGTGGTGCGCCGGCTGCCAAGCCGAGCACCGTCGCGCAGGCCGCCGACGCCGCGGACCAGGGCTGGCCGCCGCCAAGCACCACCGCTACGCCACCGACGGCCGAGCCGAACGCTCAGCCGTCGTTGTATCCCCACTCCAATTAGCTACAACGCGTCCTGACGATCTTTCTCTGGCGTATGCCAGCCGTCTTCTCTCGAACTCACGGTCCTGACCGGGGGGACGAGGACGCGTCGTGTGGTCGGGGAACTCGGCGTCGACCACGGTGGGTCGGCTGGGGCGTCCACGCGTCCACGTCGGTGCTGATGACGGCGAGCACGCGGACACACCTGCCAGGGCGTCGCAGACGTGCCGTACGGCTGCCACTCGTGCTCATGCCAGGGCCTTGAGCGCGCTAGGTGAGCCGAGCGAGCCGAACGTCCGTGGGGTGGTCAAGGTGCGAAGAACTATCCCTTCTTCTAGTTCAGAGCTGGGCTCTGAAAATCGGTCGCGACATCGCGATACATAATCGCGAAACGTGATCGCGATTGTGAGACACTGTCGGGCATGAGTGATGAGCTGCGTACCAGCCCTGACCAGGACGGCGGCCGCGACGAGAGTGGTCGCACTGGTGCCGTGGCTTCACGTGAGGATGAGGAGGGCGTTCCTGGCGGGCTTCGCGTGGGGGCGGGGGAGGGCTGGCGTTGTGCGCTGAACGAGTGGGAGCCGTGCGACCGTCCGGCGCCTCCACCGGCGGTGGACGCTGAGGGCCGCCGCAAAGGGGGCAAGCCGCCCAAGTACTGCTCCAAGGCGCACGCCGACCGCGCCTCCCAGCTACGGCGCCGCGCCGCCGCGACCGTCACCGATGGTGCGCTCCACCGGTTCCAGGAGGCCTTCGATCAGCTCGTGCCCGGCCTGCGCGACACCGCCGCCGAGATCGCCGCGCTGCTGGAGCTCGGCACTGAGATCCGTACCGGGCTGCTGGAGCGCGTCGCGACGGCCGAGCGCGCCGAGGCCGACGCTCGCGCCGAGGCCAGAGCCGCCGAACAGGCCGCCGACACCGCCGCGCGCAGCGAGGCCCGCGCCCGCGCCGCCGCCCGGGACGCTACCGAGGCCAGAGAGAAAGCCGAGCGTGACGCCCGCCGGGCGGTCGCTGAAGCCGACCGGCGCGACCGCGAGGCGGCCGAGCGGATCGCCGAACACGAACGCGTGCGCGGCGCAGCCGAGACCGAACGCGACCTGGCCGTGGCTGCGCGAGAGGAGGCCCGCAGCGAGCGTGACACCGCCCGCAGCGAGGTTGCTATCGCCGTAACCCGCCTCCGTGAACTGGACGAGGAACTGCGCGCGCTCCGCGCCGACCGCGATGAGCGAGCGGCCCGATTGGAAGCCGTAACCGCCGATCTGGCCGAAGCACGCCGCCAGCACGCCGCCGATACCGCGACCATCGCCGACCTCACCGCGCAGGTGCAGCGGCACGAGCAGGAAAGCGAACGGCTCCTGCGGGAGGCCGCCGCACAGATGGACGCCGTCCGGACGCAGGCCGAACAGGCCGTTGCCCAAGCCGAGGCTCAGCGTCGTCGAGCCGAGGAGGAGGCCACTGAACTGCGCAACGAACGGGACGACGCACGCACCGATCTCGCGGTTGACCGCGCCGCCCGCACCGCACAGTTCCAGGCCCTCGAACGCGAGCGCGATGCCGCCCGCGCCGAAGCCGCTGAGCAGCGCGAACGCGCTGCACTGGCCGAACAACGCGCGGCCAATGTCTCAGACACCCGGCAGACTGGCCTCGGCGGCGAGACCATCTCCGACCATGGCCAGGCTAGACCGCCGGAGCCTCGCTGAGAGCGCTGAGAGGGGCCTATGGAGCGCGCGGCATGGTGCGTTTTGGCGTGCTTCTATGGCTGGCGGCCCACCCCGGGGGGCGGCTGGACGTTCTGGTCGATCAGGGGGTGTGGGGCTCCGCCGGTGGCAGGTAGGGGCGGAAATGGTCGGCGACGATGTCCGCGACGGTTGCGGCGTCGTGGGATCCGTCGACCTCGATCACGCGGATGCCGAGGCGCTCGGCGGAGCGGACGGCGTCGTCGGCGACGAGGCGGTCCCGTTCCAGCCGGTTGCGCACGGCTCGGTCGGGGTCGCTGACGCGGGCGCCGAGGGTGGCGGCGCGGGGGAGTTCGCGGAACTGGCGCTCGCGGAAGGACGGGGTGGGCACCATGACGACCATCCGCCGGGGCGAGTCGATGATCGGGGCGACCAGCTCAGGGCGGAGCCCCCAGCCCTCGGCGATGATGGGACGCCCGGAGACCAGGCAGCGCAGATCGTCCAAGGCCCACTCGAACCGGACGGGGAAGCCGGCCAGCGTCTCGGCGGCCATGTCCTGTGGTGTGGTGTTCACC
This sequence comes from Actinomadura fibrosa, assembly GCF_900659615.1. GTDB lineage: Bacteria > Actinomycetota > Actinomycetes > Streptosporangiales > Streptosporangiaceae > Spirillospora > Spirillospora fibrosa. Next base: position 56,646 of record NZ_CAACUY010000005.1, on the reverse strand, counting down.
CAGGTCTGGTCGGGGTCCGGGTCGGCGAGAGGCTGCCCGAGCCGGGCTCGGCGCGCGATCCGGCGGTCGTTGTGGCCGCGGGCGTCGTGGTGGTCGTAGTGGTAGGCGGTCAGCCCGTACCGGACGGCCAGCGTCCGGGCGACGGTGGACTTGCCGGCCCACTGCCCGCCGGTGATCCACAGGGCGCGGCGGAGCGTGCCGAAAGGGTCCCAGGCGTCGTTCCCCGTCACAGATCTCCTCACGCGAGCCGGCCGGTACCACCGGCACTGTAGGGGGTGCGGACGGATCACCGTGAACACTCGTCACCGCTGCATCCTCGGGTCGTGCGTGGGGTCGGCGTACATGGGCGGGCAGCCACGATCGGCGGCGTCGGCGCGCAGTTCGTAGTGCCAGGGTTCGTTCCGGTAGATCTGGCAGAGCCCGTACCTGGCGCCATTGCGGGACAGCCACGCCGACGCGTCGGAGTGCCCGATGTCGACCGCGTTCCCCGACACGTGCGGGGACGTCGCCGGGGTGGCCACCCAACGGGCGGCCTCGTGTTCGGACCCGTACTTGGCGATCGCGTCGCGCAGGAGCCGCTCCTGGTACTCCGGGGAGCGCCAGCCGCTGTTGACGTAGAACGTGACGCCGTCATCGGCGGCGTCCGACGCGGCCCGGCGGAGGCTCGTGAGCAGCTTCGGATTGAGCCTGGTCACGGCCGCGGTCGTGTCATCGAAGACCGTCACGCCGTCGGGGACGACACCGTCGGCCTCGCCGAGCGCGCCGCGGCGCGGGGCACGGGGTGTCTTCGAGGAAGGCGCGGCCGAGAGGGATTCCATGGACGGTGCGGGCAGCGAGGCCTTAAGGCGTGGTGCGGCCGAGGAGGACGAGGAGCCGTGCAGCAGGCAGCCGGAGATCGCGATGGTCGCCGCTACGACGGCTGCCAGGCCGGCGCCAAGGAACCGGCGGGTCCTCGTATGCGCTGGTGAGGGAGTTCGCGTCATGCCGCCAGTCAAGGCAGCGCGCTGTTGCCGACCCGTATGCGCTTCTTGATATGCCGACGATATGGAGCGGGAGCCATCGCGGGACCGCAGGTGAAGACCGGCTCTGGTTGTGACGTGTGTCACCCAGGCGCGGGTGTCACAGGGCGGTGGAAGGCGGCGTCTTGTGCGTGTGCCACAGTCGAAAGCCGATCAGCAGGAGCCGGGAATGAGCGAGCACAGCGAACGATCAGCGGAGGCGGCCGAGGCGGACGGCCCCCGCCTGGATCGGGCCACCGAGGCGTTCGTCACTCACCGCAACCTGCTGTTCACCGTCGCCTACGAGATGCTCGGTTCGGCCGCCGACGCCGAGGACGTCCTTCAGGAGACCTGGCTGCGCTGGGTCGGGGTCGACCTCGACACCGTGCGGGACCAGCGCGCCTACCTGGTGCGGATCGCGACCCGGCAGGCTCTGACCCGGCTGCGCGTCCTCGGGCGGCGCCGGGAGTCCTACGTGGGGCCGTGGCTGCCCGAGCCGCTGCTGACCGCGCCGGACGTGGCCGACGACGTGGAGCTCGCCGACAGCGTGTCGATGGCGATGCTGCTGGTGCTGGAGACGCTGGGCCCGGTCGAGCGCGCGGTGTTCGTCCTGCGCGAGGTGTTCGACCTGGGCTATGACGAGATCGCCGAGGCCGTCGGGAAGAACCCGGCGGCGGTCCGGCAGATCGCGCACCGGGCCCGGGCCCACGTCGCCGCGCGGCGGCCGCACGACGTCGCCTCCGCCGCCGACACCCGGGCGGCGATGGAGGCGTTCCAGCGGGCGGTCGAGACGGGCGACCTCCAGGGCCTGGTGGACGTCCTCGCGCCGGACGTCGTGCTGCTCAGCGACGGCGGCGGGGTCAAGCAGGCCGTGCAGCGGCCGATCGTCGGGGCCGGCAAGGTGGCCCGCCTCCTCGCGGGCGGCCTGCGCAGGCTCGACGCCCAGGCGACGTTCGAGGCGGTCGAGGTCAACGGCCGCCCGGGGCTCGTCCTGCGGATCGATGGGGAGGTCGACACCGTGGTGGCGATGCGGATCGAGGACGGCCTGATCACCGGGTGCTACTTCGTCCGCAACCCCGAGAAGCTGTCGCACGTCCAGCGGGAGACCGTGCTGAGCCGCTGAGCCCCCGCCGCTTCGAGTGATCAGGAATCGAGAAGCGCTGGTCACCGGGCTGCGGCTAGCCTCATCTCCATCGACCGACACCGGACATACTGCTCAGAGCCACTGAGACCAAACCGGGCGAGGCCGGCAGGGGGACCGCGAGAGCGGCTCCGCCCGGCGGATGGAGACACGGAGAGCATGGCCGAGAGCACCGACGACGCGCGGCCCGCGGGGCACGCCGCCGACAGCCACGACCTGATCCGCGTGCACGGCGCGCGCGAGAACAACCTCAAGGACGTCAGCATCGAGATCCCCAAACGGCGGCTCACGGTGTTCACCGGCGTCTCCGGGTCGGGCAAGTCCTCGCTGGTGTTCAGCACGATCGCGGCGGAGTCGCAGCGGCTGATCAACGAGACCTACAGCACGTTCGTGCAGGGGTTCATGCCGACGCTCGCGCGGCCCGAGGTGGACGTCCTGGAGGGGCTGACCACCGCGATCATCGTCGACCAGCAGCGGCTGGGCGCCGACCCCCGCTCCACCGTCGGCACCGCCACCGACGTCAACGCGATGCTGCGCATCCTGTTCAGCCGCCTCGGGCGGCCGCACATCGGGCCGCCGAGCGCGTACGCGTTCAACGTGCCGTCGGTCCGGGCGAGCGGGGCGATCACGGTCGAGCGCGGCAACCGCAAGGCCGAGCGGGCGACGTTCACCCGCACCGGCGGCATGTGCCCGCGCTGCGAGGGCCGCGGGACGGTCTCCGACATCGACCTCACCCAGCTCTACGACGAGTCGAAGTCGATCGCCGAGGGCGCGTTCACCATCCCCGGCTGGAAGTCCGACAGCTTCTGGACGGTGCGCGTCTACGCCGAGTCGGGCTTCCTCGACCCGAACAAGCCGATCGGCAAGTTCACCGAGCAGGAGATGCAGGACTTCCTCTACCGGGAGCCGACCAAGGTGAAGGTCGAGGGCGTCAACCTGACCTACGAGGGCCTGATCCCCAAGATCCAGAAGTCGTTCCTGTCCAAGGACAGGGAGTCGCTCCAGCCGCACATCCGCGCGTTCGTCGACCGCGCGGTCACCTTCACCACCTGCCCGGAGTGCGACGGCACCCGGCTCAGCGAGGGCGCCCGCTCGTCCAAGATCGACGGGATCAGCATCGCGGACGCCTGCGCGATGCAGATCAGCGATCTGGCCGAGTGGGTCCGCGGCCTGGACGAGCCGTCGGTCGCGCCGCTGCTCACCGCGCTGCGGCAGACCCTGGACTCGTTCTCGGACATCGGGCTGGGCTACCTCTCGCTCGAACGGCCGTCCGGCACGCTGTCGGGCGGCGAGGCGCAGCGCGTCAAGATGATCCGCCACCTCGGGTCGTCGCTGACCGACGTCACCTACGTGTTCGACGAGCCCAGCATCGGCCTGCACCCGCACGACATCCAGCGGATGAACGAGCTGCTGCTGCAACTCCGCGACAAGGGCAACACCGTCCTGGTCGTGGAGCACAAGCCGGAGACCATCGCGATCGCCGACCACGTCGTCGACCTCGGCCCCGGCGCGGGAACGGCGGGTGGCACCATCTGCTTCGAGGGCACCGTCGAAGGGCTGCGGGCGTCCGGCACGATCACCGGCCGCCACCTCGACGACCGCGCCACCCTGAAGGAGACCGTCCGCCGGCCCACCGGGAAGCTAGAGATCCGCGGCGCGAACGCCCACAACCTCCGGGACGTGGACGTCGACATCCCGCTCGGCGTCCTGACCGTCGTCACCGGCGTCGCCGGGTCCGGGAAGAGCTCGCTGATCCACGGGTCGCTGCCCGGCCGCGACGGCGTCGTCCTGATCGACCAGGGCGCGATCAAGGGGTCGCGGCGCAGCAACCCGGCCACCTACACCGGGCTGCTGGACCCGATCCGCAAGGCGTTCGCCAAGGCCAACGGCGTGAAGCCGGCCCTGTTCAGCGCCAACTCCGAGGGCGCCTGCCCCACCTGCAACGGCGCCGGCGTCATCTACACCGACCTGGTGACGATGGCGGGCGTCGCCGCGCCCTGCGAGGACTGCGAGGGCAAGCGGTTCCAGGCGGCGGTGCTGGAGTACAGGCTCGGCGGCCGCGACATCAGCGAGGTGCTCGCGATGCCGGTGGACGAGGCCGAGGAGTTCTTCGGCTCCGGGGACGCGCGCACGCCCGCAGCGCACCGCATCCTCGGCCGGCTCTCCGACGTGGGGCTCGGCTACCTGGGCATCGGCCAGCCGCTCACCACGCTGTCCGGCGGCGAGCGGCAGCGCCTCAAGCTCGCCACGCACATGGCCGACAAGGGCGGTGTCTACGTCCTGGACGAACCCACCACCGGCCTGCACCTCGCCGACGTCGAGCAGCTCCTCGGCCTGCTGGACCGGCTCGTCGACTCCGGCACCTCCGTCGTCGTCATCGAGCACCACCAGGCCGTCATGGCCCACGCCGACTGGATCATCGACCTCGGCCCCGGCGCGGGCCACGACGGCGGCACCGTCGTCTACCAGGGCACCCCCGCCGACCTCGTCGCCGCCCGCTCCACCCTCACCGGCCGCCACCTCGCCGACTACGTCGGCGCCTGACCGGAGGTGAGGTGACCGCACTCGCGGTCACCTCACCCGGTCACCCGGATCCGAGAACGGCGCAGAGATCTGTTCTCGGCGGCTTCTGGACGTTGATGCCCATCATCCAACCGTCCTTGGACGTGCGGACCATGCCGAAAACGAGCGTGGATCCGGCGGGTTGCTTGTCGGGATGGATCACCGCGACCGTCCTGGAACCCGGGGACGTGGATTGGTCGACGAATCCGGGAGCGGGCACGATGTTGTCGTTACGGTCGCCGGGATCGCGGCGCAGAGGCCGCTCACCGCGACGGCAGTGACCGCGATGCGCGCCGGCCTGCGCCATCGGGCCGCCGCTCTCGGCGCGGTCGGCTGCGTCTGCTCTGCGGCGGCGGCCTCGGTCACCGTGAGGCCGTCGACCGCGATCAGCTCCAGCACGGCGCGTTCGCCGGCGTGCAGGGCGGCCATCTCCATGTGGACGCGGCGGGCCCCTTCCGCCGCGTCGATGCGTTCTTCGAAATGACCGATGTCGTCCGCGTCGAGCAGCCGCCGGCCGGCCACCGTGAGATCCGCGGCCACATGCGGGTCGGCTACGCGCCGCACCACGAAACGCAGTACGTCATCGACATGGCGGAGATAAAAGGCGGTGAAGGGGCTCGAATCGACGCCGCACAGCCTCGGGTCGGGATCGGTCGCAGGACGTCCGTCCTGCGACCGCCCCATCGTCGGTTCCCGTTCTTTTCGTCGCACAACCATGAGTGGTCGCCGCCGCTGAGGGCGTTACCACCGCAGGTCACCTCACACCGACCGACTCGTTCGCGTGTTGTTCCGGACGGTCCCGCCGTCCGGAACACACGCTTCGCGCCACGGCCGCGACTACCGTGCCAGGTCGGCCTGGGCGTTGAGCCGGGTGAGCTTCCGCGGGTTCCTCATCAGGTAGACGTGGGTGATGCGCCCGCCGTCCACCACGACGCTCACCGCGGTCGGCTCGCCGTCGATCTCGAAACGGCCCGCGGGGGCGCCGTTGAGCCACACCGTCGCCGTCTCGAACGCCTCCGGCGCCCGGTCGGCGCGCGCGAGGACCGCCGCGACCCGCTCGGCCCCGTGGACCGGCGCCAGCGCCGCGGCCGCGACCCCGCCGCCGTCGGCGACCAGGACCACGTCCGGCGCCATCACCTCCATCAGCTCCTGCAACCGGCCGGTCCGCACCGCGGCCAGGAACCGCTCCAGCACGGCCTGCTGCTCGGACCGGCTCACCCGCACCCGCGGCCGCCGGGCCGCCACGTGCTCCCGGGCCCGCCGGATGATCTGGCGCACCGCGGCCGCCGACTTCCCGACGGCCTCCCCGATCTCCCCGTACGGCATGTCGAAGACCTCCCGGAGCACGAACACCGCCCGCTCCGTCGGCCCGAGCGTCTCCAGGACGGTCAGCATCGCGATCGAGACGCTCTCGGCGAGCTCGACGTCCTCGGCGACGTCGGGGCTGGTCAGCAGCGGCTCGGGCAGCCACTCGCCGACGTAGTCCTCGCGCCTGCGCGCCACCGTCCGCAGCCGGTTCAGCGCCTGCCGGGTGACGACCCGGACCAGGTAAGCCCGCGGGTCCCGCACCTGCGAGGCGTCGACGTCGGCCCACCGCAGCCACGCATCCTGCAGGACGTCCTCGGCGTCGGCCGCCGACCCGAGCATCTCGTAGGCGACGGTGAACAGCAGGCTGCGATGGACGACGAACGGATCCTCGCTCATGCCGGCGACACCGCGCCGGACGGCCCGGAGCGCGCCGCGGCCGGACGCGCCGCCAGCGGGACCTCGCACACGGCGGAGAAGCCCTGCGACTCGACCCCGTTCGCGACGTTGGCCCTGGTCGCGAGGTTGACGTAGGCGACGAACGCGGTGAGCTCGACCATCGCCGCCGGGCCGAGCCGGTCGAGCAGGCCCGCGTACATCGCGTCGGTGACGGTCGGCGGCGTGTCCGTCATCGCCTCGGCATACTCCATCACATCCCGCTCCAGCGGCGTGAACGCCTCCGACTCCCGCCAGCGCGGCACCTGGCTCGCCTTCGACACGTCCAAGCCCTGGTTGTGCGCCTGGAAGTAGCCGACGTCCAAGCACCAGCCGCAGCCGACCCGCGCCGCGACGACCATGTGAGCGAACGACTTGAGGGCCGCGTCGACCGCGTCCCACGCGCCGATCCTGGCGCCGAACTCCAGGTTGTCCTGGGCGACCGGGGGGCTGTGCCAGAGCACCTCGACGTTCTCCGGCACGGCGCCGAGCTGCTCGATCATCTTCTCCTTGAGCTCCGCTGGGAGCTCGGCCTTCGGGACGCGTAGCGCCATGGTGTCCTCCTGGAACGTTGCTGTTCCACGTGAAGACACCGCCGGATTCCCAGGCGTGACAATCACCAGCCCGAGGGGTCGCCTGCTTCAGACGGTCCGGAGCAGGAACACCGGGTGCCGGGCGGCCTCGGCCGCGAAGTCCTTCAGGTCGGCGTCCGCGCTCACGTCGAAGTAGGGGCCCACGGTGCGCGGGTGCTCGGCCAGGTAGCGCTTGAGGACGGGCGCGGCCTCCTCCGGTCCCAACTCGACCACCGTGAACGACTCCACGGTGCGGCCGCGGGTCAGCGTGACCCGTCCCGCCGCCCGCGCGTTCCTCGCCCAGCCGTCCGGGCCGTACGGGGCGACGAGCCAGCGGGTCCCGCCGTCCTCGTGCGGGGCGACCGGGGTCGTCCGCGGGATCCCGGTCTTGCGTCCCGGGACGGTCAGTAAGTAGAGCCCGGGCGGTCCGACGCCCTTGCGGAGCAGGGACGTGATGATGCGGTCGCGGAGACGCCCGAGCGCCGTCGATCGGTAGATCCGTGCCATGGCCGCCTCGCCTTCACCCGATGCCTGCGCCAATGGTCGTCCCGCGATTACCCGGCGCGCAACATCGAGAGCCGGTCGGCCGCGCCGGTCAGACGCCGTACTCGTCGGGGAAGCGGAGCGCGGGGCCGCCCGCGTGCAGGCCGAGGGGGACGGCGCGTCCCCGGGGCCGCTCCCACTCCTCCTGGCGGCCGAGCGCGGTCAGGTCGAGATACGGGCTGCCCGCCCAGGTGAACTCGATGCCGCGCCCGAAGGTGGAGTAGGTGTGGTAGACGGCGTCGCCGTCGCGCAGGAAGGCGCTGATGCCCGGCCAGTCGCCGCGCATGGCCTCCGTCCAGGGCTTTCCCGCCGCCGCGAGGTCCTCCTCGGTGCGGTAGTTGAGCAGCACCGGCGCGACCCGGTCGTCCACGGTGGCGTGGAAGTCGTAGTTGAAGTCACTGCCCGCCGAGGAGTACCAGGGGAACGTCCAGCCCATCCGCTCGCGGAACGCGGCGAGCTTGCCGTACGGGGCGCGAGACACCGCGACGAGCGTGGTGTCGCGGACGTGGAGCTGGCGCAGCCGCGGGATCACGTCGGCCTGGGTGGAGCAACTGGTGCAGCCGGTGTCGCGCGGGTGCTCGTTGCCGTCCGCGTCGATGTCGTAGGCCCACATGAAGTGGTGCATCACGAGCTGGGAGCGGCCCTCGAACAGGTCGGGCAGGCCGACGGTCCCGTCCGGCCCCTCGAACGTGTACGGCTTGTCCACCCGGACCATCGGCAGCCTGCGGCGGGCGGCGTTGACCCGGTCGCGTGCCCGGAGGAGTTCCTTCTCCTCGGCCAGCAGCCTGGTGCGGGCGGCGAGCCACTCCTCGCGCGAGACGACCTCGGGCGGTTCCCCGATCGGCATCCGCTCCTCCTCAAACCGCTCTCGTTTTGCAACTGGTCGCAGCCTAGGAGACACTGGTTCGGAAACGCAACCGGTTCGGGAGGGAGTGCGGTGCGGAAGGGGATGCGGTCGGGCTGCCCGATCAACCTGTCGCTGGAGATCTTCGGTGACCGCTGGACGCTGCTCGTCCTGCGCGACGTCGTCTTCACCGGCGCCCGGCACTTCCGCGAGCTGCTCGCCGGACCGGAGCGGATCTCCTCCAACATCCTCGCCGACCGCCTCGCCGTGCTCGTGGAACGCGGCCTGCTCACCAAGGCCGCTGACCCCTCGCACAAGCAGAAGGTCGTCTACAGCCTGACCGAGCAGGCGATCGAGCTCGTGCCCGTGCTCGTCCAGCTCGGCGCGTGGGGGACCCGCCACCTCCCGGTCGCCGACGAGTTCGCCGCGCGCGGGGAGGTGCTCGCCGCGGGCGGCCAACCGGCCCTGGAGGCGTTCATGGACGAGCTCCGCGAGACCCACCTCGGCCCGCAGGCCCGCCACCGCCCTGCACCGGACGGTCCCACCGTCACCGCGCGCATGCAGGCCGCCTACGAAGCCGCGCTCGCCGCCGCGGCCGACGGCGCCTGAAGCGACGCCCGCCCCAACGCGGCCGGCTAGGTGTCGGAGCCTCGCGGTATCCCCAGGGTGGCGAGGAGGTCCTCGTGGAACTGGATCCACAGCAGGTGGCAGGAGTCCCGGTCGTGGCCGTCCACCCAGGAGCGCTGCCCCGCCTCCGCCTTGCGCAGCGCCTCCGCGTAGCGCTCGGCGTAGCCGTCGAAACGCGCCAGGCACGCGGTGAGCCGGCCGCACAGGTCGGCGAAGGACGTCCCGACGCTCGCCAGCGTCCGCAGCACCCGCTCGTCCCAGCGCCAGTCGGTGTGGTCGTTGAAGGCCATGGGGTCGAGCCGCGTCGGCCGGATCTGCCAGTCGGTGCAGGCCGCGCCGAGGCGCCGGTTCAGGGGCAGGAAGGCGGCGTGGACGGCGGTGACCTCGGCCCGCGCGCCCGCCCGGTCAAGCTCGTCCGACAGCCGCCTCTCGTTCTCCGCGCGGCCCGCGTCGGTCAGCGACCATCCCGAGCTGCCGGCGAAGCTCGACCTGCGGGTCCAGCCCCTGGCCTCGAAATCCAGCAGCGCTTCCTCGACCGCGCCGGCGGGAAGGCCGTACCGGACCGCGATGCGGGACGGCGTCGGGAAGCCCAGCACCCGGACGCCGTGCAGCGCCAGGTCCTCGGGGTCGGAGGGGCGGGTCACGTCGCGTCTCCTCGGCGGTGCTCGACGCGGTCGGTCACCCGGCCGAACCGCTGCTGCGCGGCCTGAGCGGACGCCAGGCCCAACGCGCGGGCGATCCGCGGCCACGACAGGCCCTGCGAGCGCGCGAGGAACATCAGCGCGGCCTCCGTCTGGTCCACCTCCGCCCGGGCGGCGGCCAGGAGGGCCAGCCCCGCCAGCACGGCGGCCTCGTCGTCATCGCGCCCGGCGCGCCACGCCGCGAACCGGACCAGGTCGGTCGCCGAAGGCGGCTGGCTCCCGTGCAACCAGGGCGGCCGGGGGAGCGACGCGGCCCCGGCGTCCAGCAACGTCCTGCGCGCGTCCGCCTCGGCGGCGGCATGACCATGATCGGCGTCCATGGCGGCAACCCTGCAATATCAACAACCTGTTGTCAACAAGATGTTGATGCGGGGATGGAGCGGTGTGGCAGGTCCGGGAGGGTGGCGCCGTTTTGCCTGGACGCCGGGCCGGGGACGAGAATGCGAGCCCCGCGAACAGAACGGAGCAGGCCGGACATGACCGACCAGGTGAAAGGCCCCGCCAGCTACTTCCCGTCGATCGAGAAGAAGTACGGCCGCCCGATCGCGGAGTGGAAGGAGCTCATCCGCTCCTCTCCGCTGACGCGCCACATGGAGCTCGTCTCCTGGCTCAAGACCGAGCACGGCATGGGGCACGGGCACGCCAACGCCCTCGTCGCGCACACGCTTGCCGAGGACAGCGGCAAGTAGGCGTGAATCCGAGGGGCGTCCCGGTGCCGCGGGTCGTCCGGGAATTACATAAGTTCGCGATATATTCTCCGCCGTGCGCGATGACCTGGACGTGGACGCCTTCACCAGGGCGATCGAGGACTTCAACCGGTTCTACATCCGGCTGCCGGTGCTGGAGAAGCTGTCGTTCACGACCCTGTCGGTCCTGGACACGCTCGCGTCCGCGGACGGGCCGATGCGGCTGTCCGATCTCACCCGGACCGAGCAGGTCAGCCAGCCCGCCATCACCCAGCTCGTCACCCGGCTGGAGCGGGACGGGCTGGTGGAGCGGCGGCCCGACCCGCGCGACGGGCGCGCCGTCCTCGTCCACATCACCGAGGCGGGACGGCGGATCGGGCGGGCGCGCCACGAGGACCGGACGCGGCACCTCGCCCCGCTGTTCGCCCAGCTGACCGGCGCGCAGCGGCAGGCGATCGCCCAGGCCCTGCCCGCCCTGACCCGTCTCGCGGAACTGGGCCGGGCGCAGGCGTGACGAGCCCGCTCAGCGGTCGGCGGGGAAGGCGTGGCGGCGCGCGAGCACCACGACGGCGAGCGCCGCGGTGACCAGGGGGAGCGTCGTCCAGGGCAGGACGCCGGACCCTGAGCCCTCCAGCAGCACCCCGCCGATCAGCGACCCGGCCGCGATCGCCATGTTGTAGACGGTGGTCTGCATGGACGTCGCGACGTCCGCGTGGACCGGGCCCGACGCGTCCACCAGCGCGGTCTGTATCAGGGTCGGCGCGCCGCCGAAGGCCGCCCCCCACACCGCGACCGCAGCCAGCAGCACGCCGGGGACGTCCCCTGCACACCCCAAGGCGACCATGGACGCGGCGAGCAGGGCCAGCGAGGCGGCGAGCGTCGCCCGCAGGAAACGGTCGATCAGGACGCCGGTCAGCCAGATCCCCGCGACCGTGGAGAGCCCGAACACGAACAGGACGAGCCCGGTGCGCCCGAAGCCGGAGTCCTCGGTGAACGGCGCCATGTAGGTGTACATCGCCTGGTGGCCCAGCACCAGCAGCAGCGTCACCGACAGGACGGCGAGGATGCCCGGCAGCACGGCGATCCGGCGCAGCGGCACGCGCTCGGCGGCGTCCTCGCCCGGGAAGTCCGGGACCTTCCACCGCACCCATGCCGCCAGGACCGCTCCGCCGGCGGCGAGGGCGCCGAAGGCCGCCCGCCAGCCCGCGAGGGACGCGGCGGCCGTCCCGGCGGGGATGCCGAAGGAGAGCGCCACGGTGATGCCCGCCAGCACGATCGCGATCGCCCGCCCGCGCCGCTCCGGCGGCACCATCCGGGCGGCGTACCCGGCGAGCATCGCCCACATCGTCCCGCCCATGACGCCCGCGAGGAGCCGCGCCGCGAACGTCACGGCGTAGGACGAGGAGAGCGCGGTGACGGCGTTGCAGAGCGCGAACCCGGCGAGCACGCCGAGCAGCACCGGCCGGCGCGGCAGCCCGCGGAGGAGGGCGGTGACGGGGATCGCCGCGACGCAGGACGCGGCCGCGTAGCCGGTGACGAGGAACCCGATCCGCGCCTCGGGCACGTCCAGCGCGCCGCTCATCCGCGGCAGCAGCCCCGCCGGGAGCAGCTCGGTCATCACCGCGGTGAAGGCCGCGGCGAACAGTGCGAGCAGGCCGGGCCAGGGGAGCCGGTCCGGCGCGGAGGCGGTCGCCGGGCTCGTCGCCGGGGCTGTCGACATGCGACCATGGTCGAACTCTCACATTAATGTGAACGCAAATGTGATGTGGCTCACGGGAGGCGGTGGCCGTGCGCATCGGCGAGCTCGCGCGGCGGACGGGCGTCCCGGCGCGCATGCTGCGCTACTACGAGGAGCAGGATTTGCTGCACCCGCGGCGCGCCGCCAACGGCTACCGGCAGTACGACGAACCGGCCGTGTGGCGCGTCCAGCAGATCCGCGGGCTGCTCGACTCCGGCCTCACCACCGAGATCATCCGCAGGATCCTGCCGTTCCTCGACCGGCCCGACGCGATCCACCCGCACCCGGACTGCCTCACCGCCGACACCGCCGCGCTGCTGCGCCGCGAGGCCGAGCGGCTCCAGCAGCGCATCGAGTGCCTCGCCCGCAACCGCGACGCGATCTACGCCTACCTGGCCGCCGTCCAGGAGCCGGAGCGGCCTGGACCACCGGGCGGCGGTGACTGAAGCCCCCAGGGGACCTACGTGGCCGTGTCCGCTGGGGGAACCTGCCGAGACGCGTGCATCACGCGCCAGGCCGCCCGCAGCAGCGGCACCGGCGACGCGCGGACGTAGCGCAGCGGGTGGCGGTCGAGGGCGGCGCCGCGGCGCTCGACGGCGTCCAGCAGATGCCCGAAGTACAGCAGGGTCAGCTCCCAGAGCCGCCGGTCGCCCGCGTCGAGGCGCCCGGCCGCCGCGGTGGCCGTCCGTAGGACGGCGCGGGCCCTGGCGCACCGGTGCGCGACCAGCGCCCGCACGGCCGGGGTGTCGCGCGCCGCCAGCAGGTCCTCGCGCGTGACCCCGAAGCGCAGCAGCTCGGTCCGCGGGACGGTCAGCAGCCCGCCGCGCAGGTCGGCGTGCAGGTCGACCAGGTCGTCGGTGCGCTGGCCGGCGTCCATGGCGGGCCGCAGCACCGCGCGGTGCCGGGCCGCGTCCGCGCTGAACACCGGGACCATCATCCGGCCCATCGGCAGGACGACGCGGTCGATGTGGTCGTCGTGGTCCTGCTCGGTGGCGTACTCGGTGATCAGCAGCCGCTCCGCCTGCCCTGCGAGGTGGGCGCGGACGTCGGCGTGCGCGATGCCGCACCGGTCGGCGGCGTGCAGGAACGCCCGGATGTGCGGCTGGTCGGACCCGCCCGTCACGAGGCCGGCCCGGACCTGGTCGGCCCAGGAGTGGAACCGGACGGGATCGCGCCGGTGGGCGGGCTCGTCCGCCAGCTCGTCGCCGCGGATGCCGAGCGCGCAGACGGCGAGGAGCGGCGGCTGCCGCGCGGCCGGCAGCAGCAGGCGTATCGCCGAGTAGAAGTCGGGATACCGGCGGGCCATCATCCGGCCCGCCGCGGTGTAGTCGGCGCGCAGCCCGCCGTCCAGGCCGGCGGCGTCCAGGACGCGCTGCCAGGACGTCCTCACCGCTCACCGGACCCGATCGCGCGCCGGTCCCGCGCGGCGTCGCGGCGTCCACGGCCCGCCCTGACGCGGGCGGCATGCGCGGACGCGAGCGGCGATGCCATCCGACCTCCAGCGATAGTGCCCAGCCGAGCCCCTACCTCGGAGTTCCTTTCCTGAAGTGATCGGCACGTAACACAGCGTCATGACCTACGGCGTGTCAGTCCCGCTGGGCCGCCACCAGGACGTCGCCCGCGGCCGTCCGGTAGTACAGGACGGACCGGCCCGCCCTCCGCCGCCCCACCAGCCGCGCGTCCAGCAGGACCTTCAGATGGCGGCCCACCGACCCGAGCCCCTGCCCGGTGAGCGCCACCAGCTGCGTCGTGCTCTTCGGCGAGCCGAGCAGGACGAGCACACTGGCGCGGCCGGGACCGAGAAGCCTGGCCAGCGCCTCGGGCGCCGCGCCGCCCGCCTCGACCAGGGCCCCCGAGCACGGGTAGACCACGGCGAACCGGCGTCCGGCGTCGTCCCAGGACACCCAGCCGGTGCGCGGCGTGACGGGGACGAACATCAACCGGGCCGTGCCGAGATCGCGCGGCGGATAGTCGCGGGCGTTGATCTGCAAGCGGCTGCCGCCGAGCCACCGCATGCCGGGCCGCATGTCGTCCAGGGCACGCGCCCAGCCGCCGCGGGTGAGCTGCGCCGTGCGCGCGACGACGTCGGCCTCGATGATCCGCCGGCGCCGCGGCCAGGAGGGGAGCACCGCGCGCGTCCACACCCACTCCAGCAGCCCGGCGGTGCGCTCGGGCAGGTCGGAGCGGTGCAGCTCGGGCGGGAGCGGGCCCCCGAGCGACACGGTCAGATGCTCGCGGGCGGCCTCGGGCGGCGTTTCCCGGACGGCCGCGAGCTCCTCCTCGAACGTGGCGTCGCCCCCGTGGTCCGGCGTGGGCGTGAGGTAGTCGGCGTTCCACCTGGTCCTGGCGCCGAGGGCGGCGCGGATGGTGAGGGCCGTGACCGGGTCGTCCGCCAGCCGCTCCCGGTAGGCGGGCAGGTGGGCGTCGAGCCACTCCCGCTCGGACGGGTACGCGGCCGTCCCCTGCTCCAGCGCCTTCAGCGCCGCGATCGTCTCCGCCAGCGGCGAGACGACGAACCGGCTCCCCGCGAGCGTGTCCGCACTGACCTGCCACCAGCCCATGTTTCGCCCTCCCGCGAAACTCTAACGCCCGCCGGACGACGGGCCGGACACTCCCGTCCATGCGCACGTACCGAGAACTCTTCGGCACCCCGGAGTTCACCCCGCTCTTCCTGGTGTCCGCCGGGCAGACGGCGGCCCAGACCGTGAGCGGCCTGGGCCTCGGCCTCCTCGTCTACACCTCGACCGGCTCGCCGCTGCTGTCCTCCCTCGCCATGTTCGGACCGTCCCTCGCCCAGCTCGTCGGCGCGACGACGCTGCTGTCGGCGGCCGATCGGCTGCCGCCGCGCACCGCGCTGACCGGCCTGGCGCTGCTCTTCGGCGCGGCCACCGCCGTCCAGGCCGTCCCGGGCCTGCCCATCTGGGCGGTCTTCGCCGTCCTGCTCGGCCTGGGGGTGACCGCGTCGCTGGGCGGCGGCGTGCGCTACGGCCTGCTCAACGAGCTGCTCGCCCGCGACGGCTACCTGCTCGGACGCTCGGTGCTCAACATGTCGGCGGGCCTCATGCAGATCGCCGGCTTCGCGGTCGGCGGCGTGCTCGTCGCCGTCCTGTCTCCGCGCGGCACGCTGCTGACCGGCGCGGCCCTGTACCTCGCGACCGCGGCGGTCGCCCGGTGGGGCCTCGCCGCCCGCCCGCCCCGCGCGACCGGGCGCCCGTCGCCCGCCGACACCTGGCGCGACAACGCCCGGCTGTGGTCGTCGCCGCCCCGCCGCTACGTCTACCTCGCGCTCTGGGTGCCCAACGGCCTGATCGTCGGCTGCGAGTCCCTCTACGTCCCCTACGCGCCCGACCACGCGGGCCTGCTGTTCGCCTTCAGCGCGCTCGGCATGCTCGCGGGCGACGTCCTGACCGGGCGGTTCGTCCCGCCGCACTGGAGGCGGCGGCTCGACGCCCCGCTCCGGCTGCTGCTGGCCGCCCCGTTCCTGATCTTCGCGTGGCATCCGCCGCTGCCGCTCGCGGTCGCGGCCGTGGTGCTCGCCTGCGTCGGCTACTCCGCGACGCTGCTGCTCCAGGACCGGCTGATGGCCCTCACCCCCGACGGTCTGAGCGGGCACGCGCTCGGCCTGCACTCGTCCGGCATGCTCGCGATGCAGGGCGTCGGCGCGGGCCTCGCCGGTGCCGTCGCGCAGTGGACCTCGGCCGCGACGGCGATGACCGCCATGGCCGCGGCATCCGTCGCGGTCACGATCGCCCTAGCCCCCGGCCTACGCGACGACCCCGACAATCCAGACGACCCGCACCCGGCCAACGATGCAACGACCCCGCCCCCACTCATCGACGCTGACCAACGCCCGGGCCCCGCGTGAGTGTCACCGGCCTCCGGACAGGCGTTCGCCGCGCAATCCTCACGCACTCGACGAACGAACGGCGCGCGAGGGCCCTGGACCCAGCCACCCGAGGCGGCGCAGGCCCGGGCAGGTGGTCGACGCGGGCTTCTCACGGACTCGATGCACGGACGGCTGCCATGGCCGCCCGGACCCTCCGGGCGGCGCGGGAGCATCACGGCCCCGGGCAGGTGCTCGCCGCGTAATGTCCGGACGAGCGGATGGCGCGCGATTGTCACGGATCCTGGATGCCCGGGCGGTTCGGGGCGGTCAAGGGATCAGGTGTTCCGGTGGCGTGCGGTGGTCATGGGGTTTTGAACGGGTGGATGGCTCGGGTGGCTCGGTCGGCGATGGTGGCCAGGTGGTCGGCCAGTTCGGGCGGGTCGAGGAGCGTGTAGTCGACGTTCAGCAGCGTGATCCGGTAGGCGAGGAAGCGCATCGAGTCGGACCGCGTGTGCAGCAGGCAGGACGTGTCGTCGACCGCTTCCAGGACGCCTTGCCACGCCGTGACCAGCGGCGCCGCCTCCTCGATCGGCAGGTGCAGCCGCAGCCTGGCCCGGATCGTGCCGGAGCCGCCCGCCAGCGAGTCCATCGCCCAGGACGCCGCGTCCGCGCCACCGGGCAGCTCGCGTTCCGGGGCGCGGACGCCGGTCGGGAACGGTTCGGTGATCCTTTCCGCGCGGAACAGCCGCGGGGCCGCGCGGGCCTCGTCGTGGGCGACCAGGTACCAGCGGCGTCCCGCGGCCACGAGCCGGTGCGGCTCCACCAGCCGCCGCGACTCGTCCCCGTCGGCTCGTGTGTAGGCGAAGCGGATCTTCTCGCGCCGGGCGCAGGCGGCGGCGAGCACGGCGAGCGTGCCGGGGTCGGCGGCCGGGACGCCGCCGTCCTGCGGGGGCAGGGTGACGGCGCCTTGCGCCAGCTCGGTCACGCGGCGCCGCAGCCGGTGGGGGAGGACCTGCTCCAGCTTGGCCAGCGCGCGCGGCGCGGTCTCCTCGATGCCGGCGATGGAGATCGCCTCGGCGGCGCGCAAGCCGATGGCGATGGCGACGGCCTCCTCGTCGTCCAGCAGCAGCGGCGGCATCCCGGCGCCGGCGGTCAGCCGGTAGCCGCCGGTGTTGCCGTGGGTCGCGCGCACGGGATAGCCCAGCTCGCGCAACCGGTCGATGTCCCGCCTGATGGTGCGGGCGGTGACGCCGAGGCGCTCGGACAGCTCGGTGCCCGACCACTCGCGCGGGGTCTGGAGGAGGGACAGCAGCCGCAGCAGCCGTCCGGAGGGATCGCGCATGGATCTCATTCTCACGTCCTACTAGGACGTTCAATGACCTAGTGGCGCCCTAGCGTCATGGGCATCGGCACCGAACGAGAAGGAGCACCCCATGTTGCGCGGACCCGCCACCACGAACTTCTGGACGGACGACCTCGACGCCGCGAAGCGCTGGTACACGGAGTTGCTCGGCATCGCCCCTTACTTCGAGCGTCCCGGGCCCGACGGCGCCCCCGCCTACTGCGAGTTCCGCGTCGGCGACCACGAGCACGAACTCGGCCTGGTCCACCGTCGCTTCGCGCCCGACGGCGAGGCGTCCGGCGTGGGCGGCGCGATCCTCTACTGGCACGTCGACGACCTGGACGGGACGCTCGCGAAGCTGCTGTCGATGGGCGCGAAGGAGCATCAGCCGCGCATCGCCCGCGGTGACCGCTTCGTCACCGCCTCCGTCGTCGATCCCTTCGGCAACATCCTCGGCATCATGACCAACCCGCACTACCTGGCGACCTTGTCCGTCTCCCGCTGACGCACGTCCCGTCCGCGCCAGACCGGAGGTGGCGAGGTCGACCAGGCTCCCTCTCGTTCCGGACGGTCGAGCGGGCGATGGCAAGGTGAGGGCTGGGCGGGGGTCCCGGTGTCTAGAGCGCGCTGGTCTTGGTCGTTTCGGCTTCTGCGGCGTCGGCTAGGCGCTCTCTCGCTTCCGCCATGTCGGCGTCGGTGGGCGCGTCGTCCTGGGTGAGGTCGAGCCGCCAGTATCCGGCGAAGTCGATCCGGTTCTTCGGGACGCCGCGGTCGCCGACGAGGTGGCGCCGTAGATCGCGGACGGCGCCCGCCTCCCCGGCGAGCCAGGCGAAGAGGCCGTCCGGCCGGAGGTCGGCGGCGCGGACCGCGGCGCCGAGCAGCCCGGCCCGCCCTGCGGGTGTGTCACCACGGTGCAGCCAGTGGACGGTCAGGTCGCCGCGGGTGGGGAAGGCGACCTCGTCTTCGGGGCCTGCGGTCTCGATGTAGGCGACGGTGGGCAGCCCTTCGGGGAGTGCCTCGGCGAGGGTGCCGAGCGCGGGGACGGCGGTCTCGTCTCCGGCCAGAAGCACCTGGCGGGCGGACGCGAACGACGCCGTGAGCGGGACCCGCCGGGCGAAGTCGGGGGAGGGCCCGAACATGCCGAGCGCGGCACCGGGCGCGGCCGCCGCCGCCCATCTGGTCGCGGGTCCGGCGTTGGGGTGGAGGACGAAGTCGACGGTGACGGTGTGCTCGGCCGGGTCGTGGGCGCGGAGCGTGTAGCTGCGGGCCCAGGGCCGCTCGTCCTCGGGGAGGGCGACCAGGCGCTGGTACCAGCCCGCCCAGTCGCCGTCGTCCCCCGGCTCGGGGAGGCGCGGCTCGCGCTGGCCCGGCTTCGGAAAGTACAGCTTCACCTGCTGGTCGGGACCGTCCAGGACGAGGTCGGCGAGGTCGTCCCCGCCGAGGACGACCCGCCGCATGTGCGGTGTGACGTTCCCGGCGCGGACGACGTGGACGCGGCGGACGGGCAGTGCCCGCGACATGGGGACCTCCAGCGATCGGGATGGGCTGTTCGGGAGCAGGGTCGAGGGCGGATCAGGGTGCGGAGACGTAGTCGCGCAGGTGGCGGGCGGTGAGCGTGTCGCTGTGCGCGACCAGGTCGGCGGGGGTGCCGGTGAAGACGACCTCGCCGCCGTCATGGCCGGCGCCGGGGCCGAGGTCGATGATCCAGTCGGCGTGGGCCATGACGGCCTGGTGGTGCTCGATGACGATGACGGTGTTGCCGGAGTCGGCGAGCCGGTCGAGCAGGGCGAGAAGCTGGTCGACGTCGGCGAGGTGCAGGCCGGTGGTGGGTTCGTCCAGGACGTAGGTGGCGGCCTTCTCCGCCATGTGGATGGCGAGCTTGAGGCGCTGCCGCTCGCCGCCGGACAGCGTGGTGAGCGGCTGGCCGAGGCCGAGGTAGCCGAGGCCGACGTCGGCGAGGCGGTCGAGCACGGCGCGGGACGGCCCGGCGGTGAAGAACTCGCGCGCCTCGGCGACCGGCATGGCGAGGACCTCGCTGATGTTCTTGCCGCGGAGCGTGTAGGCGAGGACCTCGTCGGTGTAGCGGCGCCCCTCGCACCGCTCGCAGACGGACGCGACCCCGGCCATCATGGCCAGGTCGGTGTAGACGAGCCCGATGCCCTTGCAGCCGGGGCACGCGCCCTCGGAGTTCGCGCTGAACAGGGCCGCCTTGACGCCGTTGGCCTTGGCGAACTCCGTCCTGACGGCGTCGAGCAGGCCGGTGTACGTGGCGGGATTGCTGCGGCGGGAACCGCGGATCGGGGACTGGTCGACCACGACGACGCCGTCGCGGCCGGGCAGCGACCCGTGGATCAGCGAGCTCTTGCCGGACCCGGCGACCCCGGTGACGACGGTGAGGACGCCGAGCGGGATCTCGACGTCCACGTTCTTGAGGTTGTGCAGGTCGGCGCCCTTGATGGCGAGATGCCCGGTCGGCCGGCGGAGGTCGCCGCGGAGCCGCGCCCGGTGGTCGAGGTGGCGGCCGGTGAGGGTGCCGGACGCCCGCAGCCCTTCGACGGTGCCCTCGAAGCAGATGGTGCCGCCCGCCGTTCCGGCGCCGGGGCCGAGGTCGACGACGTGGTCGGCGATCGCGATGGTCTCCGGCTTGTGCTCCACCACCAGGACGGTGTTGCCCTTGTCGCGCAGCCGCAGGAGCAGGTCGTTCATCCGCTGGACGTCGTGCGGGTGCAGCCCGGCGGTCGGCTCGTCGAACACGTAGGTGACGTCGGTGAGCGCGGACCCGAGATGGCGGACCATCTTCACCCGCTGCGCCTCGCCGCCCGAGAGGCTGGCCGACTCGCGGTCGAGGCTGAGATAGCCGAGCCCGATCTCGACGAGGGCCTCCAGCGTCTCGCGCAGCGTGGCGAGCAGCGGCGCCACCGACGGTTCGTCCAGCCCGCGGACCCAGGCGGCCAGGTCACTGATCTGCATCGCCGCGCAGTCGGCGATGTTCAGGCCGCCGATCCGGCTGGCCAGCGCGGCGGGCGCGAGCCGGGCGCCGCCGCAGGCCGGGCAGGTCGAGAAGGTGACCGCGCGGTCCACGAACGCGCGGATGTGCGGCTGCATCGACTCCCTGTCCTTGCTCAGGAGGAGCCGCCGCACCTTGACGACGAGGCCTTCGTAGGTGGTGTTCAGCCCGTTCGCCTTGATCTTCGTGGCGGGCTTGTGGAGGAGGTCCTGCCACTGCTCGGGCGTGTAGTCACGGAGCCTGACGTCGGGGTCGACGAGGCCGGAGTGCGCGATGACCTTCCAGTACCAGGAGTCGACGCCGAAGTTCGGGACGGTGATCGCGCCTTCGTTGAGCGACCGGTCGCGGTCGACCAGCTCGTCGACGTCGATGCGGGTCGTCCGGCCGAGGCCCTCGCACTCGGGGCACATGCCCTCGGCGCTGTTGAAGCTGAACGCGGTGGACGGGCCCGCGCACGGGTCGCCGAGGCGGCTGAAGACGATCCGCAGCATGGCGTAGGCGTCGGTCGCCGTCCCGACGGTCGAGCGGGAGTTGGCGCCCATCCGCTCCTGGTCGACGACGATCGCCGCGCTCAGGTTGCGCAGGGAGTCGACGTCGGGGCGGCCGAGGCTCGGCATGAACGACTGGACGAACGCGGTGTAGGTCTCGTTGATCAGGCGCTGCGACTCGGCCGCGATCGTGCCGAACACCAGCGAGGACTTGCCCGACCCGGAGACGCCGGTGAAG
Source organism: Actinomadura fibrosa (assembly GCF_900659615.1). Classification (GTDB taxonomy): domain Bacteria; phylum Actinomycetota; class Actinomycetes; order Streptosporangiales; family Streptosporangiaceae; genus Spirillospora; species Spirillospora fibrosa. The sequence goes on along the minus strand of NZ_CAACUY010000005.1, from coordinate 35,593 downwards.
ACCGTGAGGCGGCGCTTGGGGATGTCGAGCGCGATGTCGGCGAGGTTGTTCTCGCGCGCGCCGCGCACCTCGATGACGTCGTGGCTGTCGGCGGCCCTGCGTGTCGCCGGCTGGGTCATCGTGTTCCTCCACCGTAGGCTTAGCGCGTAAAACGATCGTGTTCGCGGATTAGTTTATGCCATAAGGAGTCATGCCGTGGTCGTCTTCGCCGGGCAGGGGGACGCGCGCCGCTCGATGGACCTGCTGTGGGGCGCGGAGACCGGTCGCCGCCCGTCCGGGCCGGGTCCGAAACCGGGCCTGAGCGTGGACGTCATCGTGGCGACGGCCATCGCGGTCGCCGATGCGGAGGGCATGGCGGCGCTGTCGATGCGCGCCGTGGGGGAGCGGCTCGGGCGCACGGCGATGGCCCTGTACACCTACGTCCCCGGCAAGAACGAGCTGGTCGACCTCATGTACGACCGCGCGCTCGCGGAATTGCCCGCGTCCTACCCGACCGAGCTCGGCTGGCGCGCGGCGGTCACGTCCTGGGCCGAGGACTCCTGGGCGTTCTACCTGCGGCATCCGTGGATGCTCCAGGTCTCGCAGGCCCGTCCCGTGCTGGGGCCGAACGAGTACGGCGTGCTGGAGACGCTGCTCGGCGTCCTGTCCGCGACGGGCCTCCCGGCGCCCGCGGTGAGGCGCGCCGTTTCGACGCTGTCCAGCGTGGTGCGCGGCGCCGCCCAGACGGTCGCCGAGTCGCGGGAGGCGGTCCGCGCCACCGGGCTGACGGAGGACCAGTGGTGGTTCTCCCGCACCCAGGTGCTGCTGGAGCTCGCCCCCGACTTCGCCGAGCGCTACCCGAAGGTCGCCTGGCTCGACACCGAGGGCGCCTCCACCCAGACTTTCGACGAGGCCACCGACACGCAGGCCGACGGTGCTCCCGCCGAGGACGTCCCCTATCTGGAGCGGGCCGCGCGTGAGGCGTTCGAGGGCGGCCTCGCGATCGTCCTGGACGGAATCGACGCGGCCATCGCCCGCCACCTGCGGGGTCGCGGCGCCCCCGACGGCGCCACCTGATCAAGGCGCGGTGCCGGTGATCCGCGGCGGCCGCGGCGGCGAATAGGACCTGAGATCAGAGGCCGGGAGGCGCCCCGCCGGAGCGCCGGGGGGCCCGGTCACAGACGAGGAGGCCGGACATGGGAAGTCTCATCGCCGAGCTCAGCGGTCGCGTGGAGGCCAACGCGCGGGCCGCGGTCGGCGTCTATCGGAGCGAGGTCGAGGACTACCGCCTGCTGGAACGCGATGCGCGGTCGCGGGTGGAGGCGATGGACTACTCGGTCTGGCTGAGGCGCAGGACGATCGAGCTCGCCTCGGACGCCGTCCCCCTGACCGACGGCGACCTCGCGTACATGGCGTCGGTCGGGGAGCGGCGCGCGGAGCTGGGGCTGCCGCTGCCCGCGCACAAGCAGCTGATCGTCGCGCACACCCGGCTGATGCTGCGCGAGATCCACGAGCCGGCCGGCCCGGACGACGGCGGCGACCTCATGTGCCTGATGAGGTGGTTCGGCCCGCAGGGGACGCGGGGCTCCAACGCCTACATGGCGGGCTACCTGGCGGGCCAGCACCGCCGGTTGTCCTTCGCCGGCCGCGTCCGGATGCTCGCCGAGGCCCTGCTCACCGACGACCCGGCCGCGGCGCAGTTCGCCGAGGCCGTCGCGATGCCCCTCCACCCGCGCTACCTGGTGGCGGTGGTCCGCGTGCCGAAGCGCCCGCATCCGTCCAGACGGCGGCGCAGAGCTGTCACCGAGGCCCTGCTCCAGCGCCACGGAGCACCGGTCAGATGGGACGTCCCGGACGAGATGGTGGCGCTGCTGCCCGTCCATGGACCCGAGACTCCGGGGAAGGCGCCGGGCCAGGCCCTGGCGGCGGTGTGCGGGGCGGAGGACCGCGCGCTCGCGCTGGTGCGCGACTTCGCCGACGCGGTGGGACGGCCCTGCGCGGTCGGTGTCGGCGACGGCGCCACCGGATCCCTCGCCCGCACCGCCGCCCACGCCCGCCGCGTCAGCCGCGCGGCGCCACTGCAAGACGTGCCGTGCCGCCTGCACGCCCTGCCCGACGTCTTCCTGGAGCTCGGCGTCGCCCACGTCCCCGAGGCGGAGAAATGGCTGCGGGAGATCGGGGACGCGCTGTCCGCCGGACCGGACCTCGTCGCCACGCTGGACGCCTACTACCGCAACGACATGAACCGGCTGCGCACGGCGTCGGCCCTGAGCGTCCATCCGCGGACGCTGGACTACCGCCTCCGCCGCGTCCAGGACCTCAGCGGCATCGCCCCCGGCTCCACGCACGGCGTCCGGGTCCTCAGCGTCGTCGTCGGCCGGACGCTCGCCCGCCCCTGACCCCCCGCCGATCCGCCGCCGGATGTGAGCTGCGCCACGGCGCCGCCGCCCGGCGTCACAAAAGCCGCTCCCGCTCCCTCATTACTTATGTGACGACATCAGCGACCATGCTCCCGGAAGCGGCCGACCTCACGGTCCTTCACGCGGCGCACGACGCCTTCCGCCGCGACCTGGAGCGCCTCGCGGCGGCCGTCGCGGCGGGCAAGGCCCGCGCGCCGCACGTCCGGGAGGGCTGGGAGAACTTCAAGCAGCAGCTCCACCTGCACCACGAGGTGGAGGACGCCGAACTGTGGCCGCGCGTCGCCTGCGCGGCCGCGGTGCGGCCCGCCGACCTCGCCGTCCTGCGGGAGATGGAGGCCGAGCACGCCCGCGTCGCGTCGCTGCTCGTCGCGGTGGACGCGGCGCTGGACGACACGGCACTGGAGGACGGCGGCGACCTCGCGGGCGCCGTCCACGCGCTGCGGACGGCGCTGGACGTCCACATGCGGCACGAGGAGACGGGCGCGCTGCGGCTGGCGCGCTCGGTCCTCGGCCCCGACGACTGGCGGGACTACGCCGAGGCCGTCCGGCGGCGGCAGTGCGCGGCGGGACCGGAGACGTTCGTGCCGTGGATCGTGGACGGGATCGCGCCGATCGAGCGCAGCCGGTTCCTGACCGCCCTGCCCGACTCGCTGCGCGAGCTCAACCGGCTGCGGTGGGAACCTCGCTACCGCAAGCGCCGCCTGTGGACCGTATGACGATCGCCCCACCGGCGCCCGCTCACGCTCCGGCACCCGCCGCCGTGCCCTCCACGGTGTAGGACGACTGGACGAGCCCCGCGCCGAGGACGCGCGTCGAGCGGTGGACGAGGCCGACGTCGCCGTCCAGCGCGCCGAACAGCGGGAGGCCGCCGCCCAGCAGGACGGGAACGGTGGTGATCGTCAGGTCGTCGAGCAGCCCCGCGCGCAGGAACGCCTGGATCACCTGGCCGCCGTCGACGTAGACGCGGCGGGCGCCGTGCCCGGTGAGGTCCCGCATGAGCGCGCCGAGGTCGCGGTGGACGGTGACGCGTGGGTCGGCGTCCTCGGGGAGCCGCGTGCTGAGGACCGCCACGCGCTTGCCCTCGTAGGGCCACTCCCCGAACGTGAGGACCTTCTCATAGGTGCCCCGCCCGATGACGAGCGTGTCGACGCCGGCGGCGAAGTCGTCGTAGCCGGTGTCGCCCGCCTTCTCGCCGCGGCTGGTGAGCCATTCGATGTCGCCGTCGGCGCGGGCGATGTACCCGTCCAGGCTCGTGGCGATGAAGACCGACGCGGTGAACGGCCGTCCGGCGGCCATGGTGCCTCCCGTTTGTGAATGATCGTTCGCTAACCATACCTCGCGAGGTCACCAGGGGACGGCGCGGACGCTGATGTGGCGGTCGGCCGGGTTGTAGTACGACAGGAGCAGGGCCTCACGGGTGCTGAGTTCCGGATGGCCGATGAGCGCCCGGCACTGGTCGATGCCGCTTCCGCCTGCGCAGGGTAGTTTGCCGTCCCGGACGGCGTGCCAGGGGCCTTCGGGAGCGGGCGCCCGCCAGACCCGGAACTCGGCGGCCAGCCCCCGCTGCTCGACGAGCACCAAACCCTTGCCGAGGGCCGAGAAGTCCTCGATGTGGACGCCCGTCGGGGCGGCACCGTAGACGACCGTCCGGGCCTGCCCGGCGTCCCTGGTCCAGCCGCCGGGCGTCCAGTACTCGTAGGCCCCGGGGTCGCGCCAGGCGTCCGCGCTGGCGCGGACGCGCGCGAGGGTCACGCGGCCGCCCCGGCAGCCGCCGAACGCGGAGGTGTCGCAGACGGACCCGAACAGGTACAGGTGACCGTTCCTGAAGACCGGTGAGCCGAGGTTCTGCTGGAACGGCAGCCCGGCGGGGGCGGAGAAGAGGCGGATGCGGCCGTGGAGGGTGTTGTCGGCGGGCCGGTAGGTGACGAGCCCGAAGCCTTGCGTGCTGATGGTCGTGCCCTGGACGCACACGTCGGTGAAGGTAAGCAGTACCTCGTCCGTCCCCGGCGGTCTGGCGGCACCGGACACCCATGAGGCGCTGTAGGCCGTCCCGGGCACCTGGCAGGGCGCGCCGCCCGGCAGGACGAGGCCGGACGGCGGGCTCAGCATGCCCTGGGGCGGTCCGTCCTCGCGGGCGGGCGCGGAAGGCGGGCGCCCAGGTGCGCCCGGTGCAGGAAGCTCGGTCAGCGCGGTCGGGACCCGGCCGGGCACGATCGGAGCGGTGGCGGCGGTCGCGCCGAGCCAGAGGCCAGGACGGGTGCCCTTCCAGGCGGAGTCGCAGAACAGCCAGAGGCTGCGGCGCGGGCGTCCGGGAAGCGGGGTGCTGTAACCGCAGTCGCGGTCGATCGTGTTGCCGCGCGCCGCCGTCTCGTAGCGGGACAGGACGCGCGCGGGCGGGACGGCGCCGGACGGCGGCGCGCCGGACGAGCCGAGGCCGACGGTGACGGCCACGGCGACCAGGAGCGCGAGCGCCACCGGGACCGCCGCCGCGGCCACGACGGCGGGGCGGACCGGGCGCCGGATCATCGCAGGCCCTTCCGGAAGCGGTGGAGGCGGTCAGAGCGGTCGAGGCCAAGCACCCGGGGGGAGGCGCGGGACGACACGGCAAGGGTCGCGTGGCCGGACGTCCTGGATCAAATCGGTCCCGGACGCACCGCCGGAAACCATGGTCATGTTTGCCGGTGGCGAGCCGGGTAAGCCGCGAAGGGACCTACGGGCATCCAGACCGGAGAGCCCGGCACGTCCGGACACGGGAGGCGTCGATGACGAGGTTCGGGTACTTCCTGTCCTGCGAGGAGCACGGACCGGCGGAACTCGTCCGGCAGGCGCAGGCGGCGGAGCGGGCCGGCTTCGAGGCGCTGTGGATCTCCGACCACTTCCATCCCTGGCTGGACGTGCAGGGCCAGGCGCCGTTCGTCTGGACGGTCATCGGGGCGATCGCGCAGGTGACGTCGCTGCCGATCGGCACGGCGGTGACCTGCCCGCTGCTGCGCACCCACCCGGCGGTCGTGGCGCAGGCCGCCGCGACCTCGGCGGTGCTCACCGGCGGCCGGTTCACGCTGGGCGTCGGCACGGGCGAGGCGCTCAACGAGCACATCCTCGACTCGCGGTGGCCGCCCGCCGCCGAGCGGCTGGCGATGCTGGAGGAGGCCGTCGCGGTGATGCGGCGGCTGTTCACCGGCGAGCTCGTCACGCACCGCGGCGAGCACTACCGCGTCGATACCGCGCGGCTCTACACCGTCCCGGACGAGCCGCCGCCGATCTACATGTCGGGCTTCGGGGACAAGGCCACCGAACTCGCCGGGCGCATCGCCGACGGGTTCATCTCGATGATGCCGGACGCGGACCTCGTGAAGCTGTTCCGCGACTCCGGCGGCGAGGGCAAGCGCACGCAGGGCGGCCTGAAGGTGTGCTGGGCCGAGGACGAGGCCGCGGCGCGCCGCACGGCGCACCGGCTGTGGCCGAACGACCTGCTGCCCGGCGAGGCGGCCCAGCTGCTGCCGTCCCCGCGGCAGTTCCGGCAGCTCTCGGAGCTGGTGACCGAGGAGATGGTGGGCGAGCAGGTGCCGTGCGGCCCCGACCCCGCACGGCACGTGCAGGCCCTCCAGGAGTACGCCGACGCGGGGTACGACGACGTGTTCGTCACCCAGATAGGCCCTGAGCAGGACGGCTTCTTCGACTTCTATGCCCGTGAGGTGCTGCCGCGGCTGCGCGGCTGACAAGGAAAAGTGGAAATCCCCCCGGAAGGAAACAGCGATGGAAACCCCCTCGGTGCCCGGCAGCGGGTCCGATCAGATCAAGAACAGCGTCGGCAAGGCCGGCTCGGCCGCGCGGTCGGGCGGCGCCACGGCGCAGAAGGCCGCCCGCGACACCTCCGAGGGCGCCGGCACGGCCGCGAAGGGTGCCGGTACCGCCGCGAAGGGCGCCGGCGAGGCCGCGAAGGGCGCCGGGCAGGCCGCGAAGGGCGCCGGTGAAGGCGTCGCGCAGGGCGTGAGCCAGGTCGGCGGGCAGGTCGTCGCGCTGCCGGGCCGTGTGGCCGGGCTCGCGCGCCTGATGTCGCTGCGCAAGTTCCTGAAGGCCGCGCCCGTGGTGGCGGCCGCCGGCGTCGCGGTCGTCGTCGGGAGGCGCATCGCCAAAAAGCGCTGACGCGCACCGCGAGAAGTAGCGACGGCGTGCCCGGATGGCGGAAACGGCCATCCGGGCACGCCGTTTTCACTGACAGTGATTTGACCTAAACAAGACGCTTTGTTTAGCCGGAACGGTGCGGGTAGAGGGGGTCGTGAACATCGATTTCACATGAGGAGTTGATGACATGACTGGGCCGATCGCCCAGCAGACCTCGGGCAGCCAGACCGTCCAACGGGGCCGCTCCGGCAGCAGCCTCGCCGACGTGGTCGACCTGATCCTCGAGAAGGGCCTCGTGATCGACCTGTACGCGCGCGTCTCGCTGGTGGGGATCGAGATCCTCACCGTGGACGTGCGGATCGTGGTCGCGAGCGTCGACACCTACCTGCGCTTCGCCGAGGCCGTCAACCGGCTCGACATCGCGCACGACGGCACCTCCCAGGGCCTCCCGCAGTTCGTCGGCGGGATGCAGGAGTCCGGTGCCAAGAAGAAGACGAGGGGCGCGCTGGAAGGCGCCTCCGAACGGCTGAAGGAGACCTTCGGATCGTCCGACTCCGACGACGACGAGGACGACGAGAAGCAGACCGCGCGCCGCCGCTCCTCGCGCAAGAAGGAGGACGACGAATGACGACGCCGCAGTACGTGTACGGCGTGACGCGCGCGGACGCCACGCTGCCGGAGGACGTCACCGGGCTCGACGACAAGCCCGTCGAGCTCGTCGCCGACGGCGGCCGCTGCGCCGCGGTCGTCAGCGAACTCCCGCAGGGCCGGGCGCTCGGTGAGCGCGCCGACCTCGTCGCGCACCAGCGGGTGCTCAACGCCCTGATGGACGCCGGCGTGGTGGTGGTCCCGTTCCGCTTCGGCGCGGCGCTCGCGGACCGCGGCGCCGTCGAGAAGGAGCTCCTCGCCGACAACTCCGAGCGCCTTGGGCAGGTCCTGGACCAGCTCGACGGCCGGGTGGAACTGCGCCTCAAGGCCACCTACGTCCAGGACGCCGTGCTCCGCGAGATCATGACGGGCGAGCCGGAGATCGCCGAGCTGGCGGCCCGGCTGCGCGAGGTCCCCGCGGACGCGGCCGACGCCGTCTACTACGACCGGGTCCGGCTCGGCGAGCTGATCGCGCAGGCGATGGAGCGCCGCCGCGAGCACGACGGCCAGGCCCTGCTGGAGGCGGTGTCGTCGAAGTCGGAGGCGTTCGTCCGCAAGTCGCCCGCCCGCGAGGAGGACGTCCTGGACGTCTCGTTCCTCGTCCCGAACGACCGGCGCGAGGAGCTGGAGAAGGCCGTCGACGAGCTCGGCGAGCAGCACGGCGAGCGCATCCGGATCCGGCTCATCGGCCCGCTTCCCCCGTACGACTTCGTCCCGGAGGCGTGACGTGGGGATGTTCAGCGGACTCGTGACGCTTCCGCTGGCCCCCGTCAAGGGCGTCATGTGGCTCGCCGAGGTCCTCACCGAGCAGGCGGAGGCGCAGCTGTACGACCCGGGCCGCATCGCCGCGGAGATGCAGCAGATCGCCGACGAGGTGGCCATGGGCGAGATCACCGAGGAGGAGGCCGCGGAGCGCGAGGAGGACCTGATCCGCAGGCTCAACGAGGGCCGTGCGAGAAGCGGCTAGGCGAGCGAGGAGGCAGGAATGATGTCCGCGGCAGAGGCCGCCAAGCACGCGGTCGAGCACGTCACCGCGATGACCGGCCGCCGCGCCGAGAGCGTCGTCGGGGTCGAGCGGACCGAGGACGGGTGGCGGATCAGCGTGGAGGTGGTGGAGACGCACCGCATCCCCGACTCCGCCGACATCCTCGCGCTCTACGACACCGAGGTCGACGGTGAGGGCGACCTGGTCGCCTACCGGCGCGCCCGGCGCTACCCCCGCGGACGAGTCGAGAGGGACTGAGACACGTGAGTGAGATCTCCTGGACCGGCGGCAGGTCGCCCGCCCGGACGATGGCGGGGCCGCCCGGCCAGCAGTCGGCCAACCTGGCCGACCTGCTGGAGCGGATCCTCGACAAGGGCATCGTCATCGTCGGTGACATCCGGGTGAACCTGCTGGACATCGAGCTGCTGACGATCAAGTTGCGGCTGCTCGTGGCCTCGGTCGACCGGGCGAAGGAGATGGGCATCGACTGGTGGGAGCACGATCCGTCGCTGTCCTCGCGCGCCCGGCAGAACGAGGCCGGTGCGGGGAAGGCGAACGGCCAGGTGGACGGCGGCGCCGAACGCGACCTGCTGGAGGAGAACCGGATGCTGCGCGAGCGGCTCGCGGCGCTGGAGGCCCGCGCGGGCCTCTCCGCCGGCGACGACGCGCAGGCGGACGGCGCCGCCGACGGTGCGACCGGCGATGCCGCGGCGGGGGCCGCGGCGCGCAAGGGCGGTGGCCGGGCGAAGAAGGAGGCCGACTCGTGACCGATACCGCCGTCTACCTGTACGGGGTCTGCCGCGGGCTCGACCCGGGCGCGCTCGACGGCACCACCGGTGTCGCCGGGACGCCCGTCCGCGGCGTCGTCGCCGGCGGCCTCACCGCCCTGGTGAGCACCGTCCGCCTGGACGACTACGGCGAGGCGGCCCTGCGCGCCAACCTGGAGGATCTCGCCTGGCTGGAGGACACCGCCCGCGCCCACCACGACGTGGTGGACCGGGCGGCCCACGCCGCCCCGACCGCGCCCGTGCGCATCGCCACGATCTACCGTGACGACGCGCGCGTCGCCGAGGTTCTCACGACGCAGGGCGACCGGTTCACCGAGGTGCTGGACGGCATCGCGGGCCGGTCCGAGTGGGGCGTGAAGGCGTACGCCCGCCCGGACGCGCTCCAGGCGGGCGGCACCGGCGACACGGAGGCCGCCGACCCGAACCCCGGTGGGGGGCTCGAGCCGAGGGCCGAGCCCCTCACCGGCTCCCGCCCGGGTGCCGGAGCGGGCACCGCGTACCTGCGGCGCCGCCAGGACGAGCGCCGCCGGCGCGCCGACGCGGGACGCCGGGTGGCCGAGCAGGCCGCCGGCATCCACGCCGAGCTCGCCGACCACGCCGTCGCCACGCGGCACCATCCGCCGCAGGACCCGAAGCTGTCGGGCCGGTCGGGGCTGCAGATCCTCAACGCCGCCTACCTGCTCGACGACGACCAGGCGGAGGGGTTCCTGGCGGTGACGCGCGCCATCCAGGAGCGGCTGCCCGGGATCGACGTCGAGGTGACGGGGCCGTGGCCGCCGTACTCGTTCATCGACACCGGCGACGGCACGCCCGTGACGGAACCGGAGGACACCGCGCGGTGACGGCCGTCCTGGACACCGGCGGCGACGCGCCCATGGAGCGCATCGCCCTGGTCGACCTGCTCGACCGCCTCCTGTCGGGCGGCGTCGTCATCACCGGTGACCTGGTCATCTCGGTCGCCGACATCGATCTGGTGCAGGTGTCGCTGCGGGCGCTGATCACGTCCGTGCGGAGCGAACTGCTGGGAGAGGAAGAGCTGTGACGTCCGCGTACCGCGACCCGGACCGCGACCGTGGCGACGGCCGCGACCGGCGGCCCGTCACCGGCGACGCCACCGTGCACGACCTGGTGGCGGGCGACCCGTTCACCGAGGACATCCTCGCCGGCCGCACGGGCGGCGCGGCCGGCGAGGGCCCCGTCCGGGCCGTGCCCGCCCGCAGGCCCGCCGACAGGCCCCGCTCCGGCTCGGCGGTGATGCAGCGGCTGCGCACCGATCCCGAGACGGTGGAGCGCGACCTCGTGAAGCTCGTGCTCACCCTCGTCGAGCTGATCCGCCAGCTCATGGAGCGGCAGGCGCTGCGCCGCGCCGAGGGCGGCGACCTCACCGACGAGCAGGTCGAGCAGCTCGGCCTGGCGCTGATGCGGCTCGACGAGGCGATGACCAAGCTGAAGAACCACTTCGACCTCGACGACGGCGACCTCAACCTCGACCTCGGCCCCCTCGGTCCGCTCCTTCCGGAGGTGTGAGCGGGGGAGAGGCGAGCGGGGGAGAGGCGAGCGGGGGCAGGCCGTCCAGGACGCGGTACAGGGTGATCCACGCGTCCGGGTGGACGTAGGCGACGACGGTGTCCCGGGTGAGCCCGGCGGCGCGGAAGGCCGCGTCCAGCCGCGCCCGGGAATGTTCCCGCCGGAGCGAGGCGTACAGGGTCCCGCCCTTGCCGCCGAATCCCAGCTCGACGCACCGCCTGTAGGCGCCGATCGCGGACGGCGGCAGCAGCGGCCGGTCGCGCCGGTCGATGCGCAGGACGGCGGAGTCGACGCGCGGGACGGGACGGAACCGGGTGCGCGGGATCCGTCCCGCCAGCCGCCACGAGAACGCGGGCCAGGTCTCGACGGTCAGCCGCGACCAGCGGCCGTAGTCGCCGGTGCGCTTGCGCGCGTACTCCAGTTGCGTGATCAGCGTGGCGGAGGCGAGTCCGTCCGCCTCCAGGGCCCAGCCGATGATGCGGGACGTGGCACCGAAGGGGATGTTCCCGGCCAGATGGAACGTCTCGGCTGGCGGCCGTGCCCGGAGGAAGTCGCCGGTGACGCAGGAGACGTTGCCGAGGCCGCGGCACCGCTCCCGGAGGCGGGCCGCCCACACCGGGTCGAGCTCGTAGGCGACGACACGGTCGGCGCGCGCGGCGAGGGCCGCGGTGACGCGCCCGTCGCCGGCGCCCGCCTCGACGACGAGGCCGCCCGGCCCGTCGCCGACCGAGCGCGCGTAACGGCGGATCGTGTCGGAGTCGACGAGGAAGTTCTGCGAGAGTTCGCGGCGGGCGCGGTCGCGGGCGGTCCGCCCGGTCGCCGCCTGCCGGGTGCGGGAAGCGCGATGCCTGGATTCGTGGTTCACGGTCGCCGTCCTTGGCGTCCGGCCGCTCGGGCCGGTAGGACGGACGGGCCTCAGACGCGGAGACGGCGAGCCGAAGCGCGCGCCGGATGTCCCGCGGGCCCGTCCGAGATGGTCATGGACGCTCGGAGGCCCTGGACATGTGAAAGGCGGCGCTGAGGAAGGACGCGCTACGGAGAGAGCGCACTGCGACGCGACCGCGCCCGGTGAGAGCGCGGCGCGGCGTTCAGCGGGCGGGAGCCCGCGGCCGGATCAGGCGTCGGCGCGCACTGGACGGTCCAGGGCGGGGCGACGCTCACGCAGCCGGATGTACACGGCGCCATGGGCGGTCCCCTGGACCGCGCTCTTCGTGAAACCGGCCATGCGGGCGATCGTAGGGGGCGGGCCGCGCCTCTCCAACCGGTTTTCCGGCGCCGTAGGCTGGCGTCGCGTCGCGTCGACCGTCCGGCAGGCTGGGAGTGTCATGGGCCGCGATCCCGAGTACCTGGCGTACATGCGCGGCCGCCTGGCGGCGGCCGATTCCGCGGTGCCCAATTCCGCCGTGCCTGGTCCCGCGCGGCGCCGGACGATCGACGACGCACGCCGCGAGCACGCCGACGACCTCGCCCGATGCCCCCGCCCACCGGTCGGCGTGGTCGAGGACCTCCAGGTCGACGGACCGGCCGGGCCGCGGGCCGCACGGTCGTACCGTCCCGCGAGCGACCGGCCCGTCCCGGGACTGGTGTACTTCCACGGCGGCGGGTGGGCGCTGGGCGACATCGAGAGCTACGACCCGGTGGTCCGAGCGCTGGCGGTGGCGAGCAGCGTCGCCTGGGTGTCGGTGGACTACCGCAGGCCGCCCGAGCACCCCTTCCCCGCGGCGGTGGACGACGCCGTCGCCGCGATGCGCTGGGTCGCGGCGCACGCGGACGACCTCGGGCTGGACCCGGCCCGCGTCGGGGTGGCGGGCGACAGCGCGGGCGGGCAGCTCGCCGCGGTCGCCGCGTCCCGGCTGCGCGCCGCGGGTCCCGCTCGGCCGGTCCTCCAGGTGCTGCTCTACCCGGCGCTGGACCTGCGGGAGGAGCCCCCCGCCCTGCCCGATCCGGACGGGCTGGAGTTCCCGCCGTCCGGCGTCGGCCGCGTCCTGGAGCTCTACCTGCGCGGCGCCAACCGCACCCGTCCGGACGTGTCGCCGCTCCTGGACCCCGACCCGCGCGGCCTGCCGCCCGCCGTGATCGCCACGGCGGAGTACGACCGGCTGCGCCCGCAGGCCGAGGAGCACGCGGACCGGCTGCGGGCTGCGGGCGTCCCGGTGACGCTGATCACCGGGACGGGGCTGGACCACGGCTTCCTCGGCTGGGGCTCGTTCGCGCGGCGCCCCGCCGAGGCGGTCGCGGAGATCGGCGCGGCCGTGCGGGACGCCCTGCGGACGCCACGCGGAACGTCCGCGCAGGTCAAACCGGGCGAAGCCGTTTAATGACGCCGCCAAGGGCAATGGGGTGGGGTGAACCCGGGGTCAAGGGTCCGCCGAGGGGGCGGGGACCCGGAACCCGGCCGTCGAGGAGGCCGGCCTTGCAGGACGCGCACGAGATGCTGATGGTCAGGGCCGACGCATCGGGCCGCGAGGAGTGGGCGTGCCCGACGTGCGGGCGCCGGATCACGCTCCGCTGGCCGCCGCTCCAGGAGAAGCTGGTGATCGAGCCCGGCGACGAGCAGGCCGACCACACCGGCAGCGCCGCCGTGCCCGTCCCGGCCGGCTCCCGGTACACGGCCCGCCAGCGCCGCTGGCTGCGCGAGACGGCCGTCCGTCCCGCCGAGATGGCCACGGGCGCCTAGGGCGCGTCTCGAAGTCGACTGCCCTACTGCGCGACGCCCAGGCACGCACCTCGCGGGGTTGTCGTCGGTCGACGGCCAACACCGGGCCGACTCCCTCCTCCGCCCCCACGATGCACGCACCTGGACGCCGCTCGCTACGGGCGCCGACTTCGAGACACGCCCTTGGACACGGGTCTACCCTCGGGGCCGTGCGGGAGATCGACGGCGAGTACCGAGCGCGCGGACGAGGACTGACCCGGCTCCCGAAGTTCACGGGGGAGTGGGGCAAGCTCCGCGTCTTCGACGCCGGAGAGAACCTGCTGAGCGCGTTGCCCGCAGGGCTCGCCTCCGCGCCGGCACTGGAGGAGCTCTACGCCGACAACAACCGGCTGACCGAGCTCCCTCCCGTCGGCGGCTCGCCGCTGCTGCGCGTGCTGGACCTCAGCGGCAACCCCCTGCCGCGGCTCCCGGAGGGCCTGGGGGAACTGCGCCACCTGCGCTACCTGTACGCGGCCGACCTGCGCCTGCCCCGCCTCCCGGACGACATCGGAGAACTCGGCGCCCTCGTCTACCTCAACGCTGGCGGCAACCCCCTCCCGGCGCTGCCCGATCAGATCGGAAGCCTGCGCGCGCTCCGCGAACTGCGCGTCATGCACGCCGCGCTGACCGCGCTGCCCGAATCGATCGCCGGGTTCGCACGGCTGCGGGAGCTGCACCTCGACGGCAACCGCCTCACCGCGCTCCCCGAAGGCATCGGCGAGCTGGCCGAGCTGCGCGTCCTCGACCTGCGGCGCAACGCTCTGACCGCCCTACCGCCCGCCCTCCGCCGGCTGGAGTCGCTGCGCCAGCTCGACCTGCGCGCCAACGGCCTGCGCGAACTACCCGCCTGGCTCGCCGACCTGCCGGGCCTCGAACGGCTCGACCTGCGCTGGAACCCCGCCCTGCATCCCGAAGACCCGCTCATCGGCACGCTGGAGAAGCGCGGCTGCGTCGTCCACGTCTGAGGACGGCGCAGGGGAGGAGCCGGGGCCTCCCCTGAGCGCCGTCCGGTCAGAACGGGTACGGGGCGATCTCGCCGCGCATCGTCACCCACTGCGTCTCGGTGAACGCCTCGATGTTGGCGTCCGGGCCGCCGAACCGCGAGCCGTTGCCCGAGGCGGCGAGCCCCCCGAACGGGATGACCGGCTCGTCGTTCACCGTCTGGTCGTTGATGTGGACCAGCCCGGTCGGGACCGCGTCGGCGATCTTCATGGCCTGGCCGACATCGCCGAGGATGCCGAGCGACAGCCCGTACTCGCTGTCGCGGGCCAGCGCGATCGCGTCGTCCGCCGTCGCGAACGGCACCACCGGCGCCACCGGCCCGAACACCTCCTGCGCGTACGCGGGCATCGACGGCGTGACGTCCGCCAGCACCGTCGGACGGTAGAACAGGCCCTCGTGCGTGCCGCCGGCCGCCAGCCGCGCGCCCGCCGCGACGGTGTCGCGGACCAGCCCGTCCACGTGCGCGAGCTGCTTGTCGTCGATGATCGGCCCGAGCGCGACCGGCCCGGCCGCCGGGTCGCCGACCGGCAGCTTGTCCGCCTTGTCCGCCAGCGCCGCGACGTACTCCTCGTGCACGCTCTCGTGGACGAGGTGCCGCCCGGTCGTCATGCAGATCTGCCCTTGGTGCAGGAACGAGCCCCACGCGCCCGCCGACACCGCCTTGGAGATGTCCGCGCCCGGCAGGACGATCAGCGCGTTGTTGCCGCCCAGCTCCAGGTGCGCGCGCTTGAGCAGCCGCCCGCACACCTCGCCGATCTTGCGTCCGGCCGGGGTCGAGCCGGTGAACGACACCACCCGCACCTCGGGCGCCGCCACGACCGCCTCGCCCGCGTCCAGCCCGCCGGGCAGGACGTGCAGCAGCCCGGCCGGCAGGCCCGCCTCCTCGAACACCCGCGCGACCGCGACGCCACCGCACACCGCCGTCCGCGGGTCCGGCTTGAGCAGCACCGCGTTGCCGAGCGCCAGCGCCGGGGCCACCGACCGCATCGACAGGATCAGCGGGAAGTTGAACGGCGCGATCACGCTGACCACCCCGGCCGGGCGGCGCCGCGCGAGGCTCCAGCGCGGCTGCGCCGACGGCAGCACGAGGCCCTGCGGATGCGAGGCCAGCGCCGCCGCCTCGTAGCAGAGGTTCGCGACGAAGTGCGTCTCCAGCTCCGCCTTCGGCGGGATCGAGCCCGCCTCCCGGACGATCCAGCCCTGGATCTCCTCCGCGTGGTCCTCGAACAGCCGCCCGGCCCGCCGCAGGATCGCCGCGCGCTCCTCGTAGGGGCGGGCGGCCCAGTCGAGCTGCGCCGCCGCGGCCGCCGTCGCCGCCCGCGCCACGTCCGCGCCGTCCGCGCGGCCGAGCACGCCCAGCGTGCCGCCGGTCGCCGGCTCGACGACGTCGTAGACGCCGCCCGCGCCGGCGGTCCAGCCGCCATCGAAGATCTTCCCGGACCAGGTACCGGGTTCGAGCAGCGCCATCGTTCCTCCTCGGGGTGCGGGGGACCCGGTGAGTGGGCGCAGGTCCCCGCCCCAGCCTCGCCACGGGAGGCGGTCGCAGGAACATCACCTTTCCACTGAGTGGAAACGGGGCTGACCTCACCGAGAAAAACCTGTTGAAACCGTCGGGCGTTCCGGGCAGTCTCATCCCAGACGCCGAACACGGGAGGAGTGACCATGAGCCAGCGCTGCCGCGACCACCGCACCGGCACCTGTACCCGGTCCCTCCGGCGGACGGCCCGCTGACACCTGGCGCACTCGCGCGACGGCCGCCCTCCGTGACCGGAACGGCGGCCCTTCTTCTTCTCATGGCGCTGTAGCCGAGTGGCCAGGCGACGGTCTGCAAAGCCGTCTTACGTGGGTTCGAGTCCCACCAGCGTCTCCACCCCGCCCCTCGTCACCCGGGGGCGGGGGCACCTCCTCGTAGCTCAGCGGACAGAGCGCCGGCCTCCGAAGCCGGAAGCCGCAGGTTCGATCCCTGCCGAGGAGACCAGCTGACGGGCCGCTGGGCGATTCGCGAAAGTACCGTCAGTTCGGGGAAGTGAGCGCCTGGACGGTGGCGGTGGTGTCGAGCGGCCACAGAGTGACCATGTGGCTGGCGTTCCCGGATGCGAGAGTGCTGCCGTCGGGGCTGAACGCGAGGCTGGTGACGGTCTTGCCATCGCCCGTGAGCGTCGCCCAGAGTTCCTCGCGGTGAAGGTCCCACAGGGTGATGGTGTTGTCCGCGCCCGCGATGGCGAGCAGCCGTCCCTCCGGACCGATCGCCACGGCCCTGGCAGGACGCGCGAACTGCGGCAGCGCTGTGATCTTCTTGCGGCGTCCGGTGTCCCAGAGCTGGAACTGACTGTTCGCCTCGGGTCGCCCGAGAACGGCCAGGAACCGCCCGTCCGGGCTGAAGAAGCCGGGATCCCCAGGGTCGGGCGATGACTCGTACGGCTCCCCCTTGAGCGGTGTCCTGGTAGGGAGCCGGGACGCGACGGTCCGGTCGTCGAAGCAGATGATCCGGTCCTGGCGCGGGTCGAACTCCCAGCTCTCGGAGCATTCGTCCAACTTGTAGGCGGTGCCCGTACGGGCGTCCCACCTGACCCGGCCCTGATCGAAGGTTGCGGCGACCATGCCGCCGTCGGAACTGAAGGTCAGCCGGCTCGCCTGCGGGAGCGGTTCCATGGTCTCGGGGTCGTAGGCCGTCACGGACTCGTCCGTCGAGTGGAGCGTCTTGATCGTTCTCCCGGTCGCGGGCTCCCACAGCCGCACCGTGCCGTATTCGTCCCCTGTCGCGAGCACCCGACCGTCGGGGCTGTAGGCGACGGCCCGGACCGGCGTCCTCTTGCCGGTGGAGGCGAGGGCCGCGCGCGGTCGGCGCCCGACCGGGTCCCACAGCGTCACCGTGGAGTCGCCCGCGGACGCGATGGTGCGACCGTCGGGGCTGTAGACGACGGACTCGACCGTGCCGGTATGGCCGAGCAGCGGCATCCGCCGGCGGTCGTGGACGGTGACGTCACCGTTCTCGCTGGCGGTGGCGAGCATGCGACCGTCCCGGCTGACCGTCATGGTCTCGACGGCGGCGGCGACCCCGGGGAAAGCGGCGAGGCGGGACCGGCGGACCAGGTTCCATGCGGTGATCTCGCCGGTGCCCGCGCCGACGAAGAGGACACGGCCCTCGGGATCCAGCGCCCATGCGCCGTCGAAGGACATGTACATGCGCCACTCGGTGGCGCCCGGTCGCCTGACCACCACCTCCGCGCCCGTATCGGGCTGCGACTTCTCGGCGGCGCGCGAGTCCACGGTGAACCGGGTCTCGACCTGCGTCCGGCCGTCCCTGCTGTAACCGGCGAACAGCGCGAAGGGGAACTCCGACCTTCCGGTGCGCAGCCAATCGCCCTGCTCGGCGCCGAGTCGGGCGACGGTGCGCTCACCGCGGTACGTCCTCGTGCGGCCGTTGCCCGGCTCCCACACGGTCACCTGACCGAACCTGCCCGGATGAGTGGTGACCGCACCCGCGGCGATCATCCGCGCTGTCGGATCGAACGCCACCGCCTCCACCGGGTCGTCAAGGAGCCGGGTCGTCTGCCGCCGGTTGCGGTGGGCGACGTCCCAGACGCTGACCCCGCCCCCGTCGTCACCGATGGCCAGCAGCCGTGCGTCCGCGCTGAAGGCCAGCGACCAGACGCCTTCCTGCCGGAACGTCGTCAGAAGGCGTCCGCTGACCGTGTCCCACAGCCGGACGGGGCCGCCTCCGCCGGTGGCGAGCGTCCTGCCGTCCGGGCTGAAAGCCATCGCGTGCACCGGTTCGCCGGGGCCGATCAGCCGCATCCCGCTCCCCGGTGCTCCGGCGATGCTGAGCAGGGCGCTGCGGGCTTCGACGGTCGGTGCGAGCCGGTACGCCCGCGCCGCCAGCCGCAGTCCCGCCTCCTGGTCGGCCGGTGCGAGGACGCGGGCCTGGGCGGCGAGCTCGCGGGACCGGGACTGGTGCAGCCGCTGGTCGGCCAGGCGGCGCTGGCGTTCGGCGACGGCTCCGGCGGCGGTCGCGACGATCAGCAGCACGGCCATGGCCGTCGCCAGGACGCGCAGCCGCCGGGCCCGCCGCCGTGCGGCCTGCCGCTCGGCGTCCTCGGCGGCGGTGCTGGCGTCCAGGAACGCACGCTCGACGTCCGTCAGGTCCGTGCCGGCGCGTTCGGCCCACTCGCGGGCGGTGGCCAGCCGTGTTCCCCGGTACAGCGCCCCGGCGTCGCCGTCCAGGTCGCGCCAGGACCGGGCGGCCTCGGCGAGCAGCTGGTGGATCCGCATGCCGTCGCGGTCGCCGTCCACCCACTCGTGCAGCCGGGGCCAGGCGGTGATGAGCGCTTCGTGGGCCAGCTGGACCAGGTCCCGGTCGAGGGTGACGAGCCGGGCTGCGGCCAGCAGATCGAGGACGACGCGCAGGTCGTCGTCCTCGCCGCCGGGGAGGTCGGCGCGGCGCATCGGGCGGCGCGCGACCTGGGCGTCCTCACCGATGGCGATCAGGCGCAGCAGCAGCCGCCGGGTCAGGTCCCGTTGCCCGTCCGACAGGGACTCGTAGAGCTCCTCGGCGGTGCGCGCGATCGCCCCGTGGATGCCGCCGGCGGCCTGGTAGGCGTCCAGCGTCAGGGCCTTGCCGCGCCGCCGCAGCCAGGTCTCGCGCAGGGCGTGCGAGACGAGCGGCAGCATCCCGGGCTCGTCCCCGGCCTCGGCGATCACGGTGGCGACCAGCGCGGGCTGCGCGGTCACGTCCTCGCGGGCGGCCGGCTTCACGATCGCCTCGCGCAGCTCGGCCGCGGTCATCGGCGCGACCAGCACGCTGGCGGCGCGCAGGGCCGCGGCGAGCCGGCGGTATCCGGCGCAGTGGCCGTAGTAGTCCCCGCGCAGGGCGATCATCACCCGCATCGGCGGGTCCGCGTGCTCGTCCGGCAGGAGCGCGTCGATGAAGGCCGCGCGGTCAGCGGGATCGCCGCAGAGGGTGAACACTTCCTCGAACTGGTCGACCACCACCAGCCGCTCGTCGGGGGCCTCCGGTCCGTCCGCGGCGAGCGCGGCCTTCAGAGCGGCCATCGGCGCCGATCCCGGTGTCAGCGAAACGCAGCTCACCGGCCCCTCGTCCGGACGCAGACCGGCACGCACCGCAGGGATGACACCCGCGCGCAGCAGTGAGGACTTCCCGCTGCCCGACGGCCCGACGACCGCGACGAACCGGCTCTGCCCGAGCTGCTCCACCAGATCGGTGACCAGGGATTCCCGGCCGAAGAACCGATCCGCGTCCTCCTCCTCGAAGGCGGCCAGTCCTGGATATGGCGAAAGGCGTGCCCCTGGCGCCGTGGCGCTCTCGACCGCCGCCACCGCGTCGGCGGCCTCCTGCCAGCGGCGCTGCCACTCCTCCCGTTCGCCGCCGCACGCCTCGGCAAACGCCGCCGCGACGGCTGCGCTCGGCAACCGGTCGCCGCGCGCGGCCGCCGTCAGCGCGGTCGCCGAGAACCCGCTGCGGCGCGCCAGTTCGCGGTAGGTCGGACGGCCCGCCTCGTTGCGCAGCTTCCGCAACGCGAAGGCGAACTGCTCGACCGGACCCGCGCTCGGGTCGAGAGGATTCTCCGGACGCCCCATGGCGCCCATCCAACCCGCACATGATCAGCAGTAGGCGCGCCGTGTCCGCTTCCGGCCCGCGCGCCCTGTCCGCTCACCCGAACCACTCACCCCGTTGAACAGCGGAAATGGGGATTGTGTTCAATTCCGGCCGCCGCGAGCGTGATCAGGAACGTCCACGACCTCGCCACGACCCGGCGAGGCCGAACGAACGGAGTCTCCGGTGGCGATGATGAATCTGGCGACGCTGGGAGCCGCTGCGGCGGTCCTCGGTACCTCCCTCCTGGCCCCCTCACCCGCATACGCGCACAACGTCCCGATCGACTGGCCGACCGCTCAGACCAGCACGCCGCATGACTCCGACGCCCAGGCGGCACGGCGTCCCGCGTGGCACACCATCCGGCACGACTCCCACACCCCGACCACGAACTGGACGACCCGGCCCTGGGACCGGCCCAGGGGGGCCCGCTTGATGCAGGTGAACTCCCGGTGCTGGGGCAATGACACGAGGATGGACGCGCAGCTCAGGTACAAGCTCCCCGCCGGCCTCGGCTGGAAGATCGTCGCGGCGGACACCTGGCGCTGCGACGGCCGGTACCACACCCTGCGCACCAGCAACGCAGGGCATTCGAAATACCGCGCGATGTTCTGGCTCAATCACAAGCACACCGTCGAGTACTGGGCGCAGTACTACAAGTAGAAGGATCGGTCCCTCGGAGCGCTGACGAGCGCCTACCGGAAAGTTCTTCGAAGAAATCCGGGAGGCGGTGTCGGGTCGGGGCGGTGTCGTTCGTGGCCAGGGTGAGGCCGCCCACCAGGGGCGGCGGACCGCCGTCGATGGAAGGCCGAGCCGAAGGGTGAACCACACAGGGCACGGCAGTGGCATCCTGACCCGGTGGCTGCTGAAGATCGAGCGCCGGAAGACGCCGCCCCGACACCACAGGAGATGATCCGCAGATGCGCTACCTGGTTTCCGTTATCGACGACAAGGACAACCCCGGCAGCACCGACAGGCAGCCGGCCATCAGCGCGTTCAACGAGCGGCTGATCGCCGAGGGCCACTGGGTCTTCGCGGGCGGGCTCGCGGACACCGACGCGGCCACGGTCATCGACAACCGGGGCGAGCAGGCGGTGTTCAGCGACGGCCCCTTCGTGGAGTCGAAGGAGTACCTCGCCGGCGTCTGGGTGTGGGAGGCCCCCGACCTGGACGTGGCGCTCAAGCTCGCCGCCGAGGCGTCGAAGGTCTGCGACCGGAAGATCGAGGTGCGGCCGTTCCTGTGAACGACATGGACGTCCGCGCGGCGGTCAGCCGGGCCCACCGCGAGGAGTGGGCCCGGGTGGTCGCCTCCCTGACCAGGCGCTTCGGTGACCTCGACATCGCCGAGGAGGCGGCCGCCGAGGCGTTCGCGACCGCCGTCCAGCGGTGGCCGGCCGACGGCGTCCCGCCCAACCCCGGTGCCTGGCTGACCACCACCGCCAACCGCAAGGCCATCGACCGGATCCGTCGCGAGAACAAGCGCGACGACAAGCACAGGGAGGCTCTGATGGTGTACGACGCCCCGCCCGAGTCCGTCGGCGCCATCGACGACGACCGCCTCCGGCTGATCTTCACGTGCTGCCATCCGGCGCTGGCGATGGAGACCCGCGTGGCGCTGACACTGCGCATGGTCGGCGGTCTGACCGTGCCGGAGATCGCCCGCGCGTTCCTGGTGCGCGAGACCGCCCTGGAGCGGCGGATCACCCGCGCCAAGGCCAAGATCAAGGCGGCCGGCATCCCCTACCGGGTGCCGTCCGCCGAGGATCTGCCGACGCGCGTGTCCGGCGTGCTCGCCGTCCTGTACCTGGTGTTCAACGAGGGCTACCTGGCGACCGGCCCGGGCACCGATCCCCTCCGGCACGACCTGACCGCCGAGGCGATCCGCCTCACCCGCCTGATCCGCGCCCTGCTGCCGGGCGACGGCGAGGTGGCCGGGCTCCTGGCGCTGATGCTGCTCACCCAGGCCCGCCGCACCGCCCGCCTCTCGTCCGGCGGCGAGCTGGTCGCCCTCGCCGAGCAGGACCGCGGAGCCTGGGACGCGGCGCTGATCGCCGAAGGGCACCGGCTGGTGCGCGAGCGCCTCGCCGCTTCCGCCGCCGGCGCCGCACCGGGCCGCTACCAGATCCTCGCCGCGATCAACGCCGTGCACACCTCCGCCCGCGACATGCGCGACACCGACTGGTCGCAGATCCTCGCCCTCTACGACCAGCTCGTCCGCCTCGACCCCTCACCGATCGTCGCCCTGAACCGGGCCGTCGCGGTCGCCGAACTCGACGGTCCGCAGGTGGCACTGGCAGCCGTCGACCGTCTCCAGGACACGCTGGACGGCTATCACGCCTACCACGCCACCCGCGCCGACCTGCTGCGCCGGCTGGGACGCGGCGACGAGGCGCGCGCGGCCTACGACAAGGCGATCGAACTGGCGGGCAACACCGCCGAGACCGCCTACCTGACCCGCCGCCGCGACCAGTTGCGGTAGCGCCCGCCGCTCCCAGCCGACACGGCACCGCTCCTCACCCCTGGCACGCCGTCCGGCGAGCGTCGACGGATCAGGTCACCTGAGTTTCACCGGCTGCGCTGTCTACGGTGGGGTGGATGAGGATGGAGATCGATGAGGTCGAAGGGTGGCTGCGGGAGCGGCTGCCGGGGCTGGCGGAGGAGCACGGGGTGCCGGGGGTGGCGGTCGCCGTCGACGCCGGCGGACGGCTGGTCGAGGCGGCGGCGGGGGTTCTGAGCACCGCGACGGGAGTGGAGGCGACGGTCGACTCGGTGTTCCAGATCGGGTCGGTCACCAAGGTGCTGACGGCGACGCTGGTGATGGGACTCGTCGCGGAAGGGCTGGTGGAGCTCGACGCACCGGTGGACACGTACCTTCCCGGGTTCCGCGAGGTGACCGTCCGGCAGCTGCTGTGCCACACGGCCGGGTTCGAGGGGGACGTGTTCACCGACACCGGCAAGGGGGACGACTGCCTGGAGCGGTACGTGGAACTGCTGGCCGACGTCCCGCAGCTCTTCGAGCCCGGGACGATGTTCTCCTACAACAACGCGGGCTACAGCGTGCTCGGGCGGATCGTCGAGGTCGTGCGGGGCGAGCCGTTCGACCGGTGCATGCGCGACCACCTGTTCACGCCGCTGGGGATGACGCACGCGGCGAGTGATCCGTACGAGGCGATCCTGCATCGCGCGGCGGTGGGACACCTGGGTGGGCGGCCCGCCTCGGTCTGGGCGATGGCGCGCTCGAACGCGCCCGCCGGATCGATGCTCGCCATGACCCCGCGCGACCTGCTGGCCTTCGTCCGGATGCATCTCGCCGACGAGGGGCTGCGGGCCATGCGGGAGCCGCAGGTCGCCCTGCCCGACATCGGCTGGGGGACGGCCTGGGGTCTCGGCTGGGAGCTCTACGACCTGCCGGGCGGTCCGGTGTTCGGCCACAACGGCAACACCATCGGGCAGTCGGCCGTCCTGCGGGTCGACCCCGGCCGCGAGGTGTCGGTGGCGATCTTCACGAACGGCGGCGACCGGAAGCCGCTGATGAAGGAGATCCTCGACAGGGTCATCGAGTCTCCCGCCGAGCCCGTGCCCGATCCCGCGGTGCGCCCGGACGCCAGGCGGCTCGCGGGCGTCTACGCGTCCAGCACGAGCCAGACCACGGTGAGCGCGGACGAACAGGGACGGCTGTGGCTTGAGCGAGTCCCTCTCGGCCTCGCGGTGGAGGCCGGCGACGAGCCGTACCGGACCGAGCTGCTCGGCTGGCGAGGCGACTCCCTGCTGCCCGCCGAGCCGGGCCACGGGCCCGTCGCGTTCCTGGGAGACGACGGCGAAGGCCATGCCCGCTACCTGCACACGGGCCGCGCCGACGTTCGCACGGCCGCACGAATCGAACCCTGAAGCATCATCGTCAGAGGTCGGGGGTAGCCGGCGTCCGGACCGAGGCGGTCAGCCTCTGGTCGGCAGAGCGGTGCGGGCGATGGCGTCGCGTTCGGCCGCTTCGCGTTCGGCCGCCTCCTGCTCCGCGGCGGCGCGCTTGTCGTAGGCGGCGCGGGCCGCGGCGATGGCGTTCTGGTGTTCCTCGGTCCAGAGGACCAGGGCGCGGATCGTGCTGTGCAAGGTGGCGCCCATCGGTGTCAGCGCGTAGTCCACGCGCGGCGGGACGGTCGGGTGCACCGTCCGGCTCACCAGCCCGTCGCGTTCCAGATGCCGCAGGGTGCGGGTCATCATCCGCTGGCTTATCCCATCGATCGCGCGGCGCAGCTCGGTGAACCGCAGGCTGCGCTTGTCCAGCAGCGCGATCACCAGGAGCGACCACTTGTCGGCGATGCGGTCGAGGATCTGCCGCACCTCGCAGTCGGCGCGCTGGTCCCACTGGAGAACGTCGTCGTCAACGGCGGTATCCGCGCAGTAACCGAGGGACTTGAGAGTGCCGTCTTCCATGGTCACCGATGGTGCCCGACGATGCTGTCAGTTACAAGAGGGAACCGGCCTGCACGTGGGGAACCACCCCGGGCCGGTTCCCGCGACACGAGGGAGTCGGGTACCGATGTCCAATTCCGTCACTGGATCCGCCGGCGGGCCGGCCGGCCTGGCGGGGCGTGCCTGGGGCGTGCTGCTGGTGCTGTGCGGTGCCATCTTCCTGGAGGGCATCGATGTGGCGATGCTGAACGTGGCGCTGCCGTCGATCCGCGCCGACCTGGGCCTTTCCACCGGGATGCTCAGCGGGGTCGTCAGCGCCTACGTGGTGGGCTACGGCGGGTTCATGCTGCTGGGCGGGCGCGCCGCCGACCTGCTGGGCCACCGCCGGATGTTCGTGCTGTGGCTGGCGGTCTTCCTGGTCTTCTCCGGGCTCGGCGGGCTCGCCACCGAGGGCTGGATGCTGCTGGTCGCCCGGTTCGTCACGGGGGTCGCGGCGGCGTTCATGGCCCCCGCCGGGCTGGCGCTGGTCACGTCCAACTTCCCGGAGGGCCCCGCGCGCAACAAGGCGCTCGGCGTCTACGCGGGGACGGCGGCGGGCGGGTTCTCGCTCGGCGTGGTCGCGGGCGGCGCGCTCACCTCGTTCGGCTGGCGGTGGGTGTTCTTCGCGCCGGTCGTCCTGTCGGCACTGATCCTGGTGGCGGCTCTGGCCCTCGTCCGCGACACGGACGGCGAGCGCCCATCGGGCGGCTTCGACCTGACCGGGGCCGTCACCATCACCGGGGCGATGCTCCTGACGGTGTACGGGGTGGTCCGTCTGGAACATCCCGGCGAGGGCCCCGGCGTGACCGTCGGCGTGTTCGCCGCGGGCCTGGCGCTGCTGGGGATGTTCACCACGGTCGAACGGCGGTCGCCGTCCCCGCTGGTGCGGCTCGGGATCCTGCGCACCGCGCCGCTGGTGCGCGTCAACCTGGCCGCGCTGCTCTTCCTGGCCGCGTTCGCGGGCTTCCAGTTCCTGGCCACCCTGTACTTCCAGGAGCTGCGCGGCTGGAGCACGATGCAGACCGGCCTGGCCATGCTCGTGATCGGCATCGACACCGTCCTCGCGCCCGTCCTGACGCCGCGACTGGTGGACCGCTTCGGCAACGCCCGCGTGCTGTTCGGCGGCATCGTGCTCGCGGCGGTCGCGTACGCGCTGTTCCTGCCCGTCGGGATGGACTGGACCTATCTCGCCATGCTCCCCGCGCTGCTCTTGCTCGGCCTGGCCTTCTCGCTGGCGTACGGGCCGCTCACCATGGCCGCCACCGACGGCGTCGCGGAGGACGAGCACGGCCTGGCGGGCGGTCTGCTCTACACCTCCATCCAGTTCGGCACGGCGCTCGGCCTGTCGGCCGTCACCGCCGTCAGCGTCGCCGCCGGCTCGGGCCTGGACGCCCTGCGCACCGCGCTGATGGTGCCGGTCGCCGCGGCGGCACTCGGCGCGATCGTTCTCGCCTTCGGTCTCCGTGCGCCCACCGGCCGGGACGACTCGCCGCCGACCACGGCCATCCCCGCCGAGTCCACCACGACCGCCGCTTGAGCAGGGAAGGAGAGGACCGATGGCCACCTCCGTGACGTCCTTCGCGACGATCAAGAGCCAGTTCGACGCCTACATCGGCGACATCGTCTACGCGACCATGACCACCGTCGACAAGAAGGGACGGCCCCGCGCACGGGTCCTGATCCCGGTCTGGGAGACCGTCGACGGCACCCCCGTGGGCTGGCTGGCCACTTACAAGACGCCCGTCAAGGCCGCCCATCTGGCGGGCAACCCGCACACCACGTTCTCCTACTGGACGCCACGGCAGAACGCGGTGAGCGTCGACGCCGTCGCCGCCTGGGTCGACGACCTGGAGGTCAAGCGGCACGTGTGGGACCTGTACCGGCGCACGAGCCCGAAGGGGGCCGGCTACGACCTGGGCAACTTCTGGCGCGGCGGGCCCGGCGATCCGAAACTGCACGTCCTCCGCCTGGAGCCCTGGCGCATTCAGGTAATCAGAGGGACCGACCTGCACAGCAAAATCTGGCACGCCGCAGAAGAACGCTGACAGGGCATCTTGGGTTCGCGTCGCCCGGCGGTCACCGTACATCCGCCCCCACCCTCGCCCTGTCAGAGGTCGATGGTCATGCCGTCGTGGGCGAGGGTGAGGTGCGGTGCGAGCGGCTGGTCCAGGACGCTGGGTCCGGCGTGGGTCAGGAGGAGGCGTCGGCAGCGCAGTTGGGCGGCGTGGGAGACCAGGTCGGGCAGATGCAGGTGACCGGGCACGGCGCGGTCGGCGGTGTAGGCCTCGCAGACGAACAGGTCGGTGCCGTCGGCCACGGTGAGGAGGGTGTCGGTCCACGCGGTGTCTCCGCTGTAGGCGATCGTCCTGCCGGCCAGGGTGACCCGGAGCGCCAGTGCGGGGGCACCGGCCTGGTGATCGACCGCGAAGGCCTGGACGTGGCAGGTGCCCAGGGTGAGGTCGGAGCCGGGCGGCGTCTCGTGGACGTGCACGGCGAACCGGCGCGTCACCGAGGTCGAGCCGGGGAACAGCACCTCCATGGCCTGGTGCAGGCGGTCGTCCAGGCCCGGCGGACCGACCAGGTGCAGCGGCCGTGTCCGGCGGCGGAACTGGCCGTCCAGGATCAGGAACGGCAGTCCCGCGAAGTGGTCGCCGTGCAGGTGCGAGACCGCGACGACCGCCACTTCCGCGGGATCGCATCCGTAGCGTTTGAGGCCGGTCAGCGCGGTGGCTCCGCAGTCGATGAGCAACGTTCCCTCGTCACCGGAGGCCCGCAGGTGCAAGCAGGTCTGTAAGCGGCCTCCACTGCCGAAGGCGTCACCGGATCCAATGACGGTCATCCGTAGCGTCTGCTCCATCTCGCCACTGTGACGCACACACACGCCGACCGGAGGTGATTGGCGGACGGCCCCCGGAGCGCTTAGCCGATCTGGAGGGCCAGCTTGCCGACGTAGTGATCGGTCAGGGCGCGATGCGCGTCCTTGACCCGCTCCAACGGGAAGGTCCGGGCGACGTGGACCTCGAAGGAGCTCGCCTCGATGATCGCGTTCAGCCGATCGGTGGCGGTGCGGCTCCGGTCCCCGTCGTACTGGGACACCGTCGCGCTCGGTGACGTCGCAGGCATGGGCAGGACGCCGTTCGGCCAGGCGATCCGCCCGGACGTCTTGATCGCGCGAAGAGCTCGCTCGGCGGTCTCGCCCCCTGCGGTGACCAGAGCCGCATCGAGCCCGCCCGGCGCGAACTTCGAGGCCGCCTCCAGCACGTCGACCTCGCGGCCGTTGACGGCGTGGTCGGCGCCCAGGCGACGGGCCAGGGCGACACCGTCATCACCGGAAGCGACGGCGAGCACCCGGATGCCGCTGTGCCGCGCCAGCTGGACGGCCATGTGCCCGAGACCTCCGCTGGCCCCGAAGACCATGAGCGTGTCGTCCGGCCGGAGGTCGAGCAGATCGAGGCCGCTCAGCGCGGTCAGGGCGTCCCACGCCATCGCGCCGGCCTGGTCGGTCGGCATCCGGTCGGGCACGTGCGCCGCGAACTCCGCCTCGACGACGCCGTACTCGGCGTAGAAGCCGCCGCGCGGCACCGGCATCGTCGCGGCGTAGACGCGGTCGCCCACATCGAACCGGGTGACGTTGCGTCCGACCGCGGCCACCGTGCCCGCCGCGTCCCAGCCGAGGACGTAGGGGAAGGTCGACGCGATGCCGAAGGCGCCGTCGTAGTGCCCCTCCCGCTCGACCGCGTCCCAGGACGCGGCCCCTGCGAACTCGATCCGAATGAGGACGTCGTCGTCGCCGACCTCCGGGAGCGGTATCCGGCGCGACGTGAGCTCGTCGATTCCGCCGAACCGGTCAAGAACGACCGCTCGCATCTGCTGCTCCACGCGGGTGCCGCCGACTGTGTGCTCGACTCGGCTGTCCATCGGCCCTCCTGATTGCTTGAGTGAATCAAGCATCATGGAAGCACGGTTACTTGAGTGAATCAAGTAGCTCGTCTAGACTGGGTGCCATGGCGCTGCCGAACAAACCCGCGACCACCTCGTCCGAGGCCGAGGCCGCCATGTTCGACCTGGTCGACGTCTACGACCGCGCCTACGAGGCGGCCGCGGCCGAGCTGTCGCTCAGCACGGCGCAGGCCTGCGTACTCGGGCGGCTCGACGAGCCGCGCGGCATGGGCGCCCTCGCCGAGGAGCTCGGCTGCGACGCGTCCAACATCACCCAGATCGTCGTGCGCCTCGAAGCGCTCGGCCTCGCGGTCCGCCAGCCGAACCCCCGGGACCGCCGCTCGCGGCTCGTCGCGCGAACCCCCCAAGGGGACGAGGTCAACCAGCGGTTCGCCACGGCCTTCACCTTCGCCCGCACGGCGGTCGGACGGCTCTCACCCGACGAACAGGACCAGTTGACGGCGCTGCTTCGGAAGGCACTGGGCTGACGCGCGTCCTGCCCGAGACGGATCGCCGGCACTCTGTCGCCGGATCGCCCGTGGTACCGACCACGAGCGCGCGCGGTCAGCGCGTCGACGTCGCGGGCGATGTTCCGGCCGTGCTGCGGGCAGCCGGTCGTGGTCCGGCACCACGCTGCGAACCGGCCGAACTGCCGCTCGGTGGCGGCGGACCCGTCCAGGGCGTCGCGTTCCACCGAACGGCTGTGGTCGATGGCGCCGTCCAGCGCCATCGCCCGCACCCGCCGGGGGAACAGCCGGGCGCAGGAGGCGCCCAGTTCCGTGCCGTACGAGACGCCGAGCCAGGAGATCCTGCGCTCACCGAGGGCCGCGCGGGTCGCGTCGACTCGAACCCGATCAGGTCGAAGCGCTCACGAAGCGGCTTCGACTCGGTGCTGCCGAGCATCGTCCCGCCTCACGCGACGGTGTCGGTGCCCGGGCCGCCGGGTTTGCCGGGGTTGCGGAGCAAGGGGCCGAGCCGATGTGCCGGGTCCGCGGCGCGCAAGCGGTTGAGCGCGAGCCTGGTCCGTGCTCCGCGCGGACGCGGCGTGGTGTTGGGCGGCTGATCTCACTGCCGTCCGCGTGCGACCTAGGGATGGTGGTCCGTGGGCGCCGCGGCGCCGTCGCTGCACTGTTTGAGCAGCTCGAACGCTCCGCGGATGATGGGCTGGCACTTCAGGCTCATCTCCAGGCCGCTGGACGCCGTCCGCGGGTCGGACACCATCAGGCTGACGGCCAGCACGCGGCCATCGGCGGTGCATGCCAGGTAGTTCAGGGTCACCACGCCGGGTTCCGAGCCGCCCTTGTACCAGACGGTGGGGAACTGTGAGGGGTCGAGAGCCAGCCCGTCGTCGTTGAGCGAGAGCGCGTGGCCGACCTGCGGCATGTCGAAGCGGTAGAGGCCGGCGAACGCCCGGACGATGTCCATCGGCGAAGCGAACCACTCGATCTGGTCGATGCGTTCGGGACGGCTCCAAGCCTCCGGCGCATCGGGGAGCGGCAGATCCTCCAGGGCCTGTAGCTCGGCGGCGCGGCGGTCCTCGGGCAAGGCCAGGTACTCGTCCGCGCGGGCGGAGTCGAACTTCAGCCGGAAGAAAGCCCGGGTGGTCGGGAACGGGATGTTCGCCTCCGGCGTGCGGTGCCCGAACAGGACGAGTTGCCGCTGCACGGCGTCCCGGCCGAGCCGCCCCATCAGGTGGTCGGTGGCGGTGTTGTCGCTGAGGGAGATCATGGCGTCGGCGTACTCCGCCAGCGTGAACGCGGTGCCGGCGGGGACGTCCTGCATCCGGCCGGACGGGAGGCTCTTGCGGTCATCCCGGATCGCCAGCGGTTCCTGCCAGGACGCCTTTCCCTCAGCGGCGGCCTGGGCGAGCGCGCCGAGCACGTACAGCTTGAACGCGGAACCGATCGGTCTCGGCGTCTCCGCGGCCACGCCGTGCACCTGCGCGCACGTGCCGCCGGGGCCGATCGTCGCCGCCGCAAACGACACCCGCGCCGCGAGCGAGGCGAGCCGGCGGTCGATGTCGGTCCACGAGCCGGGGGACGGCTCGTCCGAGGTGAGCTGCATGTCGGCCACGAGCCCGGCCGCGTCCACCTGGACGGTCAGCAGGTGGTCACCGCTTCCGGTGCGCACCGCGGCCTGCGCGCGGTCGGGCTGCGACGAAGTGATCCTGCGCAGGGTCACCGGGCCCAGCGCGGCCATCGCCGCGTTCACCGCGCCCGGCCCGCCGCTCATGGCGAGCAGCGCGGGAGCCACGTGCCGCTCGATCTCCGCGTCGTCGAGCGGGGCGCGGGCCGAGCCGTCCACCATCCAGCGGAGTCGTTCCTCAGCGATCATTTCCATAAGTGGGAACATTGCCGAAACTGGTAGCTTTGTCAACGTGACGTCCGCCGACCTGCTCCTGCACCCGGTCCGCCTGCGCATCGTCCAGGCGCTGCTCGGCGACCGGGCGCTGACCACGAACGAGCTGAAGACCGAGCTCGCGGACGTCCCCACGACCAGCCTCTACCGGCACATCGCCCGCCTCACCGACGCCGGGGTGCTGGCGGTGGCCGCCGAGCGGCGCGTGCGCGGCACGGTCGAGCGCACCTACGTGCTGCGGCTGAGCGCGGCGAGCATCGGCCTGGACGAGGTCGACGCGATGAGCCCCGACGAGCACCGGCAGGCGTTCACGGCCTATGTCGCCGGGCTCCTCGACGCGTTCGACCGGTACGCCGCCAGGACCGACATCGACCTGCTCCGCGACCAGGTGAGCTACCGCCTCGCCGGGATGTGGCTCGACGACGACGAGTTCGCCGAGCTGCGCCGCGAACTCGCCCGGGTGCTCCGGCCTCGGCTGGCCAACCCGCCGCGGCCCGGCCGCCGTCGCCGCATCCTCGCGACCGTCCTCCTGCTCGGCGACGACGCCGCCGAGTAGAACGCCGCACCGCGACGCGTGCTCAGGACGGGGCGAGCTTGAACTGTTCGGTGACGCGTCGTGTGAGCGTCTCCTCGGTCATCGCGGAGTCCACCGTGCTGGTGGTGAGGCCGAGTCGGCGGGTCTGTTCGGACAGCTGGTCGGTGAACAGGGCGTCGCGTTTGAGCAGGTTCCGCAGCGCACGCCGCGGATCGCTGGTCTTCGCGACGAGCCTCCAGGCCGCACCGCCGCGGTCCGCGAAGACGGCCTCGCGGAAACGGGGCGTCGGCAGCAGCCACACGGCGTGGTCCGGGTCGGCGAGCAGGGGGCGGACGAGCCCGGGGAGCAGCCGGAATCCCTCGGCGACCACCGGACGGTCGGCGGGCAGGCTGAGCAGGTCGTCGAGGATCAGGTCGAAACCCTCGCCGTGGTACCAGTGGAAGGTGTCGAGCATCTCGCGCGGGCTCCTGGTCACCCAGCGCTCGTCCATGTCCATGGCGGCGAATCGGGCCAGGTAGGGGGCCTCGTTCGCGGGGAGGCGGCGCGCGTGGTCGGGCATGGCGGCGTCGGTGTCGTACAGGCGCATCCCGTGCCGGTCGGCAAGGCGCCGGGCGATGGTGGACTTCCCTGAGCCGCTGCCACCGCCGATCCAGTAGACGTGCCGCAGCCGCTCTGGTGGGACGCCGGGCGAAGGTCGTCCGAACGTCACGGCTGTCCTTCCGGTCGGCGTATCGTCGCGGCATGCGCGTGGTCACGCCGATCGTGGACGGCGACGGGTTCTCGCTCAAGCGGATAGCGATTCGCGCTCGGGCCGAGTCGTGGTCCGATCCGGAGATCCCGGACGGGCATCAGCTCACGTTCGTGCGCCGTGGTGTGTTCCGTGCGCGGGTCGGCGGCCGCACGCTCGTGGCGGACCCGACGGTCGCCTACTTCGGCGGCCCGGCGCAGGAGCAGAGCATCGCCCATCGGCCGGGGAGCGAGGACACGTGCACGGCCCTGCTGATGTCGGATCCCTTCATGGCCGAGCTGGATCGAGGGGCGCCGGTAGGGGGTCCTGTTCCGGTGACGGGTGATCTCGCCGTCGCGCATCGCGTGCTGGCGGCCAGGGCGCGTCGGTGCGACTCCTTCGAGGTGGCCGAGATGGCCGTCCGGCTGGCAGGACGCGTCCTCGCGGCACCGTCCTCGCCACGTGCGGTGGGACGAGCGGCGACTGCTGCGGCCCGGCGCGCGTTGGCGGGCGGGGCCAAGGAACTGCTCGCCGGGGAACCGGGCACGCTCGGGCTCCGGGACGTCGCCCGGCGCCTCGGATGCTCTCCCTTCCACCTCAGCCGGACCTTCCGGGATGAGACCGGCATGACGTTGACCAGGTACCGCGCCCGCGTCCGCGTGCACATGGCGCTGGAGGCGATCGAGGCGGGCCGGGCCGATCTGGCGGGCCTGGCGGCCGAGCTCGGCTTCGCCGACCACGCCCATCTGACCCGGACGGTCCGCGACGAGTGCGGCCGCACGCCGCGGGCGCTGCGGGCCCTGCTGGCGGCGCCGGACTGAGCAAGGATCTTCAAGCGCCGGACGGGCGCGCGGGCCCACACTCGGGTCGTCGGTCCGATCCAGACGGCGCGGGAAGGTGCCCAGCATGATCGCGAGAGTATGGCAGGCCCGGACCAGCGGTCCGCGGACCACCGAGGAGTACCGCCGGGTTTTCCAGACGGAGGTGCTCACCAGCCTGCGGGGTATAGAGGGCTTCCGCGGCGCCTACCTGCTGGCCCGGAGCGATGGTGACGCGGTGGGCATCGAGACGGTGACGCTGTTCGAGTCCCTCGACGCCGTCAGGAGCTTTGCGGGGAAGGGGTACGAGCGCGAGCACGTCACGCCGGCGGCGCGGGCCGTGCTGCTCGACTCCGATCCGCTCATCCGCCATTTCGACGTGCTCACCGCTTACCGGACCGGCGAGGACCAGGGGAGTTCGTTGACCAGTTAACGATCCGTTCTGCCGGGTAATGGCTGCTCATGGCCCCGTCGGTTCCTGACGCTCCCCGGATCCGCAGGGCTCCCGCCCTCAGGGAGGAACGCGTGGACGTGCGGATCGAGCCGTGGGCGGAGCGCGACCTGGAGTTGCTGCGTCGGGTGAACATCCCCGAGATGAAGGCGCATCTGGGCGGGCCCGAGAGTGACGAGCAGGTCCTCGGGCGCCACCGGTTCGACCTGCTCGCCGGTCGGGGCGGGCTTTAGGTCAGGTTCCGTCCTATATCTGCGGCATGCTGGGCGCATGGCGGACTCCTCGATCCGGTTGCTGAACCTGCTGTCGCTGCTGCAGACCCCGCGCGAGTGGCCGGGCGGCGAGCTGGCCGAGCGGCTGAGGGTGAGCGGCCGGACGATCCGGCGCGACATCGAGCGGCTCCGCGAGCTGGGCTATCCCGTCGAGGCGACCAAGGGGCCCGAGGGCGGGTACCGCCTGGTCGCCGGGGCCGCGATGCCGCCGCTCCTGCTGGACGACGAGGAGGCCGTCGCGATCGCGGTCGGGCTGCGCGGCGCCGCCGCACATCCGGTGGACGGGATCGGTGAGGCCTCGGCCCGCGCGCTCGCCAAGCTGGAGCAGGTGCTGCCGTCCCGGCTGCGGCGCCGCGTCGGCGTGCTCGGCGCCGCGACCGTCCCGCTGGTCCCGGACGGCGGCCCGACCGTCGACCCGGCGCATCTGGCCGTGCTCGCCGCGGCCATCGCGAACCGCGAGCGGGTCCGGTTCGCCTACCGGTCCGGCGGGGGCGCCGACTCGCGGCGGCTGGCCGAGCCGCACCGCATCGTCGCCGCGGGCCGCCGCTGGTATCTCGTCGCCTACGACCTCGACCGCGACGACTGGCGGACGTTCCGCGTCGACCGCGTGGACGAGCCGCGCCCGACCGGCCAGCGCCGCACCGAGCGCGAGGTGCCCGGAGGCGACGCCGCCGCGTACTTCAGGGAGAAGGCGTACGCCGCGGCGCCGATCTACAGCGCCGAGGTCACCGTCCACATGCCCGCGGCGGACGTCATGGCCCGGCTCGGCGCGGCGCCCGGCGAGGTGCGGCCGCTCGGTGCCGGCCGGTGCCTGCTCAGCGGGCGCCCCGACACCCTCGAATGGCTCGCCGCGCGGCTGTTCATGCTCGGCTGCGAGTTCGAGGTGCACGACCCGCCGGAGCTGGTGGCGCACATCCGCGACCTGGCGGCGCGCGCGGCCCGCGCCGTCAGTCCACGGTGAGGACGATCTTGCCGCGGATGCCGCCCGCCGTGTAGAAGCGGTGGGCCTCGGCCGCCTGTTCGAGGGGGAAGGTCCGCAGCACGTGCCATCTCAGCTCGCCGCGCGCGTAGAGGGCGGCGAGCTCGGCCAGCCGCTCGGCGGTGCGGATCGCCGGGCTCAGGCCGACGCCGAGCGCCGCCGCGCGGTCGTGGTCGTACAGCGTGATGACGCGGGAGCGGTCCTTCACCAGCTCCAGGGTGGCGTCGAGGGCGGCTCCGCCGACGCTGTCCAGGGACGCGTGGACCTCCCCGCCCGGGGCCAGCTCGCGGACGCGGGCCGTGAAGCCCTCGCCGTAGGCGACGGGCAGGGCGCCGAGGGAGCGCAGGTAGTCGTGCTGCTCCTCGCGCGCCGCGCCGATCACGGTGGCGCCGCGGTGCCGTCCGAGCTGGACGGCGACGGTGCCGACCGCGCCGGCCGCGCCGTGCACCAGGAGGGTCTCGCCTTCGCCGACCTCCAGGGCCTCGATCACGTTGCGGGCCGTCTGGGACGCGGCGCTGAAACCGCCCGCGACCTCCCACGGCATCTCCGGCGGCTTCGCGGTGACCTGCGCGGCCGGGACGACCAGGTGCTCGCCGTAGGCGTTCAGCAGCCCGAAGCCCAGCACCTCGTCGCCGGGCGTGAAGCCCGCCACGTCCGCGCCGACTTGGTCGACGACCCCGGCGAACTCGTTGCCCGGCGTGCGCGGGTAGGGGGCGTCCGCGCCCGCGGGCAGCCATCCCCCGACGACGGCCACGTCGAAGGGCTGGACGCCGGCGGCCCTGACCCTGACCCGCACCTCGCCGGGGCCGGCCTGCGGTTCGGGTACCTCCGCGAGCCGCAGCGGCCCGCCCGGCGCGTCGAAGACGATCACTCTGCTCATCGCGTGCTCCCTGATCGGTGGTTCCAGTGATCACGAAGCTAGGTGGCGGTGGCGCGGGCCCGAATCCGTGGCGCCACCGTAGTGCTCACGGGGTGGTGCTCACGGGGCGGCGAAGCGGGCCAGCTCGGCGCGGGAGGCGACGCCGAGCTTGGGATAGGCCTTGTAGAGGTGGTACTCGACCGTCCGGTGGCTGAGGAACAGCCGCGCGGCGATGTCTCGGTTGCTCGCCCCGGCCGCCGCCAGCCGGACGATCTGGAGCTCCTGCGGGGTGAGCCGGCCGAGCGGGTCGCCGTCCGGGGGCGGAGCGGGCGCGGTCTCGCCCGTGGCGCGCAGCTCGGCGCGGACCCGTGCGGCCCACGGCGCCGCGCCGAGCCGCTCGAAGGCCGCCAGCGCGGAGCGGAG
>NZ_CAACUY010000004.1 GCF_900659615.1 Actinomadura fibrosa | reverse complement strand
CTCCTCCACCGCCCGGACGTAGCGGCGGCGCGTCTGCATGTAGGCGCCCAGCATCCACGCCCCGACGGGCGCCGGCGGAGCGCAGACGCTCGCTGCGGTCGGCGGTCCGCGCGCTGGTCGCCCCGGCGCCGGTCGCGGCGCTGCTGTTCGCCGTCCTCGCGCTGATCGCGGACGGGACGTTCGGCCGCGGCGACCGCGCCGATCTCGCGCTGTACGTGACGGCGGTGGTGTTCCTCGCGGCGGGCGGCGCGGTGGCGGCGCTGGGCGAGCTGCCGGGGACGGAGCCGGTGTCGGTTCCGGCGCCGGTCGGGCTCCTGTTCCAGGGGCCGCGCACGGCCGACCCGTCCGCGGCGCGGGGCCTCGGCCTCGCGATCGCCGGGGCGTCGCTGGCCGTCGCCGCGGTCGTGGCGGTGGCCCGGGTCCACACGGCGGAGCTCGGCGGCGGGGACGCGGGCTACGGCGCGCTGCTGACCGGGTTGACGGCGGGGCTCGGCTTCGGCGCGTTCCTCGGTCCGCGCGTGCTCGGCCCGTTCAGCCGCCGCAGGCTCCTCGGCCTCGCGGTGATCGCCGCGGCGCTGGCGCTGGTGGTGCTGTCCCTGGTCCAGAACCTGGTCGTGGTGGTGGTCGCGGCGGCGGTGCTGGGCGTCGCGGCGGGCGCGGCCTGGTCGACGGGGGCGGCGGCGCTGGCCGACCCCGACGCGCCCGGCGAGGGTCCGGACGCGGATCGTCCGGCCGCGTTCCTGCGCTCGGTGGCGCTGGTCACCGCGCTGGTGGTGGTCCTGGCCGTCCCGCCGCTGGCCGGGGCGATCGGCTCGCGGCGGCTGTCGCTCGGCGGCGGCGACTACGACTTCGACGGGACGGGCGCCGCGCTGCTGATCGCGGGGCTGCTGGCGCTGCTGGCGGGGCTGCTGGCGTTCCGCCGGCTGGATGACCGGCACGGCATCCCCCTGGTCGCCGACGTCCGCGCCGCGCTGGACGGGCGCGTCTACACCCCGCCCGAGGAGGCCGCCGTCGATGACCGGGTGGTCGCCCGGCGGAACCGCGGCGTGTTCATCGCGTTCGAGGGCGGCGAGGGCGCGGGCAAGACGACGCAGGCGCGGCTGGCCGCGATCTGGCTCCGCGACCACGGCTACGACGTCGTCTCCACGCACGAGCCCGGCGCCACGAAGATCGGCATGCGGCTGCGCGCGATGCTGCTGGACCGCGACACCACCGGGCTGTCGGACCGCGGTGAGAGCCTGCTGTACGCGGCGGACCGCGCCGACCACGTCGCCAACGTGATCAGGCCCGCGCTGGAGCGCGGCGCGATCGTGGTCAGCGACCGGTACATCGACTCGTCCCTCGCCTACCAGGGCTTCGGCCGCGGGCAGGACGTCGACGACATCGCCCGCGTCAACGCCTGGGCGACCGGCGGCCTCGTCCCCGACCTGACCGTCCTGCTGGAGGTGCCGCCGCGGACGGGCCTCGGCCGGCTGTCCGCGCCCGCCGACCGGATCGAGTCCGAGCCGCAGGAGTTCCACGAGCGGGTCCGGGCGGGGTTCCGCGCGCTGGCCGAGGCCGATCCCGACCGCTACCTCGTGCTGGACGCGAGCCGCCCGCAGGGCGAGCTGAGCCGGGAGATCCAGTACCGCATCCGCGAGATCCTGCCCGACCCGGTCCCGGCCGGGACGGAGGACGTCACCAGCACCTTCCCGGCGATCAAGGACGTCTGACGGCCGGGGACGCCGTAGCCTTTCAGGCATGAGCGTGTGGGATGACCTGGTCGGCCAGGAGCCGGTCGTCGCGCAACTGTCGGCCGCCGCGGACGGGGGCGGCGGGAGCGGCGGCGCGGGGAAGATGGCGCACGCCTGGCTGTTCACCGGGCCGCCCGGGGCGGGCCGCACCACCGCGGCGCGGGCGTTCGCGGCGGCGCTCCAGTGCGCCGAGACGCCGCGCGGCTGCGGGCACTGCGCGTCCTGCCACCAGGTGCTCCAGGGGACGCACGCGGACGTGGAGGTCGTCCGTCCGGCGGGGCTGTCCTACGGCGTGCGGGAGACCCGCGAGCTGGTGCTGCGGGCGTCGTCGTCGCCGAGCGGGGGGCGCTGGCAGATCGTCCTGTTCGAGGACGCCGACCGGGCGACGGAGGCCGCGGCGAACGCGCTGCTGAAGGCGATCGAGGAGCCCCCGCCGCGGACGGTGTGGCTGCTGTGCACGCCGTCGCCGGACGACCTGCTGGTGACCATCCGGTCGCGCTGCCGGCTGGTGACGCTGCGGACGCCGCCGGTCGCGGCCGTCGCGGACGTGCTCGTCCTGCGCGACGGGGTCGACCGGGAGACCGCGGACGTGGTGGCGCGGGCGGCGCAGGGCCACATCAGCCGGGCGCGGCGGCTCGCGACCGACCCGGAGGCGCGCCGGCGGCGGGCGGAGGTGCTGGCGCTGCCGCGCCGGCTGACCTCGGTGGGTCCGGCGGTGGCGGCGGCGGAGACGCTGGTGAAGGCCGCCGAGGCGGAGGCGAAGGTCCAGACCGAGGAGCTGAACGAGAGCGAGACGTCCGCGCTGCGGCAGGCGCTGGGGGAGAGCGCGAAGGGGCGGATGCCGCGCGGCACGGCGGGGGCGCTGAAGGAGCTGGAGGACCGGCAGAAGTCGCGGGCGACCCGGGTGAAGCGCGACGCGCTCGACCGCGCGCTGCTCGACCTCGCGTCCTACTACCGGGACGTACTGGCGCTCCAGCTCGGGGCGGGCACGGAGCTGGTGAACACCGATCTCGGCGCGGAGCTGCGGTCGGCGGCCGCCGCGGGACGCCCGGAGGGGACGCTCCGCCGGCTCGACGCGATCATGGAGTGCCGGGAGCGGCTGGAGGCGAACGTGAACCCGCTGCTCGCCGTCGAGGCCCTCACGCTGGCCCTCCGCACCGGCTGACCGGCCGTCGCCTGGCTTCTAGGACTTGATGACCTTGCCGTTCGCGGCGTCGATCGTCACCGGGTGCTTGGAGTCGCCCGCGCCGCGCAGGTCGCCCTCCCAGACGGTGGTGCCGCCCTTCTCGTCGAGGTTCAGCTCGGTGATCCAGGTGTTCGGCGCGGCGGTGCGCATCCGCTGGGCGGCGGCGCGGTAGTCGAGCTTGGCGGCCTTGACCGCGGCCTGGTTCTCGCTCTTGCCGGACGCGTCCTGGCTCTTGGCCTGGTTGCCGGTGACCTGCCCGCCGTCCGGGCTCAGGGTGAGGACGCGCTCGGTGCCGTCCGAGCCGACCAGGTTCGCGCTCCAGCCGTTCTGGTTCGACTCGATGGCCGTCAGGGTCGACCCGGGCACGGCCTTCCGCGCGGTCTCCCCGGCCCGTTCGAGCAGACCGGAGGCGGTGGGGAACCCCGAGCCCGGCGTGGCGGACGAGCCGACCGCGTTCCCGGACGAGGCGGTGGTGTCGGGGGCGTCCGGGCTGACGTTCCGGTCCCGCTGACCGCTCGTGCACGCGGTCAGGGCCAGGGAGGCGGCGAGTGCCGCTGCGATGAGTCTCACTCCCGTGCCATGCCCCTGATCGGAGGGGTAAACGTGATGCGCTCGGCACGGACGTCCAAAATCTCGGTGCGGGGCGGTTCCCGGGGGCGGGGAAGTGGGAGGGGGAGTGCGAGGGGGTTGGAGGGGCGACTTACAAGAGCTGGTCCTATTCGTTACATTCCCGTAGGCGTCTCTCAACAAGAACACAAGTAGCGTCTCCTGGCTAAGCCACCCAACCCGGGCAAGCTCCCCCCACGGCCAGGAGGTCTGCCTTGCGGCGCGCCCTGATATCCGCCGCGTGCGCCGTCGTCACGACGACGCCGCTCGTGTACCCCGCTTCCGCGGCTCCGAGCGAGCCCCAGAAGAAGGGTGAGCTCTCGGAATACGTCGTCCTCTACAGGGAGGGCGTCTCCCTCGGCCGGGCCCACGCCGCCGTGAAGGCGGTCGGCGGCTCGATCGTCCACGAGAACAAGGACGTGGGCGTCGCCACCGTCCGCACGCGCAACCCCGCGTTCGTCACCGACGCGACGGCCCAGCGCGCGCTGGACGGCGTCGCGCACAACCGCGTCATCGGCGAGGCGCCCAAGGCCCCGAAGAAGGCCGCCACCGCCGTCGAGCGGACCGCGGGGACGCAGGGCAAGGTCGCCCCGACCGGCAAGCCCACCAAGGACGCGGACCCGCTCGCGGACCTCCAGTGGGACATGAAGCAGATCCACGCGACGACGACCGGCTCGTACAAGACCGAGCCCGGCGACAAGCGCGTGCTCGTCGGCGTCCTGGACACCGGCGTCGACGGGAACCACCCCGACGTCAAGCCGAACTTCAACAAGAAGCTCAGCCGCAACTTCACCACCGACATCCCGACCGATGCCGACGGCAACGAGCTCGACGGCCCCTGCGAGTTCAAGTCGTGCGTGGACCCGGTCGACTGGGACGACAACGACCACGGCACGCACGTCGCGTCCACCATCGCCTCGCCGCGCAACGGGCTCGGCATGGCGGGCGTCGCCCCCAAGGTGTCGCTGGTCAACATCCGCGTGGGCCAGGACTCCGGGCAGTTCTACCTCCAGCCGACCGTGGACGGCCTGACCTACGCCGCCAAGATCGGCGTGGACGTCGTCAACATGTCGTACTACATCGACCCCTGGCTCTGGAACTGCGCGAACAACCCCGCGGACAAGCCCGCGGACCAGCTCGAACAGCGCACGATCATCAAGGCGACGCAGCGCGCGCTGGACTTCGCGCACGAGCGCGGCGTCACGCTGGTCTCCGCCGCGGGCAACGACCTGGTCGACTACACCAAGACCAACGTGGACGACACGAGCCCGGACTTCCCGTCCGTGCCGGGTGAGAAGCCCTACGAGCGGACCGTCCCGGCGAGCTGCGTGTCGATGCCGTCCGAGGGCGACCACGTCATCCCGATCTCGGCGACCGGCCCGAGCGGGCGCAAGTCGTACTACAGCAGCTTCGGCAACGGGTACGTCGCCGTCGCGGCCCCCGGCGGCGACAAGGTGGACGCGCCCGACGGCAAGCCGGACGACCGCCGCGGCATCTGGGCCGCCTACCCCGCGCGCCTCGCCAAGGAGCGCGACGAGCTCAACGCCGACGGCACCCCGAAGGTGTCGTACCTGATCCGCAGCTGCAACGGCGCCAAGTGCGCCTACTACCAGTCGATCCAGGGCACCTCGATGGCGTCGCCGCACGCCGTCGGCGTCGCCGCGCTGATCGTCAGCAAGTACGGCAGGCCGGACCGCAAGCGCGGCGGGCTCACGCTCGACCCGTCGTTCGTGGAGCGCGTGCTGCGCGGCACCGCCACCGCCAAGCCCTGCCCGAGCCCGAACACCGTCCAGTACGTCTGGTACCGGCTCACCGACGGCGAGTGGGTGAAGCACACCTCGACGCAGACCTGTGAGGGCTCCAAGGAGCGCAACGGGTTCTTCGGCAACGGCATCGTGGACGCGCTGCACGCCGTCCAGCGCTGACGTGTAGCACCGCACCGACGCGGACCCCGACCGGACGACGGTCGGGGGCCGCGTTCGTGTCACGCGAATCGGTCGAGGGGCGGAAGCAACCTGGAGGGGCCGGTGGCGTCTCTGGGACATGGAGACTGAAACGGTGTCCGCTCAACATCCGCCCGGAGAAGCGGCGGAAGCGACGGCGGACGAGAAGGCCGGCGACGCGACGTCGATGGTCACCGAGCTCTACCGGGGGCACGCACTTGGGCTGATGCGTCTCGCCCTCGTGATGGTGGGCGACCGGGGAACGGCGGAGGACGTCGTCCAGGAGGCGTTCGCGGGCCTGTACCGGCGCTGGTCGCGGCTGCGCGACCGCGAGCGGGCCCTGGTCTACGTCCGCTCGGCGGTCCTGAACGGGTCGCGGACGGCGCTGCGGCGGCGCCGGAGGCCGTTCCGGGCCTTCCACCAGCCGCCGGAGTGGTCGGCGGAGGCCGCGGCGATGGTCGGCGAGGACAGGCGGGAGGTCCTGCGGGCGCTGCACCGGCTGCCCGCCCGGCAGCGCGAGGCCCTGGTGCTGCGCTACTTCTGCGACCTGTCCGAGGAGGAGATCGCCGGCGCGATGCGGGTGAGCCGCGGCACCGTCAAGTCGACCATGTCCCGGGCGATCGCCGCGCTGGGCCGGATGCTGGAGGAGGAGCAGTGAACGCGACCGAGGAGCGTCTCAGGGACGCGCTGGAAGCCGTGGGCGGGACCCTCGGTCCCGAGGACGTCCCCGCCCCGAGGTTCGCGGACGGGCCTGTCCGCGCACGGCGCGCGGGCGGCGGCCTGCGGCGTCCGATGCTCGTGGCGGCCTCCGTCGCGGCGGCCGCCGCGGTGGCGGTGGGAGGCGCGGCCGCGGGCGGCGTCCTCGGCGCCGGGAAGGGAGCGAGGCCGATGTCATCCGCGTCCGCGGACAAGACGTCGCCGCCCGGATCCGGAGGGCCCGTCATCGTGGTGAAGCTCTGCGCGCGCACGTCCACCAACGCGAGCTGCGACCGGCGTGACGTGACGGCCGCGCAGAGGCAGGCGCTGGCGGGCCGACTGCGCGACAGGGGGGACGTCAGGGACGTGTCGTACATCTCGAAGGCCCAGTCGTACGAGTACTCCAAGAAGAGGCTCAAGAAGTATGGACCCTGGCATGACGGTCCCGTGGGCGACGCGGCCGACATGTTCGAAGTGACGATGCGGGACGGCGTCGGCGCCCGGGGCGTCATAGTGGCCGTGCTGGGCCGCCCAGGCGTGGACACGGTGCTCACGGTGCGGTCCTGACCTCAGGACGAGCGGATCCGAGGCGCGCGATCGTCCTCGGGCATGATGGGGGCATGCCGTACCGAGTCACGTTCGTCTGCACCGGCAACATCTGCCGCTCCCCGATGGCCGAGTGGATCCTGCGCCACCACGTCGCGGAGGAGGGGCTGGACGTGGAGGTCGACAGCTCGGGCACGGGAAGCTGGCACGTGGGCGACGACGCCGACTCCCGGACCGTCGAGGCGCTGCGCCGGGCGGGCTACCGCTCGGCGCACGTCGCGCGGCAGTTCGAGGCGGACTGGTTCGACCGCTACGACCTGATCCTGGCGCTGGACCGCGGCCACCTGCGGGCCCTGCGGTCGATGGCGCCGGACGAGGAGGCGCGCGGCCGGGTCCGGCTGCTGCGGGAGTTCGACCCGGCGGCGGGCGCCGACCTCGACGTCCCCGACCCCTACTACGGGGACCACGCCGACTTCGACGAGGTCCTGGCGATGGTCGAGGCGGCGATGCCGGGCCTTCTCGCGGAGATCCGGACTGGTCTCAAGGCCGCCTGACGCATGGCGCGGCGGGACGGCGGACAGGCGTCCCCGGACGGCGGGCAGGCGCCGGAAGCGCGGATCGAACGGCTGCTCGGGGCCCGGGTCGAAAGGCTCGACGACCTGGGCTCCAGCCACTCCTGGACGCTGCACCGCGCGGCCCTCGCGGACGGCCGCGAGGTCTTCGCCAAGATCGCGCACAACCGCTCGGGGGTCTTCGCGGCGGAGGCCGCGGGGCTGCGCTGGCTGGCGGAGGCCGGGGACGGGGCGCCCGTCCCCGAGGTCCTCGGCGCG
This sequence comes from Actinomadura fibrosa, assembly GCF_900659615.1. Classification (GTDB taxonomy): domain Bacteria; phylum Actinomycetota; class Actinomycetes; order Streptosporangiales; family Streptosporangiaceae; genus Spirillospora; species Spirillospora fibrosa. The sequence continues at coordinate 140,841 of NZ_CAACUY010000004.1, read as the reverse complement.
GATGACCGGCTGCTCGTCCTGCCTTGGATCCGGTCAGGCGGGGCCACGCGGGACGCCGCCGAACGCCTCGGCCGCGAGCTGGCGCTGCTGCACACTGGCGCCCGCCCGGACGCGTTCGGGGCGCCGTGGGACGGCTTCATCGCCGACCTCCCGCTCGACAACACGTCCGACGCGGGCCCGTGGCCCCGCTGGTACGCCGAGCGGCGCCTCGAACCGTACCTGCGCCGCGCCGCGCGGCACCTCTCCGCGGACGGCGTCCGCCTCGTCGAACGCGTGCTGGCGGACATCGACGAGCTGGCCGGGCCGCCGGAGCAGCCGAGCCGTATCCACGGGGACCTGTGGTCGGGGAACGTCCTGTGGACGGACGCGCGGGCACTGCTGATCGACCCGGCCGCGCACGGCGGGCACCGCGAGACCGACCTCGCGATGATGGCGCTGTTCGGCACGCCGCACCTCGACCGGATCATCGCCGCCTACGACGAGGCCGCGCCGCTCGCGGACGGCTGGCGGGCCCGGATCCCCCTGCACCAGCTCCACCCGCTGCTCGTCCACGTGGTCCTGTACGGCGGCTCGTACGGCTCGTCCGCGCTGGAGGCCGCCCGGGCCGCGCTCGCCGCCCGGCCCTGAGCGGCATATCGGGTGTCGAAGTGATAACTCCGCATTCATGGCTGTTTGACGTCGGGAAGATGAGATAGAAACGACGGGTCAGAACGGGATCTTCGGGAAGGGGCGCTGGGCGACCCGATGGACAGGGAACCGGCTTCGAGGTCACTGGTCGGCGCGGCGTGGAGGAGCCTCATCCCGGTCAGCGTCGCCGCCGGGGTGGCGCTGTGCATCGGCGGCGGCGCGGACGTGCTGCACCACCGCGGCCGCGGCGAGCACAAGGAGCACGCTGCCAAGCCCGCCGCCAGGAGCGAGCAGACCTCGCCGCGGTTCGTCGTCGGCGTCCGCAGGGGCGGCACCGCGCTCGTCGTCCGCGACGTCCGCGGCGGCGCCGATGTCGGCCTGCCCGTCGCCGCGCAGCCCGGACGCCTGTTCCAGCGCGTCTCCGCCTTGAAGGACGGCTCGTACGTCGTCGCGTCCTACGCCGCCCGGAAGGTCACGTTCCAGCGTCTCGAACTGAAGGCGAGCGGCGAGCCGAAGGCCCTGAAGGACCTGCCGAAGGCCGCGGTGCCCGGCATTTCCGCCCCGTACTCCGACCTCGCCACCGGCCCCGACGGCGAACGCGTCGCCTACGTCACCTACAGGGGCACCGCCGGCCGCGTGGACGTCGTCTCCACCCGGACGGGTGCCCGCAAGACGTGGACGACGAAACTCCCCGCCCGCATCAGCAGCCTCTCGTGGAACGGTGACACGCTCGCCTTCGTGTGGAGTCCCCTCGGCAGGACGACGGGACGGCACCAGGTCCGCGTGCTCGACACCCGCCTCCCCTCGGGCGACCTCAAGGTGAGCAAGGCCGTCCTGAGCCTCCCGAAGGGCGCCGCCACCGCCGTCCTGGGCCGGGACGGGCGGACGGTCGTCGCGGGCCTGGCGGGCAACGGCCAGATCGTCCTGCAGAGCTACTCGATCGACACCCGCAAGCCCGCCCGCGTCGTCGCCCGGCAGGCGTCGAAGGGCTCCGTGGCGCGCCTCGACGCCGACCACACGGGCACGCACCTGCTCGTCTCCGCCGGCGACGGCCGCCTGTACGCGGGCGGCGCCGCGATCCCGGGCGCCGACCTCGCCGACGCCGCCTGGTAAGGACGCCGCCGGAAAAGCGAAGCCTCACCGGCAGCGCCTAGAGTGGGGCGGACGGAACCGGGCGAACGGAGCGAAACCGTGGGCATGGTGATGGCAGTCAGCTTCACCCGGTACGGCCGCCTGTACTACCTCGACCCGGGGCCGCACACGCCGAAGGTGGGCGACAAGGTCCTCGTCCCCACCGAGTCCGGGCCCGAGGTCGCCGAGTGCGTCTGGGCGCCGCAATGGGTCTCGGACGAGATCGGGAACCTGCCCGAGTGCGCGGGCCCCGCCACCGAGGAGCACCTGGCCCGCGACGAGGCCAACCGGCGGCGCCGCGCGGAGGGCCGGTCGATCGCCAAGCGGCTGATCCGCAAGCACGAGCTCCCGATGAAGGTCATCGGCGTCGACTACCTCGACGCCGACAACGTCTTCAAGATCTACTTCTCGGCGCCGCACCGGGTCGACTTCCGCGCCCTGGTCCGCGACCTCGCCCGCGGCATCAAGGCCCGGGTCGAGCTCCGCCAGGTCGGCCCCCGCGACGAGGCCCGCCTCCAGGGCGGCATCGGCCCCTGCGGCCGCGACCTGTGCTGCGCGACGTTCCTGAAGGACTTCGAGCCCGTCTCCGTCCGGATGGCGAAGGAGCAGGACCTGCCCGTCAACCCGCTGCGCATCGCCGGCGCCTGCGGCCGCCTGATGTGCTGCCTGAAGTACGAGCACCCGCTGTACATGGAGTTCAAGGAGAAGGCGCCGCGGCTCGGCTCCCGCGTCAGCACCCCCGAGGGGGACGGCCAGGTCATCGGCTACAACGTGCCCGGCGACCGCATCACGGTGAAGGTCGGATCGCGGCGCTGCTCCTGCCCGTCCGCCTCCGTCTGCTCCCCCCGCCAGCAGCACGACGCCGCCTACGGCACCACCGACGAGCCCACCTGACCCGTCCGCGAGTGCCTATAAATCGGTTGGTGGACGTCGAAGCCGCGACCTAATGTTCCTGGGACGCGTCCCTGGGGAGATCCACATGAACGGAACGGTTCGGCGGCTCGGGCCGGACGACATGGCGGCGTGCCGGCGGCTGGCCGTCGGCCGCGACTGGGGGCCCGAGGAGCACAAGTGGGGGCTGCTGTTCGCGATCGGCGCCGTCTACGGTCTCGACGCCCCCGACGGCGACGGCCTCGCCGGGACGGTCGTGGCCACCCCCTACGGACGGGACGTGGCGGCCATCAGCATGGTCCTCGTCGCGGAACGCTACGAACGGCAGGGGCTCGGCGGACGGCTCATGCGCCACGCCATCGAGCACACGGACACGGCGAGCTTCTGCCTCACGGCCACGCCCTACGGACGTCCGCTGTACGAGCGGCTGGGGTTCCGCTCACTGTGCCGGTGCACGACCTACACCGGAGTGGCGCACGGCCTGCCGGACGGATCCGCGTCCGCCCCGGCGGAGCCCGCGGACTTACCGGACATCCTCGCCCTCGACACCGACGTCTTCGGCGCGCCCCGGACGGCCTTGATCGAGCGCTTGCCGTCCTTCTGCGAGCGGTTCCGGGTCGTCCGGGACGCGGCCGGGCTCCGCGGCTTCGCGGGTGCCTGGCGCAATGACGAGACGGTCGTGGTGGGGCCCGTCATCGCGCGCGACCCGAAGACCGCCCTGACCCTCGTGGAGGAGACGGCCCCGCCCGGGGAGAAGCTGAGACTCGACATCGACCACCGGCACCCGGAACTGTTCGCCTGGGCGGAGGACCACGGCCTGCGCCCCGCGTTCTCGACCACGATCATGGAGTACGGCGCGCCCGTCCGGAACGATCCGGAACGCCTGTTCCTTCCCGTAGCGCAGGCCCTCGGCTGAGCCCCGGCGGCCACCCCGCGCGGGGCGGCCGCCGGGGACGTCTCAGGCGGCGACGGGGCGCTCCACCGGCGCGCGGTCCGGCTCGGACGGCTCGGACTGCTCCGTGCGCGGCCCCGGCAGCGCGTACCGGAAGATTTTCTTCCAGGTGCTCGTGACCTGCTTGGACAGCGACCCGGTGTGGTACGGCAGGTCGTACTTCTCGCACAGCGCCCGCACCCGCGGCGCGATCTCGGCGTAGCGGTTGCTGGGCAGGTCCGGGAACAGGTGGTGCTCGATCTGGTGGCTGAGGTTGCCCGTCATCAGGTGGAACAGGCTCCCGCCGGTGATGTTCGCCGACCCGAGCAGCTGCCGGACGTACCACTCGCCCTTCGTCTCGCCGTCCAGCCGCTCCTCCTCGAACACCTCGATGTCGCCCGGGAAGTGCCCGCAGAAGATGATCATGTGGGCCCAGACGTTGCGGAGCGCGTTCGCGGTGAAGTTCGCGGACAGCGTGGACAGGAACTGCGGCCCGCTGAGCAGCGGGAACGCCAGGTAGTCCTTGCCCCACTGGCGGCGGATCTTGCGGCCGATCGCGCGCAGCTTCGCCCGCGTCTCCTCCGGGTCGTTCGTCCCCGCGCGGATCTTGTCGATCTCCAGGTCGTGCAGCGCCACGCCGTACTCGAAGAACATCGCGAGCAGCGCGTTGTAGACCGGCTGCGGGATGTTCGCCCAGTGCCACTCCTGCTCCGGCGTGACGCGCAGGATCCCGTAGCCGACGTCCTTGTCCTTGCCGAGGATGTTGGTGAAGGTGTGGTGGACGAAGTTGTGCGAGTGCTTCCACTGCTCGGCGGGGGAGACGTTGTCCCACTCCCAGGTCGTCGAGTGGATCTTCGGATCGCGCATCCAGTCCCACTGGCCGTGCATGACGTTGTGCCCGATCTCCATGTTCTCCAGGATCTTCGCGACGGCCAGCGTCGCGGTCCCGGCGATCCAGGCGGGCGGCAGCGACGACCCGAGCAGCACCGCGCGGGCCGCGATCTCCAGGCCGCGCTGGACGCGAATGATCCGGTGGATGTAGGCCGCGTCCCGCTCACCGAGATCGTCCACGATCTCCTCGCGCAGCGCGTCCAGCTCGGTGGCGATCGCCTCGTAGTCCTCGGGCGTCAGGTGGTCCGTCGTAGAGGTCATCGTCGTGTCCCCTTTCAGAGTTCGATGTCGACCGGGCCGGCGGCGGCCGAGACGCACGTCTGGATGATCTGGCCTTCCTCTCCATGCACCTCTCCGGTGCGGAGATCCCGGACCTGTCCGGAGCAGAGGCGGCCGACGCAGCTGTAGCAGATGCCCATCCGGCAGCCGCTCGGCAGAAGCGCACCTGCGCTCTCGCCCGCCTCCAGCAGCGGAGTGCTCCCGTCCGCCTCCACCTCGACGTCGCTCTTCGTGAACCGGACGCGTCCGCCCTCGCCGCCCGCCACCGGAGCCAGGCGGAAACGTTCCAACCGGAGCCGTCCGTCCACCCCGGCGTCCGTCCAGTGCGCGGACGCGTCGTCGAGCATCCCGGCGGGCCCGCAGGCCCACGCCTCGCGCTCGGCCCAGTCGGGACAGATCGCGTCCAGCTCGGCCGGCGCGAACCGCCCGTCCCTTCCCGTGTGCCGTTCATGGAGGGTCAGCCCGGGGAGCCGCTCCCCGAGCGCCCGGAGTTCGGCGCCGAAGATGACGTCCTCCTCCGTCCGCGCCGAGTGGACGAGCACGATGTCCGCGCGCGACCCCTCCTCGGCGAGATGCCGGAGCATCGCCATGACCGGCGTGATGCCGCTGCCCGCGGTGAGGAACAGGAGCCGTTCCGGGAGCTCCGAGGGCAGGATGAAGTCGCCTTCCGCGTCCCCCAGCCGGATGATCGTGCCGGGCTTGACCTCGTTCACGAGGTACGCGGAGACGAAGCCGTCCGGGCCGGCCTTGACGGTGATGGTGATCCGCCCGTCCGGCCGCGGCGGGGACGACAGGGAGAACGTCCGCCAGTGGCGGACCCCGTCGATGTCCACGCCGACCTTGACCCACTGGCCCGGCAGGTGCCCTCGCCATGCCGGACCCGGGCGGATCACCAGGGTCGCCGTCCCCGGCGTCTCGTGCCGGACCGCCTCGATCCGTCCCCGCGGTTCGGCGGTGGACCAGAGCGGGTTCAGCAGGCCGAGGTAGTCCTCTGGAAGCAGCGGCGTGGTCAGGAGCCGTGCGGCGGCGGCGAGCCGCTGCCGCCGTCCCGCACCGGCCCGTCCCGGCCGCCGCGCGATCGCGTGCGGACTGGTCAAGGATGCCTCCCGGATACGTTCTAACCTACGGGCACGTAACCTACGGTTACGTAACTTGAGGGAGACCTTCAAGACCTCACGGACAAAAGCGACAGGCATCACACCATCGCACGATGTCCCATAAGAAGCTGTAACGCTGCCTGACAAACCGCCCGGCCGGCTTTATCCGCCCCCGAGCGCCCGCCCACCCGAAAGCCGCCCCCGCAGCACCATCACAGCCTCGGCGAACCCTTGAGGTGCCCCCAAATCCCTTCGGCACACCTCACCAAGCCGATTAGCAGTACGACCCGCTCCAACGGCGGGGATCGTGCGGACCGATGCCATCGGCCCGCACGTGCCGGGCCCCGGCGAACGCCTGCGCACTGAGGCCAGGCTGGGAGAGGTCAGGTGCGTGCGCGTGCGTCTTCGAGGGCGGTCTTGTACTCGTCGAGCCACTCTGCGCCGGCCTGGTCGACGGGGATGTTCCTGAGGCCTTCGTCCAGCAGCGCCGCGGCGTCGGCGTACTCGCCCAGGTCGCGATGAACCACGCCGATGTTCAGCTGGAAGAACGGCGTGCTGTACCAGTACACCGGCGGCGGTGGCTCGACGCCGTCCGCGGCCCGCTCGGCCGCCTGGTCCAGCAGACGCCGCGCCTGATCGACCTGGCCGAGCGCGGCAAGTCCCTGCGCCGCCTGCAACCGATCGTAGGTCTGCTGGACGGGATGGACGCCCGGCGTCGCCATCGCCGCGCCCGCCGCCCGCACGACGGCTCGCGGACGGCTCCGCTGGCGGGCGACGTACCCGCGGAAACTCGTCGCCACGGCGGCGACCGTCCCGTCATCGAACTCGTCCGCCAGTTCCTCGCCGTCGCCGAACAGCGCGAGCGCCTTCGCGTCCTGCCGGAGCGCCGCGTGCAGCCAGCCGGCGTAGACCGTCCACTCGGCCACGATGCGGCCGAGCCGATCGCGCAGCGGCCCGGTGGCCCCGCGCAGCATGGCCGTGATGGCATCGAGCTGCCCCGCGACGGGCGCCAGCAGTGCCGCGGGCCCGACCACGTCCTCAAGCCGCCGCTGCCCGGCGAGGACCGTGGCGAGGGCGTCCAGCGCGCTCGCATCGAGCCGTGCCGGGCGCGCCGCCACCAGCGTGAGCCGCTCCTCGTCGTCGTCCGTCACCGTCCCGGCGAGCTCCCAAGTGACGTTCGCCTCGTGTCCGCCGAAGAGCGCGGCTTCGGGGTGGCCGGTGGCGCGGGCGTAGAGGGCGCGGTAGCGGGGGCTGGGCGTCCACTTGCCGGACTCCCACTGCTTGATCTGGTCGGTCAGGCTGGCGACGTGGGGGAGCCCGGGCAGGTCACGCGGGTCCGCGGCGGCGCGCAGGCGGCGGGCCATCTCGGCGCGCGACCAGTACGGCGGCGCTTCCCGGACCTCGCGCAATCGGGCACCGACGGTCCGCTTGCCGAGAGCCATGCACCGCTCCGTCCGACGCGTTGAGGGAGGGAGGCGCCCTCCCCTTCCCTCCCCAATCATCCCCCTGCCCTGGTCTTCCCGCACGGGATTCACTATCTGTGACGGAGCGTGCGCGGACCGGATGCGCGCATTGAACGAGACGGCCCCGGCGCGGTGCGCGAACGCCGCGCCGGGGCCTTGATCCGACAGTGGAGGTCGGACCCGTGGAACAGGCTACGCACGGTCAGGGCCGTCTTGCCGCGCTCGCCGCACATCTCGCGGCGCATCGCCTTGACGTCGACCTCACCGGACGCGGGTTGCGGGTCAGCGACCCTCGGGCGCCGGGGTGCTGCGAGCACGCGCGCGAGGCGGCGGACACGATCACCTGCCGGGCACGTGCGGAGGACGACGGCGCGCTGTGGTTCTACACCAGCTGGCAGGAGCCGATCGCGCAGGCCGACAGGGTGACCGAGGCGACGGTGTTCATCCTCGGCTACCTCGCGCGGGCGGCGGAGGGCGCGCGATGACGCCGTGGGCGGCGGCCGACATCGACCCCGACCACGCTGTGGCGGAGCTGCGCCGCAGGTTCCCGGGCGTCTGCGCGTGGCTGGGCGAGTTCACCGGGAGCTGGTGGGCGGTGTTCCGCGATCGTTCGGGACGCCATCGGCTGCTGGAGGCGCCCACGCCGCAAGCGCTCGGACGTCTGCTGGACGAGGCCGGCCTGCGCCGCCGCGCCCCCGTCCCGCATGCGCGAACAGGTGCGGCGACCCGTCGCGGAACCGGTTCGCGGGCGGCGCCGCGTCCCGTGGAGCGGCGAGGACGGCATGCGGCCCGAGCGCGCCGAGGATGGGGCTTTCTCGCCGTCCGCTGACACGGCCATGGGCGGTGGGGGCGTCGTCGCGGTCATGGGCGGCGTTTTCGGACGTCCGGGGCCATCTCGGGATGGGTGGTGTCGTAGTGGTGCCGGTGCTGGGTGATTTCGGCCCGGGCGCCGATCGCCCAGGTGCCGAGGCCGGTCAGGGCGTCCACCAGCGTGTCGCCGAGCTCGGTGAGCGCGTACTCCACGCGCGGCGGGACGGTCGCGTGCACGGTGCGGGTGAGCAGGCCGTCGCGTTCGAGTTGCCGCAGGGTCAGGGTGAGGATGCGCTGGGAGATGCCCGCGACGGCGCGGTGCAGCTCGCCGAAGCGCAGGGTGCGGCCGTGCAGCTGGCCGATGACCAGGACGGTCCACTTGTCGCCGACGAGCGACAGGATCTGGAGCACCTGCCGGCAGGCCTCCTCGTCGGTCTCGGGGCGGGACATCGTCCCCGGTGTGGCCAACGGTTACCTCCGTGTGCGTCTCCGACATGAATGTGCCGTCTTGATCATCTTTGTCGCGGTGGCGAAGCATGGGCGACGGATGAAGCGTAAGGAAGGACGTGGTGCTGGTGAAGACGCTCGTTGTCGTCGGCGCGGGCCCGGGGCTGGGCATGGGGGTGGCCCGGGCGTTCGGGCGGAACGGCTTCCGGGTCGGGCTGATCGCTCGCACTCCGGAGAAACTCGGCGCTCTCGTACGCGAACTCGCCGGGCTCGGCATCACCGCGGCCGCGTTCCCGGCCGACATCAGAGATCGGGTTGCGCTTACGGACGCCCTCACCGCGGTGAAGGAGAGGTGGGGGCCGATCGATGTGCTGGAGTACAGCCCCAGTCCGACCGGGCCTATCACCAACGCCGTGGACAGCACGGTCGACTCGGTTACCGCTCAGTTCGAGTTGCATGTCCTAGGGGCGGTGACCGCCGTGCGTCACGTCCTGCCGGATCTGCGGGCTCGCGGTGGGACGATCCTCCTGACGACCGGTGTCTCGTCCACTGTGCCTGCGCCGTTCCTGGCGAACGTGGGTCTCGCCATGTCCGGACTGCGGAACTGGGCGCACACTCTTCACGCCGAGCTGAAACCGCATGGCGTTCACGTGGGCACGGTGACGATCGCGTTGGGGATCGTCCAGGGCGGTGGTGAGGGCGACCCCGATGCCATCGGTGCCCGGTACTACCGGATGCACGAGCAGCGAGACCGGGTGGAGGAGGTCATCGGCGATCTGGACGCCTTCCGCGCGCTGGTCGCCCAGCATTCGGCCGGTCTCCCAGGCTGAAGGCGAGACGGGCCGTCCCGCTGCCCTCCAATGGGACAGCGGGATCCCCACGGGTGGTCTCTAGAACTTCGTCTTCGGACGGTCTTGCAGGACGCCATCGACGAAGATGTCCACCTTCTCGCTGTAGAAGCAGATGAGGCCGGCTACGCGGCGGCTCTCGTCCAAAGGAGTCGGATAGGACCAGGCCAGGTCTTCCCGGAGCGACTCACCGGTGCGGACGGACCAGTACTCCGCAGTGCCCTTGTAGGGGCAGTGGGTGACAGTGTCAGTGTGCTCAAGCAAGTCCATGCGGACGTGGGTCTTCGGCAAGTAGTAACGCACGGGTAGGCCCGTCTCGAACAGGAGGCGGGGACTGGACGACTCGGCCACCGTGACACCGTCCACCTCGACGCGGACGTTGCGGGAGCTGGGGAGGATGTCGATGCGCGCGTACGGGCTCCGCGGGTGGACGAAGACCTCCTCGTCCTCCTCGAACCAGGCGTCCATGGCGTCCCACTCCAGGCGGACGAGGTCGCGGAGCTCCTCGACGGGGGAGTCGGCGTACCTGACGGCGGCGCCGGGGGCGTCCTTCCCGTCCACCTTCACGGTGTAGGCGGTCGCCTCCCCTCGGCTCGGTGAACGCTGGCCTGGGCCGTCCTCCACGAGTTCGGCGCGGACGTCGTCCACCGGGATGTAGTAGGTGGGGTAGTAGGGGGCTTCCCAGACGAGGGACGGCGTCGTGGTGTCCGCCACGAGGTTGCCGCCGAGGTAGGCCCTGACACGCTTGGCGCTCTGCTCGATACGGATGCGCGTCCGCTTGGAATCATGAGATTCGCCCATGTCCGGGCAACAGCCTCCGAGGTGCGGCTATTTCACGGGAGAGGCGGCGGGATGCGGCCAATCCGATGACCTGCCCGTCTTCGGGCGTCCTGTCACATCCGTCCCGGCTCTCTCATGTGATTCTCATTTTCGCCTCACGCGAGCCCCAGACGCGCCCACCAGCCTCTTCCCATGAATTGGCCGTTCCAACGCCGCGCGTTGCTGGTCAACGGCGCGCTCGGCGTGCTGCTGGCCGGCGGGGCCGGCATCGCATATCTCACCCTCGGTGACGGAGGTGACGGGGCCTCCGCGGCCACTCGGGTCTCCCAGGTGGCGCGCGGCACGGTCGTCTCGTCGGTGTCGGCGTCCGGGTCGGTGGAGAGCGCCAAGAGCCGCTCGCTGTCGTTCGGCGCGTCCGGCACCGTCGCCAAGATCTACGTCAAGGCAGGCCAGAAGGTCACGGCGGGGGACGTCCTCGCGAAGCTCGACCAGACGGAGGCCCTGGAGAGCGTCGAGGCGGCGCGGGCGAACCTCGCGGTCGCGTCGGAGGGGGACACTACCTCCGAGAAGGGCTACGCCAGCTACATCCAGGCCAAGAACTCCTACAACTCCGCCCTGCGCTCGTACCAGGGGACGGTCCTCAAGGCGCCGTTCAGCGGGACCGTGACAACGATCAACGGGACCGTGGGCGGGAGTTCAAGCGGCTCAGGCTCGTCGTCGTCCGGCTCCGGTTCCTCCGGGTCGTCCGGCTCGTCCGGTTCCAGCGGGTCGAGCGCCGGTGGCGCCGGCGGGTCATCCTCCGGATCCTCATCCGGGACGAGTTCGTCCTCGGGGTTCATGGAGCTGGTCGACACCAAGCACCTGCAGATCGAAGGCCAGTTCACCGAGGCCGACACGACGAAGCTGAAGACCGGGCAGACCGCGTCGGTGACGTTCGACGCCCTCACCGGGACGACCGCCACCGGCAAGGTCACCGCGGTCGGGCTCTCGCCGACGACCACGGACAACGTCGTGAAGTTCCCCGCGACGATCACCCTCACCAAGATCCCGTCGGGGGTCCGGCTCGGCCAGACGGCGACCGTCGAGATCACCGTCGCCAGGGCCGAGGACGTCCTGTACGTGCCGAGCGCGGCCGTCCGGACCGCGGGCGGGCAGAGCACCGTCACCGTCGTCCGCAACGGCAAGCAGGAGACCGTGCAGGTCGAGGTCGGTGTCAAGGGCGACCAGGGCACCGAGATCAAGTCCGGCCTGAACGAGGGCGACCAGATCGCGGTCACCTCGACCACGTCCGGAACGACCGGTAACACCGGGCAGCGCAACGGCTTCCCGGGCGGCGGGGCACCCGGCGGCACCGGCCGCGGCGGGCTGGGCGGCGGCGGAGGCCGTCCGTGACCCAGGGCCTGGCCGCGCCCGTCCTCGACGTGCGCGCGGTGACGAAGGTGTACGGCTCGGGTGACACCGCCGTGCACGCGTTGCGCGGGGTCTCGCTCACCGTCGAACGCGGCGACTACGTCGCGATCATGGGGGCGTCCGGCTCCGGCAAGTCCACGCTGATGAACATCATCGGCTGCCTGGACGTGCCGAGCGGCGGCCACTACCTCCTGGACGGCATCGACGTCGTCGGCCTGGACGAGCGCCGCCTCGCGATCCTGCGCAACCGCCGGATCGGGTTCATCTTCCAGTCGTTCAACCTCATCCCGCGGATGTCCGCGCAGGCCAACGTGGAACTGCCGCTGGCCTACGGGGGCGTGAAGGGCGCCGAGCGGCGGCGCCGCGCACTCGCCGCGCTGCGCGAGGTCGGGCTCGCCGACCGCACCCGCCACGAGCCGAACGAGCTGTCCGGCGGGCAGCAGCAGCGCGTCGCCGTCGCCCGGGCCCTCGTCACCGCGCCGACACTGCTGCTCGCGGACGAGCCGACCGGCGCGCTCGACAGCGGCTCCACCACCGACGTCCTCGGTGTCTTCGACCGGCTCAGCCTCGCCGGCCGCACCATCGTCGTGATCACCCACGAGGACGACGTCGCCGCGCACGCCAAACGGGTCGTCCGCCTCGTGGACGGACGCGTCGTCGAGGACTCCCGGCGCTCTCCGGTGACCGGCCCGCCGCCCGCGGTGGCATGGACGACGGACGGCGCCCGGTGAGCCCCCTGGAAGTGCTGCGGTTCGCGCTGCGCGGACTGTCGGCGAACAAGCTGCGCAGCTCGCTCACCACCCTCGGCATCCTCATCGGCGTCGGCGCGGTGATCCTGCTCGTCGCGGTCGGCAACGGCTCGTCCGAGCAGATCAAGAAGAGCATCCAGCGGCTCGGCGCCGACTCGCTGACCGTCACCAAGTCGACGACCGGAAGCGGCGGCGGACGCGGCGGCTTCGGCGGACCCGGCGGCGGGTTCGGCGGACCGGGCGGCGGGTTCGGCGGCAACCAGACCGGCCAGTCCAGCGGCCCCCGCACGCAGGCCCACGACCTCACCGCCGCGGACGCCGCCGCGCTCGTCGGCTCGCCCGACACCCCGTCGGTGAAGAGCGCGTCCCCCGTCGTGACCAGCCAGTCAGTGACCGCCGGATACGAGGGGACCAGCGCGACGATCAGCCAGTTCGTCGGCACGACCCCGACCTACTTCGCCGCCGCGAACAAGACCGTGGCCAGCGGCAGCGCCTTCACCAGCGAGGACGTCGCGACCGCCGCCAAGACCGTCGTGCTCGGCAGCACGACCGCCTCCGACCTGTTCGGACGGGTCAGCCCGATCGGCAAGAAGATCGACGTCGGCGGCATCCGGTTCACCGTGACCGGCGTCCTGAAGGCGACCGGCTCGTCCTCGTCCAGCTTCTCCGACCCCGACAGCATCGCGATCGCGCCGCTGGCCGCCGTCCAGCAGAGCCTCACCGGCTACGGCGGCCTCGACCAGATCATCGTCCAGGCCACGGACAGCGACGCGGTCGACGCCGCCCAGGCCGAGATCACCCAGGTGCTCGGACAGCGCCACGACGTCGCCTCGTCCGGCGCGGCGGACTTCACCGTCTCCAGCCAGGCGAGCATCCAGACGGCGGTCACCGAGTCGAACAAGACGTTCACGGTGCTGCTCGGCGCCGTCGCCGCGATCAGCCTGCTCGTCGGCGGCATCGGCATCACCAACATCATGCTGGTCACCGTCACCGAGCGGACGCGGGAGATCGGCATCCGCAAGGCCATCGGCGCGCCGCGCGGCGCGATCCTCGGCCAGTTCATCGCCGAGGCGACCGTGCTCAGCCTGATCGGCGGCGTCCTCGGCGTCGTCGCGGGCGTGGTCGGCAGCCTGTTCACGATCGTCGGCGTGAAACCGGTGCTGGTGCCGTCGTCGATCGTCCTGGCGCTGGGCGTGTCCGTGGTGATCGGCCTGTTCTTCGGCAGCTACCCGGCCAACCGCGCGGCCAAGCTGCGCCCGATCGAGGCGCTCCGGCATGAGTGAGCGCGAGCGAGGGAGGACCGCGTGAACGCGAGAAGGCGCGGCAAACGCGGCACACAGTCACCCCCACCGACCCCACTGACCCCCACAAACCCACCGACCCCACCCACGGGCCCAAGCACCCCACCACCCTCACCAACCCCGAGCGGCCCCGCAGGCCCGAGCGGCCCAGCGGACGTGAGCAGCCCAGCGCACGCGGACGGCCCGCTGGCCTGGGCAGGCGAGGGCGTCCCACCAAATCCAGTCGCCCCAGCCTCGGCAGGCCTAAACAACCCGGCGCCCACACCAACCCCGAACACCCCACCGCCCCCACCAGACCAGGACGGTCCAGCACCCTCGCCAGGCCCGGGCATCCCAGCGGGTTCGGCAGGCCTGGGCGATCCAGCGCCCTCGTCAGGGCTGGGTGGTTCGGCAGGTTCGGACGGCTCGTTGCGCTCGGCGAGGTCTGAAGATTCGTTTGGGCGGTTTGGGGCGGGTGCTCGGGGAGGGGTGGGGGGTTCGTCCGGTCGGGTGGGTCCTTTGCCTGAGCGGCCGATGGGGGATGCTGAGCTGCTCGCCAGCTCGCCGTTCGACGAGGACCTCGACTCCGAGCTGGCGGCGCAGCCGCAGAAGCGGTCGCTGCCCGGCCCGACGCTCTACCTGTGCGCCGGTCTGATCCTCGTCGCGGGCTTCCTGGCGGGCGTGCAGGCGCAGAAGTGGTCATCGGACGACTCGGGATCGGGGCCGTCCGGCGCGGGAGGCCCCGCTGCGGCCGGAGGCTACGGCTCCAGGACGGGCGGGCGCGCCCCCGGCGGTTACGGCGGCATGCCGGGGATGCCCGGTATGGGCGGACAGCCCGGCGGCACCAACGGCCAAGGGGCTGGTGGTACCGGGAACGGTCAAGGGGCCGGCGGGAGTGGGGCGAGCGGTCAGGGGCCCGGCGGCATGGCCGGGGGCTCCGCGGGCGGCGCGACCATCGGCACGATCACCAAGATCGAGGGCAGCACGATCTACCTGCGCACCACCTCCGGCCAGACCGTGAAGGTCAAGACGAGCGGCGCCACCAAGGTCCGCGTCACCAAGGACGGCAAGCTCAAGGACCTCGGTTCGGGCACCACCGTCATCGTGCGCGGCAGCACGGGCCAGGACGGCACGGTCACCGCGACCACCGTCAACCAGGGCACCGGACGCTGATCGGCGAATGAGGAGACGATGAACATGGACAGAGCGAGCGCGGGACGCGTGCTCGGCGGTGTGGCCGTCGCGGGAGCACTGCTGTTCACCGGCGCCTGCGGTGGCGGGGACGACAAGGCGAACGCGGGCGCGTCCCAGGCCGCCGGATCCGACCCGATGGCGGCGTACCGGGCCTGCTTGCAGAAACAGGGCGTTACGTTGCCGAGCCGGGGACCGGGCGGGGGCAATCGTCCCAGTGGCGCGCCCACGGGCCGTCCGAGCGGCGCCCCCAGCGGCGCCCCCAGCGGTGCGCCCAGCGGTGCGCCGACCGGGCGTCCGAGTGGTGTCCCCAGTGGTAGGCCGAGCGGCGCGTTCACCGGGCGTCCGACGGACCGTCCCTCCAGGTCGGCGGCTGAGCAGAAGGCCATGCAGGCCTGCGCGTCGCTGGCCCCGCAGCGCGGGCAGGGCGGCGGTGGCTACGGCGGCGGGCAGGGCGGCCCGCCCGGCGGCGGCCCCGGTGGCCGGCAGGGCGGAACCTCGGGCTCCTGAGGACCAGGGCGGCCACCCTTCGGCCGCCCGGCGAGAGCGCCGGCCTTCGTCCCCCTTTGGCCGGCGCTGGGATGGGGCCCGTGCGGGGTGTGCGGGCCCCATCCCCATGCAGGGCCGCGCCGCTCTCATCCGGTCACCTCCTGGGTGGTGGCCGGGGCGGTCTTGTTCCTGCGAGGGAAGGCCAGGACGGGGATCAGGGCGATCAGCAGGACCGCGGCCGTCCACCAGAACGTCTCGCCGAAGGCGTTGGCGAGCAGCTCGGGTGTCCGGGCGGTGTGCTGGGCGGCGGCTTCCCTGAGGTTGCCGCTGGCGCCGGGGATCTCGTCCCGGATCGCGAGCTGGAGCACGACGGCGGTCAGGGCGGTGCCGAACGAGCTGCCGACGCGGATCAGGACGTTCGCGCCGGTCGTCGCCGCGGGCATCGCCTCGCGCGGCAGGCCCTGGTAGCTCATCGCGAGCAGGGCCGGCGCGATCATCCCGTGGCCGAACCCGACGACGAGCGTCGCGCCCATGATGACGGCGCGGCCGGTGTCCGGGCCGAGCGTGGTGAGCGCGAGCGTTCCGGCGAGAACGGTCAGCACGCCGGTCGCCGCGATCCAGCGTCCGCCGAACCGGTCGGCGAGCCGTCCGGAGACGAGCATCGTGGCCATCGCGCCGAGGCCGAGCGGCGCGAGCAGCCAGCCGGCGTCCAGTGCCGAATCGCCCCGGACGATCCCCGCGAACAACGGAATCAGGATCATCACCCCGAACACGGCCGCGCTGTACAGGAAGAAGCCGCCGGTCGCGAGGGTGAACGCTCGCGTGGTCAGCTTCCGCACGTCGATGAGCGCGCCGTCGCCCTTGTGGACGGCGTGCGCCACGAACGCGGCCACCAGCACGGCGCCCGCGATCACGCTCGTGAGGAAGCGCGCGCCGGTGAGGCTCGCCCCGTTCCCGGCCTGGGACAGCCCGTAGACGAGGGCGGCGAGGCCGGGGGAGATCAGCAGCATGCCGAGGACGTCCAGCCGGGCGTCCGCGCTCCGCTCGGTGTCGCGCGGCAGCATCCGCACCGCAGCCAGCAGCGCCACCGCGCAGAACGGGACGTTGACGAAGAACATCCAGCGCCAGCTCAGATGGTCGACGATCACGCCGCCGAGCAGCGGCCCGAGGACCGGGGCGAGCATCGCGGGCACCGAGACGACGCTCATGACCCGGCCCATCCGGTCGGGGCCCGCCTCGCGGACGAGCATCGTCTGCCCGATCGGCATCAGCATCCCGCCGCCGAGGCCCTGGACGACGCGGAACGCGATGAGCGACGGGACCGACCAGGCCAGCCCGCACAGCAGCGAGCCGCCGATGAACAGCCCGAGCGAGACGAGCCACATCGTCCGCGCGCCGAACCGCACGACGGACCAGCCGGTCAGCGGGATCGCCATGGACAGCGCCAGCGTGTAGCCCGTCACGACCCACTGGATGGTCGAGAGGGAGGAGCCGAAGTCCTCGCCGAGCCTGCTCAGCGCGACGTTGACGATCGTGCTGTCGAGCACCGTCATGATCGCGCCGAGCACGACGACGATCGCGAGATTGCGCAGGTGCGGGTCGATCCGCCTGTCGTCCGTCGGAGCCGCGGTCTGTGCGGTCGTCATCCGGTCTCCTCGTTCCGTACGCTGTATCGGCAACACCGTACACCGTATCGCTCGATCCGTACAGCGTATCGATACGGTGTATCGCGTAGGCTGCATTCTTGTGGCGAACACCTCCAAGACCCCGCGGGAGCGGGCCGACGACGTGTGGGCCCGCCCGCCCGCCGGACGCCGTCCGAAACTCACGCGCGAGGCCATCGTCGAGACCGCCATCAAGCTGGCGGACGCGGAGGGCCTGGACGCCGTCTCCATCCGCCGCATCGCGAGCGAACTCGGCGTCCGGGCGATGAGCCTCTACACCCACATCGACGCCAAGGAGGACATCCTCGACCTCATGTACGACGAGGTCGCCGGTGAGGCGCTCATCGAGGAGGAGCTTCCGGACGACTGGCGCGAGGCCTGCCTCCAGATCGTCCGCCGGGAACGCCAGGCCAGCCGCGACCACCCCTGGATGTTCGAGCTCGCCCGCCGCTCACCGCGCGTCGGCCCGAACGGCCTCCGGCACGCCGAGCAGACCTTCGCCGCCGTGGCCCGGCTCACGGACGACCCCGAGGCGATGGTCGCGATCGCCACCGCGCTGGACAACTACTCGCTCGGCTTCGCCATCCGGGAGCAGCACACGGTCGAACGCGGCGAATGCGGCTTGCAGAGCGCCCGCTCCAGCATGCTGGAGCGGCGATACGTCCGTTCCCTTCTGGAATCCGGCGAGTTCCCCCACCTCAAGCCCCTGCTCGAACTCGGCGTCCTCGACCAGGACACCTTCGAACAGGGACTCACCTGGCTGCTGGACGGCATCGAACGCGATTACGGCCGCTAGGCTGCCGTAGCGTAGGCGACGGCATACGGGCCGCTACGACGAGACGGGGACACCGTGCGAGCAGTGAAACTCCTCAGCGTGGCCACCGCGCTCGCGCTGGCGGCGACCGCGTGCAACGGCAGCGGCAAGGAGTCGGACGCCGCGTCCAGAACGCCGAACTCCGCCGGCGGCCTCGACGGCTTCTACAAGCAGAAGCCGTCCTGGAAGGACTGCGGCGGCGGCTTCCAGTGCGCGACGGCCGAGGTCCCCCTCGACTACGCCAAGCCGTCCGGGCAGCGGGTCGGCATCCACCTGATCAGGCTCCCCGCCAAGGACAAGGCCAGCCGTATCGGCTCACTGTTCACCAACCCGGGCGGTCCCGGCGGTTCCGGTATCGACTTCGTCCGCCAGGCCGCCGGCAGCTTCGGCGCCGACCTGCGCCGCCGCTTCGACATCGTCGGTTTCGACCCCCGCGGCGTCGGCACCAGCGACCCCGTCCGCTGCAACACCGGCCCCCAGCTCGACCAGTTCTTCGCCGCCGACTCGTCCCCGGACGACCAGGCGGAGACCAACGCCTTCGCCGCCCAGAGCAAGGCCTTCGCCGACAACTGCAAGGCCAAGGCGTCCGCCGAACTCCCGTACGTCGGCACCCTCAACGCCGCCCGCGACATGGACGTCCTCCGCGCCGCCCTGGGCGACCAGAAGCTCACCTACTACGGCGCCTCCTACGGCACCTACCTGGGCGCCTTCTACGCCGAACAGTTCCCCGGCAACGTCCGCGCCCTCGTCCTGGACGGCGCCGTCGACCCCAAGGCGTCCTCGACCGGCCTCCTCGTCGAGCAGGCCAAGGGCTTCGAGACCGCCTTCCGCGCCTTCGCCACCGACTGCGTCAAATCCGCGAGCTGCCCCCTCGGCACGTCCACCGACGCCGCCTTGGCCAAGCTCGACTCCTTCCTGGCCCAGGTCGACAAGCAGCCCCTCACCAACAGCCGTGACAGCCGCAAGGTGACCGAATCCCTGGCCGTCATGGGGATCGCCACGGCCCTCTATCTCAGGGAGTACTGGCCGGTCCTGCGCCAGGCCTTGACCCAGGCCGTCCAGAAGTCCGACGGCACTCTCCTCCTGACGCTCGCCGACCAGATGGTGGAGCGCAAGCCCGACGGCTCCTACAGCAACCAGACGGACGCCAACATGGCCGTCAACTGCGTCGACAAGCCGAACCCGTCCTCCCTCGCCGAGTACGGCAAGGCCGCCGCCGAAGCGAAGAAGACCTCGCCCCGCTTCGGCCCCTTCGTCGTCTGGGGCGGCCTGCCCTGCGTCTACTGGCCCGTCCAGACCAAGCAGCAGCCTGCCGCGGTCACCGCCAAGGGCGCCAAACCCATCGTCGTCATCGGCACCCTCCGCGACCCCGCCACCCCCTACAAGTGGGCCCAGAGCCTCGCGTCCCAGCTCTCCAGCGGCGTCCTCCTCACCCTCGACGGCGACGGCCACACCGCCTACCTCCAGGGCAACGCCTGCATCACCAAGGCGACCGACAGCTACCTCGTCAACGCCACCCCTCCGAAGGACGGCACGGTCTGCCGCTGAAATAACGGGTGCGCGCCCACCCCCCAACACCCGGTAGACTGCTTCCGCCATGCCACGCATGGCACGCCGCCTTAGCTCAGTCGGCAGAGCGATTCACTCGTAATGAATAGGTCGTCGGTTCGATTCCGACAGGCGGCTCGGCACTTGACCAGGGCGTTCACCCTAATCCGGTGGGCGCCCTGAGTCGTCCCGGTTGCAATTCGTGTTGCAGTTCTTCCGGTCACGACGTCCCCCACAGGGCTCGCCCCATCCGCTGCATCCCGTCCTCTGCCATCGGCGTGGCGACGTGCGTGTAACGCTGCGTGAGGCGGATGTCGGAGTGCCCCAGGATCTCCTGCACGGTTCGGACGTGGACGCCCTGCTCGATCAGCAGCGTCCCGGCGGTGTGCCGGCCGTCGTGCACCCGGGCGTCCCGCACCTCGGCCGCGGCGAGGACGGCCTTCCAGTCGTCCCAGTCGTCGCGGGGGTCGATCGGCCGGCCGTTCGGCTGACAGAACACGAGGTCGTGATCGTCCCAGATGTTCGCCGCGGCGAGGCGCTCCTGTCGCTGCGCCTGGCGGTGCGCTTTGAGCACTGCGACCAGCTCGGGCGGGAGCGGCACGGTTCGCCTGCTCTTGCCCTTCGGCCTGCGGAAGACCAGGCCGCCGCCCGTCCGCTTCGGGCACGTCGAGGCGTGCCGGTCGCAGTCCTTCGGGCACAGGCGCTCGGCGTCCGCGGTCACGCACCTGTGGGGCCGGCCGGACTTCCGTCGGGCCTTCGGGCAGATCTTCGGGCACGGCCGCCGATGCTTCCCCTCCGTGCACGCGGCTACGTCGTCGCAGCCGTGTCGCCACTTCAGCCGGGAGAGCTGCCACCACACCCGCACGGACCCGCCGTCGAGGTCAATGTACTTCCAGCGCAGGCCGAGCGCCTCGCCCTGGCGGAGGCCGAGCGCGAGGCCGACCGACCAGCGCGTGCCGCCGCGGCGGCCGTCCGCCGCGGCGAGGATGCGCCGGGCCTCGGCCTGCGTCAGCGGCTCGATCTCGCTGTCGTTGCTGCCCGGGGCGTCCAGCAGCTTCGCGACGTTGCGGCCGACTTTCTCGCGCCGCACGGCCAGCTCCAGCGCGCGGGACAGGATGCGGTGCGCCTTGAGGACGTGGCTCGACGCCTTCCCGGCCGCGTACATCTTGGAGTACAGCGCGTCCAGGTGCTCGGGCTGAAGCCGGTCGAGCCGGTGCTTGCCGAGGTTGGGGACGATCCAGTTCCGGACGTCCGAACCGTAGGACTGCAACGTGTTCGGCGCGAGCTCGCGCGGCCAGATGTCGACGAGGCACGTCGTCATCCATTGCTCGACGGTGGGCTTGCGGCCCGGCCGGTCGATCTTGTTCGCGTCCCGGTCGCCCTCCAGCTTGCGGACCTTGGCCGTGACCTCGGCCTCGCTGTTGCCGATCCGGTGACGCCGGTCCGGTGAGCCGTCGGACTTCACGCCCATGGTCACCCAGCCGTGCCATTTCCCGTCGCTCTCGCTGAGGAAGATCGACGACCGGCCGTTCGGCTTCCGGGTGCCGTCGCTGCGCTCGCTCATCCGGCCTTCCCTCTCGTCCCGGGCGGGAGCTTCCCGCGGAGGCGTGCCTCGCGAATCCAACTCCTCATGGTCGCTACGGGAACGCCGGAATGCTCGGCCATCTCCTTGACGGGCCTGCTGCTCCATCGAGCGAAGCCCGTGTAGTAGTTCGCGACCTGCTCGGCGAAGCGCTCGGGATCGGTGTTCCGCTCCCGCTGGAGCGGCGCGAGTTCCTTCTTGAGGAGGCCGATCGGAAAGCCCGACTCGTTGCGGTTGAGAAGCTCCAGGCGTCCAACGGGGATGGAGCGGACGAGGCTGGCGGTCACTGCCTCGCCGACGAGGCACACGCCGGTCAGGGGGCCCGTGCCCCATCGGGCGTACAGCCGCACCGATGCCGGCGTCATGCCGCGTACAGCGCTCCAGTCTTCGCCGAGCTGGTCCCACGTCTCGTCCTCGCCAGGCTGGTAGGGGATCACAGCCCAGGCTCCGCCGTCGTCGGGTGCCTCGTCCTTGTCGCTCACGTCCGCCAAGGTACAACGGCGTTCGTCGGTTAATCAACGACTCGGCGCACCTTCACGTCTACTTGGCGCACTTGCGAGAACCGTGGCGAACGTGGTAGCCCTTTGCTGCAAGACGTCGAGTGTCCATAGTTGATGACTAGGCGTGCCGAGACGATGGATCGAGGGCTTGTGGAGAAGAAGCTCATCCCGTGGTGGCCGGATGCGGGCGAAGCGCTCGGCGGTATCAGCCGGACGACCACCTACGGACTGATCAAGTCCGGGGAACTGCCCAGCGTGAGGATCGGGCGGCGCCGGTTCGTCGCCGTCGCGGACCTGGAGGCGTTCGTGGAAGGCCGTCGCTCCGCTAGCGAGGGCGGCGAGGCGGCCTGATGACCTCGGACAAGACGGAGGCCCGAACCCCCGGACAAGGGTCGGGCCTCACGGACGAGCAGGCGGGCGGCCGGGTCGTCGAGCACAGCGTAACCCGATACCTGACCGCGCACGCGAGCCTCTACGCCCCCGCCGGGCGCCGCACGATGTGGTGGTACGCCATCCGGTGCCCGCACTGCGGCGCCGGGCACTTCGGGCGCCTGCGTGACCGGGAGGCCGCCGAGACCGTACGGCGGACCGGGTGCGGGCGCCTGGTGCGCCTGGTGGTCATGCGGACCTATGCGCCGAAGGTGATCCGGTGAGCGCCGCGCTGACGGCCGCGCTCGCCTTCGCGGCGCGTGGCTGGCCGGTGTTCCCCTGCAAGCCGCAGAGCAAGGAACCGGCCACGCTGCACGGGTTCAAGGACGCCACCACCGATCCGGACGTGATCGGCGGGTGGTGGTGGGAGATGCCCGCCGCGAACGTCGCCATCGCGACCGGGGCGCCGGCGGTGGACGTGCTCGACGTGGACGTCAAGGACGGCGGGAACGGGTTCGAGGCGTTCAACCGGCTCAAGCGGGCGGGCCTGCTGTCAGGGGCGCTGACGATCGTCCGGACACCGTCCGGGGGCCTGCACACCTACTTCGCGGGCACCGCGCAGGGCTGCGGGGCGCTGCGTCGGCACTTCCTGGACTTCAAGGCGACCGGCGGGTACGTGCTCGCTCCGCCCTCCATGGTGGGCGGCCGTCCCTACGAGCTGCTCGACGAGCGGTCGGCCACCGGTTCGTTCGACTGGCGGTATGCCGTCCGCCTGCTCGACCCGCCGCGCCCTGCGCCTGCTCGACGTCCGGCACGCGGCGGCAACGTCGGGGGCTTGGTCGCCTGGATGGCCGGGCAGGCGGAGGGCAACCGCAACAACGCGCTGTTCTGGGCAGCCTGCCGCGCCATCGAGGGCGGACACGAGGCACAGCTCGATGAGCTGGTGAGTGCCGCCGTACAGGCCGGGCTCGACGAACGGTCGGCCTGGCGGACGGCGGAGTCGGCGCGGCGGCGGGCGGGAGGCGCTGCGTGAAGCTGGCCGAACTCGACATGCCGTCCGGCGGCGCGGCTCTGCTGGAGGAGCTGCGCCGCGCGCTGACGGCCTACGTGGTCTTCCCGAGCGAGGAGGCCGCCGACGCGGTCACGCTCTGGATCACGGCCACGCACGGGCAGCAGGCGTGGGAGCACGCCACGCGGCTCGCCATCATCAGCCCGGAGAAGAGGTGCGGGAAGTCCCGCCTGCTCGACGTCATCGAGGCGACCAGCTACCGGTCGCTGATTACGGTGAACATCAGCTCAGCCGCGCTCGTCCGCTCGATCGGAGAGGACCCGCCCACGCTGCTGCTCGACGAGGCCGACACCGTCTTCGGCCCGAAGACGGCCGACAACCACGAGGACCTGCGCGGCATCTTGAACGCCGGTCACCAGCGCAACCGGCCGTACGTGCGGTGGGACGTCCAGCTCCGCCAGCCCGAGCACTGCCCCACCTTCGCGATGGCCGCGCTCGCTGGCATCGGCGACCTGCCCGACACCGTCATGGACCGGTCGGTCATCGTCCGGATGCGCCGCCGGGCCCAGGGCGAGCACGTCCGCCCCTACCGGCAGCGCCGGGACGGCGGACCGCTGGCCGAACTGGGCGCCCGCCTCCAGAAGTGGATGCACGAACACCTCGGCGACCTCCAGAACGCCGAGCCCGAGATGCCCGTCGAGGACCGCGCCGCGGACACCTGGGAGTCGCTCGTCGCGGTCGCGGACCTGGCGGGCGGGCCCTGGCCGAGACGTGCTCGGGCCGCCGCGCTCAAGCTCGTAAGGGCGGAGAACGAGGCGGACGTCGAGGGCTCGATGGGCGCCCGGCTGCTGGCCGACATCCGGGACCTGTTCTCGTCGATGACGGTCTCGTTCCTGCCGAGCCGCGAGCTGGTGAACCGGCTCCGCCGGATCGACGAGGCGCCGTGGGGCGATGACGACCTGACGATGCGCAAGCTCGCGATGAAGCTCAAGCCGTACGGCGTCGGCCCCCGTCAGAACGCCGCGAAGACCGACCGCGGATACCACGCCGAGGACTTCGGCGACGCCTTCGCACGCTACCTACCGTCCCCAAGTGTCCAACGGTCCGAACAAGTCGCTGACCAGCCAGAACAGGCGGACACATCGCCAGACACTTCCGCGGCGGAGAAGAGTCCGGACACAACTGCCGAGACGAAGAGTCCGCCGATGTGTCCGGACGAAATAACAGGTCAGGACACATCTACGGACGCAAGGACACTTGCGGACAGCCCCCCGCCTACGGGATGGCCAGAGGACTCCATCGGCGCGGCGGTGAACTCATGACCGGCCGTGCGGACGAAGCCATGCGCGAGGCCGTCGAGCGGCGCCTCGCTGAGCGGATCGAGAGCGCCCGCCGGCGCCGTGCCGGACGGGAGCGGGCACAGCGCGAGCGGCGCGTCAGGAGGACGGCCGGGCTCAAGGCTCGGCACACCCGCAAGCTCGCCAGGACGAGGGAGGACTGATGACCGACGACCCGCGGGACGAACTGGCCGAGGCGCGCGCGATGGTCGTGGCCACCACGGCGCACATGGACCAGCTCGGCGCGACGCTCCGGGACGGCCTCGTCCGCCAGCACGGCGGCAGCGTCGACCAGGCGGCCGAGGCCGTGCGCCGCCTCGCCGAGCGGATCGACGTTCACGACCCGATCGACCGGAGCGTGATGGACGCCGAGACGCGCTACCTCGCCGAGGAGGGGCCCGCCTGCTACCTGCGGTACGTGGCCCGGCTCGACGACGCCAGGGTCCGGGCCGACCTCGACCGCTACCTCGATGGGCTGGACGGTGGTGCGCTGTGAGTGCAGACGTGGACCTGCTGTACGTGCTGCCCGGTGACCTGCTGGAGGCTCTGGTCACCACGCCCGGGTGCACGGCGGGGTGCGGGGGTGAGCACCTCGTGCGGGTGGAGCGGGACGAGGGCGGGCACATGGTGTGGCGCGTGGTGTACGCCCACACCTTCGCCTGCCCGGCGGTGCGGGACGGTGACGTGTGAGCACCTCGGATGATGTGCGCATCGCGCTCGCTCGGCTCACGACCGACGAGCGGCGGACGCTGGTGGCCAGGTGGACCGGCAACGCCGTCCAGTGGGACGCGACCTCGCCCCGGCTCGGCGCCATGTGGACCGCGCTGGCCGCGCTGGTGGCCGAGGTCGAGGAGCTGGAGCAGGCCCGGACGGCGGCCATGGTGCACTCCGACCAGGTGCGCGGGCACACCATGCGGGCCGCGGGCAAGCGGAGGCGGTGATGGACGTATGTGCAGGTCAGAGGCTTGTGGGCTCGGCTCGGAGTCTGTGCAGGTCACGGTCTTTTAAGGGTGACCCTCAGTGACCCCACACGCAGTCAGCATTTTCTCTCCCCGAGCTGAAACGAACGAGGGGTTCAGATGACGAAGATCCCGAAGGCGCCGGCCGAGCTGAAGGCGTCCGGTCGGCGGCTGTGGCGCGAGGTGCAAGAGCGCTACGAGCTGGAGGAGCACGAGCGGGGCCTCCTGCTGGAGATGTGCCGGACGGTCGACATGCTCGACACGCTGGCCGCGCTCGTGGCCGACGAGGGGCCCACGGTCGTCGACCACACCGGCAACACCCGCGTGCACCCGGCGCTCGTCGAGGCCCGGCAGCTCCGCATCGCCTACGCCCGGCTCGCGGCTGCCCTGCGGCTGCCCGCGGGCGAGGAGGACGAGGGCGTGACGCGCCGTCCGCAGCGCCGGGTGGGCGTCCGGGGCGTGTACGGGCCGCGGGGTGTGGCGTGAGGCCCCGGGACCGCGTGCGCGGCGCGGAGGTCCCCGGCCGCCTGCTGCGCTTCGAGCCCGCGGACTGGCCGGGTGACTGGTCGGCCTCACTGGAGGCGTGGAAGGGCGCCCGGCTCGCGTTCGTCGCCGAGCACGGCGACCGGACGGAGCTCGGCGACGCGGTGGACGTCCTGGCGGACGTGGTCGCGGTGAAGCGCGGTGCGACCGGTCCGCGGCCGTTCCGGGAGCGGTTCGGGACGTGGCCGTGACCGACCCGCCGTCCCGCTACGTCGAGGGCGCGCTCGTCACGGGGTTCGCCGCCTACGCTCTGCACGCCCTGATGGTCTCGCCCCGCGTCGCCGAGCAGCTCGACCGCATGGCGCAGGCGCAGCCCTGGATTCGCCCCGAGCTGGACGCCGCACGGCGGGCGCTCCGCCGGGCCGCCGCGGAGTACGAGGCGCTCCCCGTTGCCGTGGACGGAAGCGCTGCCGAGCAGCTCGCGGAAGCCGCCGCATCCTCGGTGCATGAGATCGACACAGCGCAGGCGGCAGCCCTCCTCGGCCTCTCCGAGCGGCGCATCCGCCAGCTCGCGGCCGAGGGCATGGGGCGCCAGGTCGGGGGCCGGTGGCTCCTGGATCGAGGGCTCGTCCTCGCCTACGGGCACCGCCGAAGCGCGTGAGGTCCCAACGCCCGCCAGCGTGACCCGGCAGATCGCCCGGGTGCGCGGACTCCGGAGTGAGGCCCGGCAGATGCCCCGGGACGGCTCAGGACCGCAGGACGGGCACCGCAGCGCCGCATCCGGTGAGGTGCGGTCATGACGTCGTCGGACGCGCTCGTGCGGCAGATGTACGAGGAGCTGGACGCCCGTGACAGGGCCGTGGTGGACGAGTGGCGCGGCCTCGGCAACGACCTGTTCACCAGCCTCATGCGGGCGCGCGTGCTCGGGGACGG
The DNA here is from genome assembly GCF_900659615.1 of Actinomadura fibrosa. Taxonomy (GTDB): domain Bacteria; phylum Actinomycetota; class Actinomycetes; order Streptosporangiales; family Streptosporangiaceae; genus Spirillospora; species Spirillospora fibrosa. Next base: position 114,329 of record NZ_CAACUY010000004.1, on the reverse strand, counting down.
CCCGCGCAGGCACGTGGCCGACGACATCCACGAGTTCGCCCGGCGGTCGTGGAGCGGCGACTACGACGTGGAGTTCCGTACCACCTGCGAGCACGAGGCCGCCCACGCGGTGGTCGCGCGGCATCTGCCGGGCGTGACGCTGGTGGACGTGGTCGCCCGGCTCGGTGGCGGCGGCCTGACGCGGTTCCGCACTCCGAGCGACCAGGCGAGCGCCACCGTGTACGCGGCGGCCGACCAGTGGGTGCACGGGCTTCGCTGTCACGTCCTGCCGGCCGGGAACCGGTTCGGGTGCGGCGACGACCGGCAGCGCCTCCTCCGCCACACAGGCGGCGATCCTTTCCGCATCCGGGAGGCCGAGACCAAGGCGTTCCGCATCCTGCGCGAGAACCACACGGAGGTCCTGGCGTTCGCCGAGCTGCTCGGCCAGGCGAACGGCGAGCCGATGACGTTCGGCGGGTGACCTCTCCTCCGCATCCGGCCGGACGCAGGTGAGCCGGGCCGGTCCACCCGCGTAGTGACCGACCCGGCTCGTTCTGGACGCCCTGACGGGCGGACGTCCAGTCTGCCCGCGGACCCGACTTCCCCGACAGTCCGCCGGGCCCGCGGTGTGTGGAGGGACGGCGCGGCCGAGCCTCGGGGGTGTCCCGGCGGCGCCGCCCCGGCTTCACCCGATCCTGAGATACCCAGCGACCAGGACGGCCGCATCGATCACGCGCTCGGCCTCGGCGATCGGGTGCCCCCAGCTCGTGAAGAACCACAGGCGGTCGCTGTCGTCACGGCGGGGCCTGCACTGGATGCAGTCGGAGCGGCACGAGACGAGGTCGCAGCATCCGGGCGCCTCATGGTTCAGCACGGACAGGCCGCGCGCGGTGAGCACCGTCTCAAACCCGTGGACGGTCAATCGGGCGCCCAGGGCGTACAGGCGTGAGGGCGGCGAGCTGGTGTCGACGACGGTGTCCATGGCTCGGCTCCAGAGTCGGGGAGGGGAGACGCGGTCCCCGCCGGTCGGGGTTCCCGGGGACGCCGGGCGGGCGACCGCGCCTCGTCCCGCCGTGGCGGAACGTGAGGACGATGCTACGCCCCCACACCATGGTGTGCCACGGTGCACCCTACCTTGGAAGGGTTTCCCCTGGTCACGTAGCGTTTCGATCATGTCCATCGACCCCGACGACGTGACCGCGCCATGGCTGCAACTGCTGGCGCTCCTGCGCGAGCGGATCGAGGACGGCACGTACGCGCCGGGCAAGCGGCTCCCGAGCCTCGTCGCTCTGGAGGAGGAGTTCGGGCTGAACGCCAAGACGGTCAAGAAGGCGGTCGACGCGCTCCGTGACGAGGGCCTGGTCGTCACCTCGCCCGGTCGCGGGACGTTCGTGAAGCCGGCCGAGGACTGACGCCCGGCGCACCATGTCCCCGGCACCGCGCACATGGTGTTCGCCCAGGTCGGGACCATGTTGAGGTCGGGGTGCATATGGTCGACTCGTCTCTCGTCGCCCCCAGCCTGGCGACTGCCGGGCAGCGCCTAGTGGTTGACGTTTCCGCAGGTCGCGCCCGCCGTCAACTTCCTTACGGGCAGGCTGACCAGGGACGATGTAGAAACGAAGAGACCTGCACCCCCCATAAGGGCGATGCAGGTCTCCGACCTGGGTTGAGATCAGCTCAACTCAGACCTTCAGCTCGTCCATCCGCCGGGCGGCCTCGTCCCACCGCGCGTGGCCGACGAGACCGAGAAGCTCGGCCGCCTCGTCGTCGGTGGTGCTCTGGGAGAACACCGCGTCGAGCGCCCTCCACATCGTGCGCCCGGCCGTCTTCCCGTGCTCGCGCTCGATGCGCTTGGCGATGCGGCGCAGCAGGGTCGCCGTCTCCGCCGCCGTGAGGGCCCGCTCGTCGGGGGTCATGGGACGACGCGCGTCCTTGGTCGTCCCGCCGCCGGGCGTCGAGTGCGGCAGCGAGCACGCGAGGCGCTTGGCGTCGTTGACCTGGTCGAGGTAGAGGAACTCCATGGTGCCGCACTCCTTGCACGGCTCGTTCTCGTCCGCGCCGTACGGCTCGGCGGCGCGGGGGTGCTGCTGGCCGCAGTACCCGACCTCGCCGAACCGCTCGGTGAGGAACACGGTCGTCGCCATACGGCCGCACGTGCAGGTCTCGCCCGGACGGGCCGGACGCTCGGAGGGGGACAGGGCGGTGCCGGCGACGTGCTCCCGTGTCGTCGCGGGCGGGGCTGCGGGGTGGTGGTTACGCTCGTTCACTGGGTCGGACCTCCTGTGTCCGGTCAAGGGCCTCGTCTGGCGGTGGTGTCGCCGGGCGGGGCCCGTTCCCTGTGGCGGAGGGACTTGGGGCGGTTTCGTCGGTACCGCTAAACCCTGTGGCCACAGTCTAAGCGCTACCTTGTGGCCACACAAGAGCTGTGCCAGGATTCTTTGTAGCCACACGGAGGAGTGCTCGATGACGACTGACCACACCCCCATCCGGAAGCTGCGCGTCAGTGATCCGCTCTGGGAGGCGTACGGGAGCGTGTGCGATCGGGTGTTCTCGCGCAACCGGTCGGAGGATCTCGTCGACCACATGCGCGGCGTAGTTCGCGAGCACGGGGACGAGGACGAGCGCGCCAAGCTCGACCAGGCCGAGCGGGAGCTTGCCGAGCGCCGAGCCCGGAAGGGCGGCCGGCCGCGCAAGGAGTGACCCGGGCACCCGGGCGGGGGCTGGGGGAGGGATAGACAGGTCAGAGGGGTGCCCACCTGAGCGGGCACCCCTCTTGGGCACTGGCGTGGGCACCCGCGGGCAGCATGATCAACATGCGTGGGCGCGCAGCCCGTGCGCAGCCGTGCGCGCCTGCGTCAGCCTCCGCCGTTCCACAGGCGCCGCAGGCGCGCGGCCTGCTCGGGCGTCATCTTCGGCGCCCGCCGGACGAGCGCCTGTATCTCGGGATCGAGCGAACCGAGGTAGAGCTCCCATGCCCTGTCGCTGATGTCGTCCGGCTTCCCCCGCTCGCGCGCCTCCTCCAGCGTCTCGCGGCGGGGCCGCAGCGTACCGTTCGCCATGCCTGCTACTCCTCTCATCTACACCGGCACCCGCTCGGGCACCGCGCCCGGCCGCTGCAACAGCGTGTGCCGCTGGCTCGTCTCGTCGTAGCCGATGACGCCGTCCTCGTCGCGGAGCTTGGCGAGGATGCGCTGCACGGTCGGCCGGGACGTGCCCGCAGCCGTCCAGATCGGCGCCAGGTCCTTGGTGCTGAAGTCCTCCTTGCCTTCGTCCATCCAGGCCGCCAACTGGCTCAGGATCGCCGTCCGCGTCTCGGCGGACGTGAGCCGTTGCGCGGGCCGCGTGAACGTGAACTCGGCGTCGTCCGGGTCGTCCTCGATCGGGTCGTCGAGCGTGGTCCGGATAGAGGGGTCCGGGTCCTCGGTCGCCACCGTGGGCGTCCACTCCTCGTCGCCCTGGTCGTCGCGCTCGTCGCGCTCGTCCTCGTCCTCGGTCACGCCGGTAGGTGTTCCCGCCGGCGCGGCCTGGCCGACACGTCCGCGCGTGATGGCCTCGGTGAACTCGTCCATCTGCTTGGCCGCGGCGGGGAACCGCGAGCAGTGCGCGCGCATCTGGTCGCCGGACTTGTCCCACAGAAACGTGCGCAGCGGCATCGCGAGGTGTCCCTCGTCGACCCCTGTGGCGTCCAGGTAGGCCATGCCGGGGTAGCGCTTGCCCCACAGCTCGGGACGGCACCCGGCCTCGTCCTGCGCCTCGGAGATGCCGAACGAGGCGTCGGCGCTGCTCTCGACGCCGAAGCACATCTTGGAGAGCTGCCCGCGGACGAGCGTGCTCATCTGCGTCCAGTCCGCGCGCTGGAGGGAGAGCACGACCGTCCCGCCGGCGGAGCGGATCTCCTTGACGATCTCCTTGAACAGCTCCTCGTCCTTGTCGCTGATCTGCGCGAAGGTCTTGGCGGCCTCCTCGAACCACACGACCCAGTACGTCAGCCCGCATCCGGGTTCCCACGCGGTGAAGCCGCGAGCGGCGAGCCAGTCGGTACGGGGCTTGATCTGGCCGTAGACGTCCCGGATCAGCGCCGTCGCACCCTCCTTGGCCGTCTCGAACCGGTGCAGACCCTCGCGGCACGGACCGAGCGTCTGCTCGCCCTTGGACAGGTCCGCGGCCAGCACGGCGACATCCGGGCGGGAGAACAGCTCGGCCAGCAGGTTCCAGCCGGCGCCCAGCGACTTGGCCGACCCGGTCCGCCCCATCACCTGGAGGTGGTCGCCGACGAGGTACAGCTCGGCGTCGGTGCCGTCCTGGAACACGCCCGTACGGAGCAGCTCGGCGACCGACGCGTCCGGCCGGGACGGTCCCGGCCACGGCAACGGCGTCCGCAGCACCCGCGGATCGGAGATGGTGACGTGCGCCAGGTCAGCGCGGTCGAGGTTCGGGCTCACGGTCATCGCGCCGGGCGGCAGGCCCATCGCGCCCTCGATGTGCTCGGTCTTCTTCTGGACGTCCCCGACGGTCTTCTCGCCCGCCGGGAGCGCCATCGCCGCCTCGATCTTCCGCTCGCCCGCCTCCAGCGTGGCCATGCGGGCGCCGGACAGGCTGGCCTTGTCCTTGTTGGCGTCGAACAGGAACGACAGGGCGTCGGTGATGCCGTGCGCGCCCTGCTTGGAGCGGATCGCGGTCCGGATGTTCCAGGCCGCGGCGAGGACGAGGCCGCCGGCGAGCCAGAAGTACAGGATGACCGGCTGCGTGAACCCGGCGACCGAGCACGCGTCGACCCACATCGACACGGCCGCCGTGGTGCACGTCGCCGACCCGCGGCCCAGGAACCCGCGCTCATGGGCGACGAGGAACGTCACGGTCGTCAGCAGGACGGCGCCGAGCGTCAGGCCGATCGCCGACCACGCCGCGGCCGTCCCGTGCCCGAACAGCGCGTGCAGCGCCGTCCCGATACCGCCGATGACCGGCCACAGCGCCCACGGCGGCGCGAGCGTCATCAGCTTGGACGCCTGCGCCGCCTTGACCCGCTCCCACGAGGTTTCGCCGCTGCTGACGGTGAGCTGCTTGTCTGCCATGGGTCACTCGTCCTTGAAGTCGAACGGCTGCTTGGGCTGCTTGGGCGGGTTGAGAACGTCGGCGAACTCCTTGCGGAACTGCGCCCAGAACGCGACCAGTTCGGCGCCGGCCGCGGCCTGGTGCTCGCTGGCGCGCTTGAGCCGCTTGGACACCCGCCGTGCCCGCATCCGGATGTCGACGCCGAACAGCAGCGGGTTGCCGCGCGCGGTCGCCACGAGCGCCTGGTAGACCTCCTCGGCGCCCATGTCGAACTCGATCGCCAGGTCACGGCAGATCCGGCGCCCGGCCTGCGAGTACTCCGTGATCGACTTCGCGCCCGTGAACGGGATGTCGGCCAGCTCGGGAATCCTGGACTTGCCGCTCACCGGCGTCCCTCCTCGTCGTCCTGGTCGTCGATGACGTCGCCCTCGCGGGCGCCGTGGTAGCCGAGCCGGTACCGGTCGGCGATGCGCAGGCCGAGCCTGCGCGCCCATCCCGGGGAGATGCCGAACCGCGCGCCCAGCAGGGCCAGCGGCGCCGCGGCGGCCGTACGGGCGACCGTCCAGGCGACGAGCCACAGGCCGCGCAGGACGGCGCGCAGACGAGCCCACAGCGACGGGTCGGGGCCGACCGGCCGCGGCGGGGTGTGGGACATCGTCATCGGCGCCGCCTCCAGACGATCCGCGGGATCGGCGTGGAGACGCCGAGCCAGAAGCCGAACCCGACCAGCGCCACCACGGCGGCGACGGGTACGGGAGCGGTCAGGACGAGGTGCAGCAGCACGTACAGCGCGGCGCCCACGACGCCCGCGGACAGCACGTCATCGATCCAGGAGGTACGGCGTACTCGCCGCGTACTCCGACGTCGGGTCATGATGGTGGTTCCTCTCAAGGGAGGACCGGGCCCCGGGCGTGCCCTAGGAAGCTGACCGGGGCCCGGCCGCGTTTACCGAGGTGACGAGGCGAGTACGGCCATGTACTCGCGTACTCGCCGGGCGCGCTTCTGGCCGACGTTCAGGCTGTCCTTGACGCTCCGGTAGGTGGGCACGCGGCCCGCCTCGATGTCGTCGCGGAACAGCTCGACCGCGCGCTCGATCACGTCGCCGGGTACGCCGGGTACGGGCGACGTCGGGTCGGGTGCGGCCTCGTCCTCGCGCTCGTCCTCGTCGGCCTGGTCGCCCGCGGGGAGCTGCGGGAGCGGCCACCACGCGAGCGCCGGCGGCTCGGGCTCGGGCTCGACGTCGTCCCACAGCGCGTACCCGTCCGGGAGCGCCTCGGCCTCGGCGACCGGGAGCACGTCCGGGGCGTCCTGGTTGCCGCTCGGACGGCCGAGCGCCAGCAGGGCGAACGAGGCTACGACCATGAGCCCGTCGACCGCGAGAGGCCCGATGCGCGACGTCAGGACGTCCTCGCCGTAGGCGTCGAGCAGGGCCGCCATGTGGCGATAGGAGACGAGGGCGGCGACCAGGGCGACGACGGCCGTCCCGCCGTACCGAGCGAACGCCCAGCCGAGCGAACGCGGCCACGGCACCCGAGCGAGGATCTCGACGACCAGGAGCAGGGCGAGGGGGTAGAACGCGGCGGCGAGCTGCGCGCCGAGCGGCGGGCGGCCGGACGCCCCGGGGACGTAGTAGGTGTGCGCGACGTTCGCCGCGACGGAGACGACGACGCCGAGCAGGAACGCGGCCGTCGCCCAGACCCTCGCGCGCGTCATCGGTTAGCCTCCGCCGCACGCAGGACCAAGCCCACCACGACGGCGACGGTCTCGGGCTCCCAGCCGGTGAGCCAGTCGACGATCAGGCGATCCCAGGCGCCCAGCTCGACGCCGGCGGCCTCGCACGCCGTGAGCAACTGCTCGGAGTTGAACTGACCGAACGTGGCGGGCCGGTCGGGCGCCGCGGCGTAGGTATCGCGGACGGCGGCGGCGGCCTGGCACACGTCCTCGTACGGGCCGACGTCGGCCGGTAGGTTCTTCATGGGTCGGAACTCGCTTTCCGATCAAGGCCCCGGCCGGTGTTCGTAGCACCGCGTCCGGGGCCGCCTTGTTGGGCGGCTGTGTGCGGTGAGTGACCGCACGGCCTTGATCGGGCGGGTCTCGCCCCTGTTGCATTCGGCGTTGCAGTTCGGCGCGTATCGGCGAGGTTCGCGAAAGTGCGTCTAATGGCTCTGACCTGCGGGAACGAACCTCGGAGACACTCGCCGTACCCCTGTCAAGGGCTCTCGTAATGAATAGGTCGTCGGTTCGATTCCGACAGGCGGCTCGCACGTCAAAGGCCCCTTCCGATCTTCGGAAGGGGCCTTTTGCTAACAGCCTCGCTAGCGGAGCCCGCTCTGCGGGCCGGGAGGTTCCGGCTGTTGGCCGCGCCTATGGCCGGTCGCGTTGCAGGCTCTCTCCCGTCGGGGCGTGGTCAGTCTTCGCGTGACCAGGCGAGGGTGATCCGGAGCTCGCGGAAGCGCCAGCCGGACGGTGTCCGGACCGCGGTGCAACCCAGCCGCAGGCCGCTCGACCGGAAGGGTGGCCGGCCGTCGCGGTAGAAGTACACAAGGGAGTTCGCCGAGGCGGCCGCCTGGTCGCCGCTGACGTCCACCAGCAGGTCGGTCGTCACGTGCTGAGTACGGTCGCCTTCGACCTCGGCTTCCCGCAAGTAGCCGACGACCTCATCGAGGCCGTGCAGGCGGCCGCCTCGCGGCGAGCGCACCGTCACGTCGTCGGCGTAGACGGTGCCCGCGTCCTCGAACCGTTTCTCGTCGAGCATGCGGGCGAACCGGGAGAACAGGTCGGCGATCTCCAGGCGGTCGGCGATCAGTACGTCCGTAGGCATGACATCCTCGATTCAGTTGGCATGACCAACGTTGGTCCTGCCAACCATAGCGTGCGTTTGTTGGCCTGGCCAACGATTAGTCGCGAGCCTCCTCCTGGGGGCTGGCGCTAGGGTGCTTCGGGAGGTGCTTCATGTCGCATCCCGAGTTGCAGTCACCTCGGACGAGCTCTAGCCAGTGGCCCCACTCGTCGGCGACGCGGGAGGTCCTGTTCGTCTACGGGACGCTTCAGTTCCCTGAGGTGCTGCTCGCTCTCATCGGTCGCGTTCCCGAACTGGAAGAGGCCGCCGCTGAGGGCTGGCGAGCCGCCACTGTTCCGGGGCATGTGTACCCGGCGCTCGTTCGCGACAGGGTCACTGTGCCGGGGTACCTGCTCACCGGTCTCAGCTCGGACGAGTGGCGGCTCCTGGACGCCTTCGAGGGCCCCATGTACGAGCTGCTCCGTCTGGAGCTGGTCGATGGCCGCTACGGCTATACCTACGCGTGCAGAAGCGGTGTCGAAGTGGGCGAGGGTGTCTGGTCCGCCGAGGACTTCAGGGAGCATCACCTTCGGGCCTACGTCGAGCAGTGCGCGGCGTGGCGCTGGCATTACGACGTCGGCGAGCGAGTCGGCTCCGATCCCCGGGTCTGCCCCCAAGCATTCCCTGAACGGTGACCGTGGCACTCTTGCGGACGGGGTCGGGCGCCGCGAAGTAGTCGGAGATAGCCGTCAGATATCGGACGTCCACATAGTCGGACGGGCCCGCCGTCGCGGCGTAGTCGCTGTAAGTGCCGCCCTGGACGGCCACGCGCCACTGTCCGTCGTGGTAGGCCTTGCCCGGGACGGTGAAGCGGCCCTTTTCGTCCGTGGACATGTAGCCCCAGGTCTTCTTGTCGGCGGGCGGCGGTGGACGCGGAAAGGGCGATGAGCGGTCTGCGTAAGGACGTCTCCTGGAAGCGGGTGCTCTAGGAGTGACGTTCATGGTGATGGGGCGGTTGGCCCATTCCGGGAACGTTGATCATCGCGATCGGGGCGCGGCGTCCGGCCGGTGCGCCTGGTCTTCTGCGCTGTTGGCGTCGTGGTGGAAACGGCGCGAACGAGCATCCTGGCCCGGTCAGCGCCGATGTCCAGGTTCGGGCAGCCAGGGGCTCGATGGTTCCTTCGCTGCGAGACTTCGTGTTGGGTCTCACGGTCGTTGAGTGCCTCTGGGCTTGGGATGGAGATAGCGATTTTCACCTACGAGTTCGCCACTATCGAGTGGTTGTGGGACCTGGGGAACATCCAAGTCAACCTGCCGGGCGGTCACGAACAGACATATAGCGGCTCCTACAACGAGGTGGTGTCGTTGCTCTCCGAGCTCGGACGTCAGGGGTGGGACGTGGCCGCGTGCACCAGCTCAGGGAACTGGCTCTTCTGGACGCTTCGACGGCAGCGGTGACCCTCCTACGGGTCAGTAGTAGCGTTCGGCTACCCAGGTGTCGCGGAAGATGCTGCCCAGGTACTTCTCGCCGGAGTCGGGGGAGATGGCGGCGATGCGGGCGCCCTCGTCGAGGGAGCCGCAGACGCGGCGGGCGGCGGCGAGGACGGAGCCGGTGGAGCCGCCGATCAGGAGGCCGTGCCTGCGGGCCATGTAGCGGCACTCGCGGACGGCGTCGCGCTCGTCCACCAGGAGGCGGTGGAAGTCGTCGCTGTCCTGGATCTCCTGGAAGAGCTCGGGACGCCGGCTGGTGCCGATGCCGGGGATGTAGCGGGGACGGGGGCTCTCGCCGAAGGTCACCGAGCCGACGGTGTCGACCGCGAACACCTCGGTGGGGGCGTTGATCGACCGGATGTGGTCGAGGCAGCCGCGCAGGGTGCCGGACGTGCCGACGCCGACGAAGAGCGCGTCGACGTGGCCGAGCTCCTTGAAGATGGCGGGGGCCGTGGTGCGCTGGTGGCCGAGCGGGTTGGCGGGGTTGCCGTACTGGTTCGGCCAGACGAGGTGGGGCGTCGCGGCGAGCGCCCGCTTGATGTGGTCGATGCGGGAGCCGAGGTAGCCGCCGCTGTCGTCGGTGGTGGTCACGATCTCGACGGTGGCGCCGAACGCGCGCATCAGCGCGACGGCCTCGGGGGTGGCGTTGGGGTCGGCGACGATCGTGAGGTCGTAGCCGCGGGCGGCGCAGACGACGGCGAGGGCGACGCCCAGGTTGCCGGACGACGACTCGATCACCCGGATGCCGGGACGGAGGGCGCCGGACGCCTCCAGGTCGTCGATCAGGGCCAGCGCGGTCTTCATCTTGATCGAGCCGGCCGGGTTCATGGATTCGAGCTTGAGGAAGACCTCGCGGCCCGGGGCCAGGTCGGGGAGCGCGAGGAAGATGTCGTCCAGGATCAGTTCGGTGCTGCCTCGGAAGATCACGGTCACCTCGGGGACGGTCCGCCGGCGGCTTCGAGGCCGCCGGGCGAGTGGAGCACCGACCAGATGACGTAGACGGCGAAGGCGAGCAGGCACGTCCCGGCGAGGATCTCCACGGTCAGGCTCGCGCGGCGGCTGGAGAGGTACCGTCGCGCCTTGCCGGCCAGGAGGGCGACGCAGCTCAGGAACACGATGCCCATGGAGGCCTGGATCAGGCCGAGCGATCCTCCGTCCCAGGGGCCGGCCCTGCCTTGGAAGAGTCCCGGCATGACCGACAGGTAGAAGACGCCGATCTTCGGGTTGAGCAGGTTGGTCAGCAGGCCGGTGACGTAGGCGTTGCGCATGCTCCCGGAGTCGGCAGGGGCCTCGTCGGCGGCGTCGAGCGGGGTCGCGCCGCCGTCCGCCGCCGACTTGAAGCAGCCGTAGGCGAGGTACATCAGGTACAGCGCGCCGAGCAGGGCGAGGGCGGTGTAGATCGACTTGTTGCGCGCGATGACCAGGGCCACGCCGATGCCGGAGAACACTCCCCAGAGGACGGGCCCGGTGACCACGCCGACCGCGGTCATCAGGCCCGTCCGGGTGCCGAGCGCGCGGCTGGTGCGGAAGACCAGGATGGTGTCGGCGCCGGGCATCAGGACCACCGCGAACGCCAGCCCGGAGAAGACCAGGTAGGGGTTTCCGCTGGAGATCGCCGACACCTCCTAGGTCGGACGCGCGGTCAGCGCCGGCCGCCGGGCACCGGACGGGCGACGACGAGTTCGCAGTAGCGGCGGACACGGTCGCACACCCGCTGCATGCCGGCCATCATGGCGTGGTCGCCGCCCTCGACGCGCTCGAAGCCGGCTCCGGACAGCTCCGCGGCGCGCTCGGATATGGCCGGTGCCTGCACGGCGTCCTTGGATCCGGCCAGGTAGAGGCCGGTGTGCTCGGACTCGACGAAGCCGTGGAGCGTGCGTCCCCGCTTCATGGCCAGGCACTGCGCCGCGTAGCCGACGAGCCGCTCCGGTGTGGAGTAAGGGAACTGTAGCGCCGGGTCACCCCCTTCTGTGGCGGCGGTGGCCGCCGAATTCAGCATGGCCGAAACACCTTGGACGGTCTCGGGACGGGTGGAGAGCACGTGGAACAGCGGCTCCACGGTGTTCTCCCAGTCCGAGGACGGCCCGTCCGCGCCGAGGTTGAAGGCGCCGTTGACGCAGCAGTGCCCGTGGACGCGGAACGCCTCGTCCCGGGACAGGCGGTAGAGGATCTCCGTTCCGGAGCACCAGGAGACGCCGGTGAACTCCGTGATGCGGAGGCGGTGCAGGATGCCGGCCACCTCGGCCGTCTGCTCGTCCACCGTGAGGAATCGCGGGGTGCCGTGGGGCTCGTCGCCCTCGGTGAGCGACGTCTGCCAGCACACGACGGAGAACGCGCCGGCGAGCGTCCCGACCAACCGGTCGAAGACGGCGTGGGGGACGCCCACCGCGTTGCAGATGACGATCCATGGGCGTTCCGGGCCGGCCGATTCGACGCGTACGGACAGCGACGTCCTATCCAACCGTCATCCCTCCTCGGGCCGCGGCCTGGACGAGCCGCGCGGGACGGCCCGGATGGCGGAACAGGCTCGTGGTGCGGTGGCGCGACGGCGGCTCGACCCGGTCGGGATCGTCGTAGTCGGCGAGGTGCACGTATCCGGCCGATCCCATCATCGCGACGGACGCCGCGTTCGCCGCGTCGCAGTCGATGTAGATGTCGGGTCCCGTCCCGACGATCTCCCGGAGCCTGTTCAGCAGCGTCCGGGACCACCCCGCCCGCCGCCAGGCCGACGTCACCATGACCTCCTCGACGTAGATCCCTTCGAGGCGGAGGAACGCGCCGGCGATGGGGAGGAGCGGACCGAAACGCGAGTAGAGCAGGGCGGCGCCGAGCACCCCGTCCTGGACGGCCCAGATGCAGCGCACGGCGCCCTGGTCGAGCCGGGACAGGTAGTCCGCGGCCCGGTCGGCGGGAAGGAAGTCGTGCTCGGCGCCGCCGGCCTCCCGGAGGAGGCCGGCGAGCTGCCCGGTGTCGAGAGCCGCCCCGGCGTCCTGGTGGATGGTGGCCATGGCCGCTAGCGGGCGGATTCCTGGATCTTCCGCGCCAGGTCCCGGACCGTCGACAACCGGGTGATGCCCAGCGAGAAGACGTCCGGATACACCGACTCCGAGATCTTCACCAGGATGTCGATCATCTTGAGCGAGTCGCCGCCGATCAGGGAGAACTCGTCCACGGCACCGATCGGCGCGACCCCGAGCACGGACTCCCAGATCTTGGCGAGCTCCTCCTCCGCGGGTCCGTCCGGCGCCTCGAACTCGGTGGCGGTGACGGTCGGCAGGCCCCGGGGGAAGACGAGGGCGGAGGTGTCCTTCTTGCCGCTCGGCAGCGTCTTGAACTCGGTGACGAAGACGTACATCGGCGGCACCATCACCGGAGGCAGCAGCCCGCGCAGGTAGTTGATGTACTCGCTCGCCGGCGGCGCGTCGCCGTGCGCCTTGACGAACGCGACCAGGACGGGGACGTCGCCCGCCCGGGTGGCCTGCACCGTGCAGTCGGCGACCGTCTCGTGCCGCAGCAGGACCGCCTCGATCTCCCCGGTCTCGATCCGGACGCCGTTGATCTTGACTTGGGTGTCCATTCTTCCTCCGATGTAGAAGTTCCCGTCCGGCCCCAGGTACGCCAGGTCGCCCGTGGCGTAGGTGCGCGCGCCGCCGCCGTCCGCACCGAACTTCGCGGCGGTCGCGGAGGCGTCGCCCTCGTAGCCCAGCCCGACGTGGACGCCGGCGACGACGAGCTCGCCCCTGGCCCCCGAGGCCGTGACGTCGGCGCCCGAGGAGTCCCGGATCGTCAGCTCGTTACCGGGGATCGCGCGCCCGATCGGGATCGGGTCGGTGACCGGGGGACCGGTGACGTGGTGGTAGGCGACGTCGATCGCCGCCTCGGCGGGACCGTAGAAGTTGAACAGGCGCGCACTCGTGGACGTGAGGATCCGCTCGGCGAGCCCGGCCTTCAGCGGCTCGCCCGCGGAGACCACCACCCGCAGATCGGTCGCCTCCGCCGTCCGTTCGAGCACCGAGAAAACCCGCTGGAGCAGGGACGGGACGCACACGAACCCGTGGATCGACTTCCTGGCGAGCGTCGCGGCGAGGTACCGGGCGTCCGTCGCGCGATCCTCGTCGGCCAGGACCAGGGTGACGCCCTGGGTGAAGGCCCAGAAGAACTCCAGCAGCCACGCGTCGAACGTCCGCGCCGACTTCATCAGGACGCGCGACCCCTCCGGCAGCGGGCAGACGTCCTGCATGAACACCAGGTGATTGAGCAGGCCCGCGTGGGTGTTGACGGTCGCCTTCGGGACGCCGGTGGTGCCCGAGGTGAAGATGACGTAGGCGGGCGCGCCGGGATCGTCCGGCTCCGTCTCCCAGCCGTCCGGCGCGACCGGCCGCCGCGCCGTGTCGGGGCGGGCGAGGTCGACGGTGGCGGGGGAGCCGTCCGCCGTCGCGGCCCACGTCGCGGCCGCCCCGTCCGGACGGTCGGTGACCACCACCTCGGGCCGCACCGTGGACAGCATCGCGGCGGTCCGCGCCTGCGGCTGCGTCCGGTCGAGCGCGAGCAGCGTCCCGCCGCTGCCGAGGACCGCGAGGACCGCGGCGCAGAAGTCCAGGCTGTTCGGCAGATCGACCGCGACCGCGGGACGCGGCGAGGCGTACAGCGGCCGCAGGACCCCGGCGATCTCCCCGGCGCGCCGGCTCAGGTCGGCGTAGGTCCAGGTCGCGCCGTCCGGCTGCTCCACCGCCACCGCCCGCGGCCGGGCCGCGCACCGGGCCGCGACGAGCCCGGTGACCGTGCCGGCGTCACCGCGCATCGGGCGTCAGCTGCGGGTCGAGCGTGGCGTCGCCGTACTTCGCGAAGTACGGCTCGTAGTCGGTGAACAGCTCCGAGAACGACACCGAGATCAGCCGCTGGCTGCCCTCGAACGTCTTCCTGGCGTGCGAGGTCAGCAGGTTGTCGAGCATCAGGTAGTCGCCCGCCTGCCAGTCGAAGCTCAGCTCGGCCTCCTCGTACGCCGCGAAGATCTCGTGGATGGTCTCGTCCGGGATGACCGTCCCGTCGCCGTAGAAGGCGTTGCGCGGCAGCTGCCAGTCGTTGAACTGGCGCATGAGCGGCTTGAGGCGGTCGTCGAGCGACGCCTTGTGGAAGAGATGGGCCTGGTTGAACCAGACGTCCTCGCCGGTCTTCGGGTGCTGGAGGATCGCGTGCCGCACCTGCCGGGTCTGGAGGATGAGGTTGCCCTCGTCGTACCAGCGGTAGGCGATATGGCCGTCCCGCATGAACTTCTCGGCCTCCTCCCGCGAATCGGTGTCGAAGGTCTCCTGCCAGGGGACGCCCATCCCGTCGTAGTAATTGCGGGTGTACAGAATTCCCTTCGCGGCGAAGTTGTTTCGCGTCTCCTCGCTCAGATTCGCCAGCACCCTGCGCGTGTCGCAGATGGGAGTGCGGCCGCCTTTGGTGGCGGTCCTGATGCACGCGAACCAGATGTTCAGCGGGAACTCGTGCCCGAACGAGTTCGCATTGTGGAACGGGATGACCTGGTCGGCCGGGTAGGTGGTCGACGAGTACACCTTGTCGCCGAGTTTGTCGCGCGGGGACGACTGTTCGGTGTAGTCGAGCAGCGGGCTGGGGAAGCTGCCGCAGAAGTCGTGGAAGACGTCGACGTCGGCCGTGCCGGGGAAGCCGCGGAACAGCACCCCGCCGGTCTCCAGGACCAGCGCGCGCACGGCGTCGACGTTGCCGCGCACCCAGGTGACGATGTCGGTGCCGGGGTCCTTCGGGGTGATGAGGGCGGGCAGCCGCGAGTCCTCGAAGACCTGGGTGACGTTGACGTCCGGGAGGTCGGTCATCGTTGGTTCCCTCCTTGCCGGGGCATCCGACACGGGTCGGATCGTCGTGCGGACGAGTCGCGGGGCATGCCGGACCAATGCCGGCTGATGGCGGTGAAGCGCGCTGGAACGGCCGTGCGGAGAGACGGGCGGATAGAGGGAGCGCGGACGTGGATGGAGGCGGCCGTCCGCCTGGAAAGTCGAGGCGCACCGGTGAGATCGCTGCGCTGGTCGTATGGTTAACCGGTCCAAGTTTTTATGTCAAGGGTCGTGTGCTGCGGACGGTCCCAAAGCAGATAAGGGGCGCGCTGGTATACGCGGAGAGTGAGGCCGCCCGGACGCACCGGGAACGCAGAACATGATCTTGTTCTGTTCTGTTCTCGCAGAAACGGGCACGATCTCTTGGCAGATATTGCTCATCCCGCTAATGATCCAGGAGTTACCGGAGAGAAAGCTGCGAGAGACCGCCTTTTCGGCGTGCCGCGGCCATGACCGGGCGGCCAGGCTGGTCCGGCCCCGGCGACGTCGGCGTGGCGGCGTGACCGCTTCGCCGTCTTCGCGGCCTGACCCGTCGTGATCGAGAAAGCAAGCCACGCGCGGCGTTTGGCCGCTCGTGGCCGCCACGCGCCAGGAGCTCTCCAGAGGAGGAAAAGCAGTGGCGCGACATGGCGCCGCCGCACGATGCTTGCCACGCGGGCGGCTCCGCGTCGATGTGGTCGATCCTTGTGAGGTGAGCCTCTTGGTCCCTGAAGGATTCATCCGGGCAATGGACATCTTCGAGACCGTCCTCGCCGCGACGCCTTCGGACCGATGGCTCTCGCCCTCTCCCTGCGAAGGCTGGTGTGCGATCGACGTGGCGGGTCATGTCATCGCGGGGCTGGTCGTCATCGAGGCCCGAGCCTCCGGCCGGCCGCTCCCCGAGGCCGATCCCGACTGGCGGGAGGCCGCCGGTGAGGACCCGGTGGCCACCTGGCGAGCGCTTCGCGCCGACGTGATGGACGCGCTCACACCCGAAGCCCTGGACCGCCGGATCCAACTCGCCTTCGGGCTGGAACTGACGATGCGGGAATGGCTGGAGGGCTATCCGCTGGAGTTGCTGGTGCACGCGTGGGACCTGGCACAGGCCACGGGACAGTCCGTGGTCTTCGATCCGGACCTGGTCGAACCAGCCCTGGAGAGGGCCAAGACCTTCGCGCCCCAAGGACGCGAAGCGGGGATGCTCAAGCCCGAACGCCCCGTAGCCGAAGACGCCGACGACCAGACACGCCTACTGGCACTACTAGGCCGCACCCCATGAGGAAGTGACGGCCCATCAACCGTCACCGCCCCGGACTAAGCCATCCAACGACTCCCCAGAGAACGACGGCCCGCGCGACCCGCGAGCCACGCAAAGGCGCAACAGCCTGCAACCGCTCCGCCGACGCACGCTACGGCGCCGTGGGGAGCCCGTCGCGTCCCCGCAGCCACGACGAAGTTCGCGCGCATGGCGCAGCGCAATGGGCCACGCGGCCAGGGCAAGTCAAGACTCGCAGGTGCGTGGTGCAGCGCGCTGGGCCCCGCGATCAGCGCACCACGGAACTCGCGCGCGCGGCGCGACGCGGCGCGACGCGACGCGAGGCGATGAGGTTCGCGGTTAGCGCAAGTCGGGACTCGCGGGCGCCCGGTGAGGCGATGAGGTTCGCGGTTAGCGCAAGTCGGCACTCGAAGGCGCGCGGTGAGGCGCGCTGGGGTTCGCGGTCAGGGCAAGTCGGGACTCGCGGGCGCGCGGTGAGGCGCGATGAGGTTCGCGGTTAGAACAAGTCGGCACTTGCGGGCGCGCGGTGAGGCGCGGTGGGGTTCGCGGTCAGGGCAAGTCGGGACTCGCGGGTGCCCGGTGAGGCGCGGTGGGGTTCGCGGTCAGGGCAAGTCGGGACTCGCAGGTGCGTGGTGAGCGCCACATGCGGTATCTCCACACGACCGCGACGGGCCGCTTTCTCGTGCTCACCCCGCTTGAGACGCCGGGCAGCGCTCCGGTCCGCAGCGCGATGCAGGCGTTGCCGTTCAGGCACGACGGGGTTGGCTGTCGGTTCGCCGACGCGTCGCGTGGTGCACGGGGCTTGGGTTGCCCTTGGGGTGGCCGGATCAGGACACGGGGGTTAGGTCCGGGGTGGTGGCGAGGTGGGTGGCGAGGACCTTGAGGTGGGTCTCGCGGGCCTCGGCGTGGCGGTGGCGGCCGTCCTCGGTGATCTCGACGAACACGCCGCGGCGGTCGGACTCGCACAGGCCGCGCTTGACGAGGCCGCCCTTCTCCAGGCGGGCGACCGTGCGGGACAGGGCGCTCTGGCTGAGGTACATGTCCGCCGCGATCTCCTGCATGCGGCGCTTCTCACAGTCGGCGTCGACGATGCGGTCGAGCGTCTCGAACTCGCTCATGCTCAGGCCGTGGGACTCCTGCAACGCGCGATCGAGATCGCAGGCGACGGTGTTGTAGCAGGTCAGCAGTGACCTCCAACGACCCACCAGAGCGGCGTTCGACTCCATGCCGCGCATCCTAGCATGCGCACGCATCAGATGCACATGCATTAGATGCCTGCGGATTTAGTGCATCGACATTTGATGCATGTGCATGTACTGTCCTCCGACGTGACTATCACCGAGACCTCACCTGGCTCAGCCGTCCGCGCTCCGGAGACCGGGGCACCGGCCGAACAGACCTGGACCCCCCGGCTGTGGGGAGTTCTCGCGGTGCTCTGCGCCGTGTTGTTCCTCGACGGGCTCGACGTGTCGATGGTCGGCGTCGCCCTGCCGTCGATCGGCACCGAGCTCGGACTGTCGACCACCTCGCTGCAGTGGATCGTCAACGGCTACGTGCTCGGGTACGGCGGGCTGCTGCTCCTCGGCGGCCGCACCGCCGACCTGCTCGGGCGGCGCCGCGTCTTCCTCACCGCCCTCGCCGTCTTCGCCGTCGCGTCGCTGGTGGGCGGCCTGGTGGACGACGGCACGCTGCTCATCGTCACCCGTTTCGTCAAGGGACTGGCCGCCGCGTTCACCGCGCCGACCGCCCTGTCCATCCTGACCACCAGTTTCCACGAGGGGCCCGCGCGCAACAGGGCGTTGTCGGTCTTCTCCGTTTTCGGTGCCAGCGGCTACTCGTCCGGGTTGATCCTCGGCGGGCTGCTGACCAGCTTCGGCTGGCGCTGGACGTTCTTGACCCCCGTCCCCCTCGCGGTGCTGGCCCTCGTCGCGGGCATCGCCCTGATCCCGCGGGACAAGGCGGCGGCGAACGGCGGGCACGACCTCGTCGGCGCCGTCACCCTGACCGGCGGCATGCTGCTCGCCGTCTACACCGTCGTCTCCGCGCCGGACCGCGGCTGGCTCGACCCGGTCACGCTCGGCTCGGTCGCTCTCGCGGCGGCGCTGCTGGCCGCGTTCGTCGTCACCGAGAAGAAGGTGCGCCATCCCCTCATCCGCCTCGGGATCCTGAGGATAGGAACGATCGTGAGGGCCAACCTGAGCATCATCGCGCTGTTCGGCTCCTACCTGAGCTTCCAGTTCATGATGACCCTCTACCTCCAGGACGTGCTCGGCTGGTCGCCGCTCAGGATGGCGATGGCCCTGCTGCCGGCCGGACTGCTGGTGGCGTTCGGCTCGCCGTTCGTCGGCCGCCTCATCACCCGGTACGGGACGCCCAGGCTGATCATCAGCTCGATGCTGTCGCTGAGCCTCGGCTACGTGTGGTTCCTTGCCACCGCCGGTGACAGCCCGCACTACGCGTTCACGATCCTGCCGACGATGCTGCTGCTGGGCGGCGGGTTCGCGTTCGGCTTCAGCTCGATCATGGCTCAGGCCACGGACGGCATCGACGACTCCGAGCAGGGGCTCGCGTCCGGTCTGGTGCAGACGTCGGGCCAGGTCGGCGCGGCGCTGGTGCTGGCCGTCGTGACCGCTCTGGTCGCCGGGGGCGCCCACGGCGGAGGCGGTGACTTCGGCGAGTTCCACCCCGGCGTCAACCTGGTGAGCGGTGTCGCAGTGGTCGGCCTGGCGCTGAATGTCATCCCGCTGTTCCGCCGCTACCGTCCGAAGCACGTGTCCGTGAGCATCACCTCCGAGTCTCCCGTGCAGGTCACCTCTGACTGATCGGTGACCCTCGGGCGAGGGGCGTCCTCCTTCGGGAGGGCGCCCCTCGCGCTGCGCTACCTAGTGCGCTCCCAGTAGCGGCGTTTACCTGGTGCGCTTCCAGAAGGGGCGGCGGGATGAGCCGGACGCCTCGTTGGTGAGCACCTCCAGTGAGCGGGCCCACAGCTCTTGCACTCGGGCCGGTTCTGACGACGGGTGGAGACGGCGCAGGTCGTCGCGGAGTGCCGTGAGGGCGGTGGTTTTCTGCTTGCGGGCCTCCATCCGGGAGATGAGCGATTCAAGGGTGGGCAGGACGTCGCTCAGCAGGTGCTGGAGTCGCTGGTCGTGGTCGTCCGGGACGTTCCGGAGCCGCTCCAGCGCTTCGGTGATCTCCTGCGCGAAGGTGGGCGGTTGGGCGCGGCGGCCGTGTCGGGCGCGGGGCCCGGGGCCTGCGGGAGGAGCCGCTCCGTAACCGGTCTGTGCCGGTGGACGGATCGAGCCGTGCACGGGGCCGGGCATGGCGGCTCTCGGTGGGGGCGGCGCACCGGCTGGGCCGGGCATCGCCGCTGCCGGGCCTGCCGGTGCGGGTGGCGGGGCTCCATGGACGGCCCCCGCGGGTGGTGGGGCTCCTTGGACGGCACCGTCGAATCCCATGGGCGCCGCTTCGAACATGGGCGAGAAAGCGGCGGGTGTGACTCTCGGGGCGGCCCAGCCTTCGGGTGTCTCCACGGGTTGGACGACGCGGTGCGGAGCCTTGCCCTCGGCGACCACCCTGCTGTCCACGGCGACGAACGCGGTGAAGCGGCACAGGACGCCGAACCGCAGGGACGTGTCGACGATGCGGCGTTCCAGGTCGTCCGAGCCGCCGACGGTGTAGCGGTCCTCCAGGTCGCGCAGGTGGGCGCGTGCCCAGATCGAGGCGGCGGCCGGATCATCGGTGGTCGTGGCGGTGGCGTGCTGCTCCCAGGCCGTGCCGTCGGCCGAGGTGCCGTGCACGGAGAGCGCCCCGGACGCCTTCCCGCGGAACCGGCCCCCGATCACCAGGGGGACGCCGGGGTACAGGGCGCCCAGGCGGCTGGGGGCGACGGAGTCGGGGACGATGTCCAGGCCGTCCGGTCGCAGGGTGAGGTTCGTGGCGAGCGGTGCGCCGATGCGATGGTGGATCAGCTCCATCGCCTCGTCGAGGCGGTCCTCGGATTCGACGAGCTCGCAGCGGCCCTGCCCGATGGAGGCCAGGCGGTTCAGGAAGCCGGCGTTCACCGCCCGGTCGATGCCGACCGTGTGGACGCGGACGCCGTTCAGGCGCGGGGCGAGGTGGGCGAGGATCTGGTCCTCGTTGCCGATCTGCCCGTCGGTGATGAGGACGAGCACCCGGTCGCGGGCGGAGTCGGCGAGGAGGGCGCAGCCCTCGTCGAGCGGGGCCAGCATCTCCGTGCCGCCGCGCGCGTGCAGCGCCGCCAGATGCTCGACGGCGCGGAACCGGTTGCGGTCCGTGCCGTCGGCCAGGCCGGGGCCGAGATCGCGGGGGCGCTCGATGACGGTGTCGAACGACAGGACGGCGAAGCGGTCCTCGGTGCGGAGGGTGTCGACGATCCGGGCGGCGGCCCGGCGCGCGGCGACCATCTTCCAGCCCTGCATGCTGCCGGATCGGTCGAGGATGAGCACCACGTCGCGAGGAGCTGGGCGGGCGTCCCCGGACGGCAGGACGGTGAGCGTGAACGTGCCCTCGTCGCCGGACTCGTCGGGGACGAGCGACAGCGCCGCGCTCTCGTGCGGCGCGTAGCGCAGCCGCAGGATGAAGTCGCGGTCGAGACGCTCTCCCGGTTGCAGGCGTACCGTCGTCCGCTCGCCGTCGCCTTCCTCGGCGACCACGTGGAGGGCCGACTGGACCTCGGTGATCGGGAGGCCCGCCGGATCGATGTCCGTCGTGATCGAGAGCCGCACCGGGTTGGGGAATCCCGGCAGCAGGACGGGCGGGCTGATCCGCGAGGCGTCGGGCACGGCGTCGGTGTCGTCGGCGACCCCCGAGCCTGCGCGCTCGTCGTCCAGAGGCGAGCCCGGGATGTACCGGGGCGCCACCACGAGGGGGAAGCGGAACGTGGCGCTGGACCCCGACGCGTCGGTCTCGAACGGGAGCGGCTGGTTCAGCGTGAGCCGTACGGTCACGCGTTCGCCCGGGAGGATGTTGCCCACGCGCATGGTGAAGACGTCAGGACGGTCTTCCTCGGCGATCGCCGCGCGCTGGCCCGCCGCGATGGCGGTGTCGTAGTCCTGCCGGGCCTGCCCGCGCTCCTTGAGCGTTCCCTCGATGACCCGGTCGTCCGCCTCCATGCGAAGCGCGGTCACGGCGGCTCGGTCGGGAAGCGGAAAGATGTACGTCGCTTCCAGGGGCACGTCGAACGGGTTCCGGAAGCCCTGGACGACCTCCACGCCGGCGGCCAGGCCGGTGATGGACGCGTGCACGCCGACGGAGTCGAGCGGCAGGTTGCCCCTGTCGGTGGTCAGCGCCCCGATGCCGCGGTCGGGGGCCGGGGGTGTCGCGGTGTCGGGTAGCGGCAGGATGCGCACGGTCACTGGGACCTCCGGGGATGAGCGGCGGGCAGGGCTACGAGGTCGTCGGGGGCCGCGGCGAGGCCGCGGCGGCGGAGTTCGTGCAGCAGCGGCCGGGCTGCGGCCTTGATAGCGGCGAGGTCGTCGGCGCTCAGGGAGGGCACCTCCACGAGCAGCGTCAGGTCGGGCGCCAGCCGGACGCCCTGGACGATGTCCGGCCGGCCTCCGGCGAAGTCGGCGCCGACCTGTGCGGTGTGCCGGTCTGTTTCGGCTCCGGTGACACCATGCCCGGCACTTGAGTGGCCCGGCTCGGTCTCGGCGGCGCCCAGTCCGGCGCCGAAGTCGCTCGCCTCGTCCTCGATGGCGCCATGCCCGGCGCCGGAGCCGCTCGGCTCGGTCTCGATGGCGCCATGTCCGATAGCGGAGTCGCCCGGCTTGTAGTCGACCGAGCTGGCGGCCGGGCCGTAGGAGACGTCCGGGCGAGCCGCCCAGAAGGGCCGCTGGGTAGGCGTTTCCGTGGCGCTGTCGTGCTGCTGCGGAGCCTTCGCCGCTGCACGCGTGACGTCTTGTGGGACACCGGCTCGCGGCGACCGCGCCCGCCCTTGCGAAGACGCGACTTCGGCGGGGAGTGCACCGCCTCGCGAGGGTGCGCCCTGCGTAGGCGGTGCGTCGTCTCGGGAGGCTGCGGTTTCGGCGGGAGGCGCGCCGTCGAGTGCGGGCTCCTCGGGGGGTGCGTCGTTCCGCAGGGATGTGGTCTGTGTCGGGAGTGCGTCGTCCCGCGGGGGTGTGGCCTCTGCCGGGGGTGTGCCGTCCTGCGAGGGTGCGGCCTTGGTGGGGGGTGCGTCCTTTCGCAGGGGTTTGGCTCGTGCGGGGAGTGTGACGTCTCGCGGGGGTGTGTCCTGCGTTGGTGGTGTGGCGTCTCGCGAGGGTGTGGTTTCTGGTGGGAGGGCGGCTATTTGTTCGAGGGTCGTGTCGGTGGCGGCGGCTAGTTCGATCTGGATCTCGGCGATCGAGCGGCCTGCGGCTTGGCGGCGCTTCACCGCGACGAGCTGGAGGAGATGGCGCGGGCCGTAGAGGGCGGTGCGGCCGCGGCGGCCGAGCGGCGGGTCGACGAGGCCGATCGTGGTGTACCAGCGGATCAGCCGCTCGTTCGGTACGTCGCGCACCCGGCCGTTGACCTGTACGGATTCGCCCGCGGCGAGGGCCGCGACGGCGCGTTCCGCCAGCTCGGTGATCGTCCAGGCATCGTCCATGGATTCATCATGACACTGTCATCATGACAGTGTCAACGTCATCCTCGAAAGTCGTCGATCGGTGTCGGTGAAGCCCTTGCCTGCACGGACGGGCTGCCGCACGCTTGTGCCTCGGAACGCGGCTGCGGGGCTGACGAAGAGGGGTGTCCGGTGCGGTGCAGCGGTGCCGGCGTGTCCCGTGCCGGAGCCTCGGCCTCGGTCCGCTACTGCGCACTCGCCGCGCGGCATCGCTGGGAGCGGCTCGCGGTGCGGGTCGTCCTCGCCTGCGGGACGGGGGTCGTCGCGGCGGGGATGGGCGGCTGGAAGGCGGGGCTCGGCGCGGCCGTCGCCGTCTTCGCCGGTCATGTCGTGTACGTGCGGGTCCGGCCGGGACCCGTCACGGACTGGCGGCGCGGCGCGCGTGCCGAGCGCCGTACCGGACGGCGGCTGGCCAGGTTGGATCCGGTGGGTTACCGCGTCCTCCACGACCGGGCGCTGAAGGGGGCCTCCGGCGCGAATCTGGATCACTTGGTGATCGGATTGACCGGGGTGTACGCGATCGCCAGCAGGCACTTCGCGTGGGGCGTCCGGCTCCGGGCGGAGGAGCGGCGGCTCCTGGCGGGGAACCGGCCGGTCGGCGGTATGGCGGGTGTGGCGGGACGTGCCGCCGATGAGGTAGCGAAACTGCTGTCCCGAGAACTCGATTGCACCATCCCTGTGACGCCGATGGTCGTTGTGCACGGCGCGCGGATCGCCCGGGACGGTTTCCGGCACCGGGACGTCGTCTTCTGCCCGGCGCGGGCGGTCTCGCAGGTCATCGCCGGTCAGCCGGTGATCTTCACGAGTGCGCAGGTCACGACCGTCGCCGCGGCCGCGGAGCGGTTGCTGCCGCCGATGCTGGAATCGATCACACGGAAATGATCCTTTCGGCGGGCGCGCATTCGCGGGTTCGGATATTTCCGGCAAGGTGGTCAAAGTGCTTTCGAGTTGATATTCAGTTAGATTCTGGGAATCGGCCGATCGGCTGGTCGTTCGATCTCATGAATACGCCGGTAAAGGGCGCCTGAAGCATTTACCTTCTCAGTCATGGAGGACCATCTTCTGGTCGAGGCGCTGCGTCGGCGCGATCCGGGGGCCGCGGCCGCGGTGTACGGCGCCTATGCCGACCGCCTCTATGCGTACTGCTGGTTCCAGCTGCGCAGTCGCGACGCGGCGCAGGTGGCGCTGCGCGACACGTTCATCGTGGCCGAGGCGCACATCGAGAAGCTGCGCGATCCGGACCGGTTCGGGCCGTGGCTGTACGCCATCGCCCGGGTGGAGTGCGGGAGGCGGCTGCCGCCCCGGGACGCGCCCCCCGACGTGCCGGTGGCCAGCCACGACCAGGAGGACGTCGACCAGCGCATCACGGCCTGGCAGGCCGTCCTGGCGCTGCGGCCGGTGACGCGGGAGATCCTGGAGCTGCGGGTCCGGCACCAGTTGTCGGTCCCGGACCTCGCGGCCGTCTTCGACCTGCCGGTGAGGGACGCGCAGGTCGCGCTGGACCGCGCGCACGGCGAGCTGGAAGAGGCCCTGACGGCGGAGATCCTGGCCCAGCAGGGGCCGTACGGATGTGCGGAGCGGGCGGCGCTGCTGCGCGAACGGCATGGTGATCCCGAGTCCGGCGCGGACAGCCTGTTGATGGTGCACGCGCAGGTGTGCGAGGTCTGCGGCGCGTTCCGTCCGCGGACGGTCTCGGCCGCCAAGGTGTACGGGCTGCTGCCGGACGCGGATCCGCCGGAGGGGCTGCGCCTGCGGGTGATGAGCAGTTTCCTGGATCCCGACCTGGTCGGTTACCGGCTCTTCGTCGCCACCCGGGTCAGCGCGTTCACCTCCGGCGGGTTCCCGGTCCAGCCCAGGCGGTCGGGGATCTCGCTGCGGATGCCCGGTTCCGTTGGGAGGTTCGGCCGCCTTCGCCGCTTCGGGAGGGCGGGTGACAGGGAGCCGGACGACGGGGCCGGTGCCCGAGCGGTCCGCGTCGCGGTGGTGCTCGCCGTGGTGGTCGTTCTCGCCGGTGGAGGGCTCGCGGCCGTGTTCGGTCGCGTGGGCTCCCGGGAGGACGCCGGGCCGGCCGGGAAGGTCGCGGGTCCGCGTCCCAGTGCGAGCCCCGGCGTCTCGCGGGTGCCCGGGAGCGAGCGTCCGGCGCCTGGCAGGCCCGAGGAGGGGGGAACGATCCAAGCGGCTCCCGTGTCGGCCACGTTCCCGCTCGGCGCCCAGGAGTCCGCCGCGCCCTTGTTCGCGTTGCCGTCGTCCGCCGACTCGGCGTTCCCCCACGTCTCCGCGGTGCAGACCTCCTCGTCGGACGGCAGGCTGAGCGTGTCACCGCTGTTCCTGGATCTGGCGGGCGGCGCGGACGGGACGGTGGAGTTGCGTGCGGGCGGACGTCCGGTGGCCTGGCACGCCAAGAGCCGGGGGCCCGTTCGGGCCAGTCCGTCGTCCGGCCGTCTGAAGGCCGGTGAGGTGGTCGCCGTCGACGTGCACGTCTCGCGGAGCGCTCGGTCGCGGGGCGAGGGCGACATCACGTTCCAGCCGGGCGGGATCGATGTGCACGTCATGTGGCGTCCTGACAGGCCCGCTCCTGGGCCGGATCCGTCGCCGAGTCCGACCGGCACGGGCTCCGCCGGTCCGGGTGGCACCTCCAAGCCGTCGAGCACTGCACGTCCGGAAGGCTCGCCCACGCCACGTCCGGAACCTCACTCGTCGGCGAAGCCTTCGCCGGTCGACCCGTCGAGCGGTGGGCAGACCGGCCCGCCCGCCTCGGACCCGCCCGGGCCTTCGGCCGCATCGGCCGGGAGCCCGACTCCCGCCGGTTCCGGCGGGTGAGGCGGGAACCGTCCTGATCGACACGGGAGCCGCCGCGCGTGACGGAAGTTCCGATCGTTGCCCGACTGAACTACGCTTCGTAGGTGATTGTTTGCGCTAAGTGAAACATGCCTGGGGGAGGACGTGTTCATGGCACCGAGCACACCACTGCGCCGCCGTCCTCCCCGTGCGCCGTTCACCGGCCTCGGCGCGGGCCTGCGGCTGTTAGCCCTCACCTCCGGCGCGGTGCTCGGGATGTCGCTCCTGGTGCCCGTCGCCTGGGCGCGTTCTCCGGTGGACCCCTCCCCCAGCGCGCAGGACGTCAGGCAGGGCGAGCGCGACGTCCGGGAGCGTGCGGCGGAGGTCGGCCGGACGAAGGCGGAGCTCGCCGAGGCGGATGGCGAGCTGAACAGGCTGGCGATGTCCGCTGAGGCCGCGGTTGAGCGCTACAACGGCGAGCGGGTCAGGTTGGAACGTGCCCAGGCGGCCTACCGGGACACGCGGGCGCGGCTCGCCGAAGCGACCCGGAGGGTGGGGGAGACCCAGGCCGAGATGGCGGCGTTCGCGGCGCGCGCCTACCAGCACGACACCGGCTACGACCAGGTCCCCTCGGTGCTCATGGGCGAAGGCGGCCCGCAGGGCTTCATGGACCGCGCCGGCATGGTCGAGGTCCTGGCCGCCCGGCGGGCCGGGATCCTCCGTCGCGTGGAGGCGTCCAAGAACGTCGCCGAGGTGTTCCGCAAGCAGGCCGAGGCAGCCTTCAGGGAGCAGTCCGCCGCGACGAGGCGCGCCGAGGACGCGAAGCGGTCCGCGCAGGAGGCGGTGGCGGGTCACCGGGCGTCGGTCGGGCGCATCGAAGCCGAGAAGCGTCGCCTGGAGCGGCGGCTCGGCGAGGCGCGGGCGCACGTCGCGGAGCTGAGGCAGGCGCGGCAGGAGGCGCAGGAAGCACGGGAGGCCCGGGAGGCCCAGGAGGCACAGCAGGCCCGGGAGGCGGAGCAGGCGCGGGAGGCGGCCGGCGCGGCGGTGGCCGTCACCGGTTCGCAGCGTCCCGCCACGTCGGCGGCGCGCGGGGCGCTCGTCGCGCGCGCGGCGCTCAGGTGGCTCGGGACGCCCTACTCGTGGGGCGGCGGGACGGTGGACGGTCCCAGCTACGGCATCGAGCACGGGTCGGGCATCGTCGGATTCGACTGCTCCGGCCTGGCCATGTACGCGTGGGCCAAGGTCGGGGTCCGCCTCGACCACTGGACGGGTACGCAGTGGACCTCGGGGCCGCACGTGCCCTTGGGCGCCCTCCGCCAAGGGGATCTCGTCTTCTTCGCGCGGAACACGTCCGACCCGGACACGATCCATCACGTGGGCATCTACATCGGCGGCGACCAGATGGTGGAGGCGCCGTACACCGGCGCGCGGGTGCGGATCTCCGACATCCACCGCAACGACCTCATCGGCGCCACCCGCCCGGCCGGCTGACCACCGGACACCCCGGCGAAAAGAGAGAACCCTTCCGTACGGGCTCCGTACGGAAGGGTTCTCGAACCGTGTCGCGCGGGCGGCAGGGAGCGGATCGGTGCCGTCCGCGCTCCGGGCCCGGCCGGAGGGACCTCCGGGGCGGTGCGGCGTTTCAGTGACCGCCCAGGTCGGCGGCGCGCTTGCGGGACCGCTCGACCTCGGCCTCGGCCTCGACCCGGCCCACCCAGTTGGCGCCCTCCACGGACTTGCCGGGCTCCAGGTCCTTGTAGACCTCGAAGAAGTGCTGGATCTCCAGGCGGTCGAACTCGGGGACGTGGTGGATGTCGCGGAGGTGCTCCATGCGGGGGTCGGTGGCGGGGACGCACAGGACCTTGTCGTCACCACCGGCCTCGTCCGTCATCCGGAACATGCCGACGGCGCGGCAGCGGATGAGGCATCCCGGGAACGTCGGCTCCTGGAGCAGGACCAGCGCGTCCAGCGGGTCGCCGTCCTCGCCCAGGGTGTGCTCGATGAACCCGTAGTCGGCCGGATACTGCGTCGAGGTGAAGAGCATCCGGTCGAGTCGGATACGCCCGGTCTCGTGGTCCACCTCGTACTTGTTCCGCTGGCCCTTCGGGATCTCAATGGTGACGTCGAAATCCAAGATGTCCTCCGCTCCCTGCGCGGTCGCAGTGAATAGTCTTTCGGGAGTCTGTGCGGGCTTGGCCGAGACCCCCACGGGGTGGGTGTTCCCTTATATAAGGATGTCGCACGTTGGTGAGTGCTGAGTGGGAGAGGGGCGGTCACGTGCCTGGACGAGGCCGGGCCCTCGCCGTGCTGTCACTGTCCCTCCTTAATGTTTTCACCGCCGCCGCCGGGCTGGCAGTGGTCAAACTCACACCGGAGCGCCATCTGTCGCCCCGGCCGCCCAGCGTGGCGGCCCGCGACCTCGTCGCCGCCCGGTCCGCGATCCCGGCCGCCGATCCCGCGGGAGCCCGGTCGCCGAACCCGTCCGTCCTGGCCGGACGGCTGTCCGCGCTGATCGGCGGGCCGGACGCGAAGATCAACGCCGTGGTGGTCGACGCCGTGACCCGCCGCCCCCTGTTCGAGCAGCGCGCCGACCAGCCGGCCACGCCTGCGTCGACGACCAAGCTCGCGACGTCGGTGGCCGCGCTCGCCTCGGTCGGGTCGCAGCACCGGATCACCACGCAGGTCGTGCGGGGCGCGGGCGGCGGCGTCGTCCTGGTCGGAGGCGGGGATCCTACCCTGACGGCCCTGCCCGCGCGGGCGGGCGCGGGCCATCCGCCGTACGCGTCGCTGGCCGATCTGGCCAGGCAGACCGCGGCGGCGCTCAAGGCGTCCGGGGTGCGGCGCGTGCGGGTCGACTACGACGCGTCCGCCTACCAGGGGCCCCGCACGGCCTCCAGTTGGAAGCCCAACTACCTACCCGACGGTGAGCTCGCGCCCGTCTCCGCCTTGACCGTGGACGAGGGCCGGGTCGCCCCGACGGATCCGTCGCAGAAGGCGCGGGTCGCGGATCCGCCCGCGGCGGCCGCGGCCTCGTTCGCGCGCCTGCTGTCCGTGAACGGGATCCCGGCCAAGGCGGGACGGTCGACGGTCGCCCCGCAGGGGGCCGCGCGGCTCGGGGCGGTGCAGTCGCCGCCGATCTCCGCGCTGGTCGAGCACCTGCTGACCGACAGCGACAACGACGTGGCCGAGGCGATGGCCCGGCAGGCGGCGATCAAGCAGGGCGTCCCGGCGTCGTTCACCGGTGCCGCGCAGGCCGTCCGGCAGGTGCTCGCCGGGCTCGGGGTGGCCGACGGGGTGTCGGTCAACGACGGCAGCGGGCTGTCGCCGCGCAACCGGATCTCGCCGATCGCCCTCGCCCGCATCGTGTCGCTCGCGGCCGCTCCGGACCGTCCCGGACTGCGGCCGGTCATCACGGGCCTGCCGATCGCCGGGTTCTCCGGGACGCTGAGCCCGCCCCGCTACACGGTCCCGGCCAGCCAGGCGGGGGCGGGGCTCGTGCGCGCGAAGACCGGCACCCTCTCGGGGGTCAGCACACTCGCCGGGGTGGCCTACGACGCCGACGGACGGCTGCTGGCGTTCGCGTTCATGGCCGGGGACGGGAAGGGCCCTGTCGATCCGGGCAAACTGGATCAGCTCGCCGCCGCGGTGGCGACCTGCGGCTGCGGCTGACAACCGGCCCGGGCGAGTGTGGGCGGGGCCGTATGGGAGATAACCAGAACGGTTGTTCGTTGAACGATCGTGCAGGGGCGCTCCGGCGCCGTCCCCGAAACGTACGGTGGAGTACATGAGCGCCTCAATGATCGACTGGAACGTGGCGGTCCAGGCGGGCACCCGGCTCGTCAGGCCCGGCCCCCAGGTCAGCCACGAAGAGGCTCGCGAGGTCGTGAAGGAGCTCAGGGAGCTGTCCCGGATCGCCCACGGGCACGTGCGCGACTTCACCGGGATGGCGTCCGAAGTCGACCCCGCCCCGGCGACGATCGTCGACAGGCCCGGCTGGATCCGGGCGAACGTGGACGGCTTCCGAGTGGTGCTCGAACCGCTCATGGAGCAGATGTCCCAGCGGCGGGGGCCGGGCCCGCTCGGCGGTGCGGCGAACGTGGTCGTGGAAGCGGTCGGCTCCCGGGTGACGGGGATGCAGGTGGGCGCGATCCTCGCCTACATGGCCAGCCGCGTCCTCGGGCAGTACGAGCTGTTCCTCCCGCCGGACCCGTCCGGTGTCGCTCCCACGGGGCGGCTGACGCTGGTCGCGCCGAACATCGTCCATGTGGAGCAGGAGCTCGGTGTGGACGCGCGTGACTTCCGTCTCTGGGTGTGCCTCCACGAGGAGACCCACCGGGCCCAGTTCACCGGGGTCCCGTGGCTGCGCGAGTACGTGCAGGACCAGATGACCAAGTTCCTCCTCGCGTCCGACCTGGACCCGGGCGTGATGCTGGAGCGCATCCGCGACGCGGCGGAGGCGGTCGCGGACGCCGTGCGCGGAGGCGACTCCAACATCATCGACGCGATCCAGAGCCCCGAGCAGCGCGAGATCCTCGACCGCCTCACCGCGGTGATGACGCTCGTCGAGGGGCACGGCGACTACGTCATGGACGCCGTCGGGCCGGAGGTCGTCCCGTCGGTGCAGCGCATCCGGTCGCGCTTCCAGGGGCGCCGCGACGGCGGGTCGAAGCTGGACAGGACGATCCGCAGGCTCCTCGGCATCGACCTCAAGATGAAGCAGTACGCGGAGGGCTCGCGGTTCGTGCGCCGGGTGGTCACCGAGGTCGGCATGGACGGCTTCAACAAGGTGTGGCAGTCGCCGGAGACGCTGCCCACCCACGCCGAGATCAAGGAGCCGGCCCTGTGGATGGACCGGGTCGTCGGCCCGCGCGCCATCGACACGGCCCCGCCGGAGGCCAGCGAGGCCTGAGTCCCGGGCCCGAAACGTCGTTGCCGGATGGTAGACGTTTGCCCATGGGCCCTGATCCGGCGGTGGCGGCGGTGCGTTCCGCGGTGCGCGCCGCGCTCGCCGCCGTGCCGCCGGGCTCCATGGTGCTCGTCGCGTGCAGCGGCGGCGCCGACTCCCTGGCGCTCGCCGGGGCGCTCGCGTTCGAGGCTCCGCGTTCCGGGCACCCCGCCGGCGCGGTCACGGTCGACCACGGGCTTCAGGACGGTTCCGCCGAACGCGCCGACGCCGTCGTCCTGACCCTGGCCGGCCTCGGGCTGGACCCGGCCGGCTCCATCGCCGTCACCGTGGACGGGCAGGGCGGGCCGGAGAACGCCGCCCGGGAGGCCCGCTACACCGCCCTGGACGATGCCGCCGCCCGTCTTAGGGCCGCGGCGGTGCTCCTGGGCCACACCCGCGACGACCAGGCCGAGACCGTCCTGCTGGGGCTGGCGCGGGGGTCGGGTGCCAGATCGCTGGCCGGTATGCCGCCGTCCTTCACCCGGAAGTCCGCCAGGGACGGCACTGACGTTCGCTACATCAGGCCCCTGCTCGAACTCGATCGGGCGACGCTGCGCAGGGCCTGCCATGTGATGGGCCTCGAACCCTGGGACGACCCGCACAACGACGATCCGGCTTTCACGCGCGTTCGCGTGCGGCATGAGGCCCTGCCCGCCTTGGAGAAGGCCCTCGGCCCGGGCGTCGCCGAGGCGCTGGCCCGGACGGCGCGGATGCTCCGTGACGACGCGGACCTCCTCGATGAACTCGCCCGGAAGGCGTACACGGATCTCACCTCGCCCCCACCAGGCGATGACGCACCGCCCGATGGCCCACCGGGCGATGACCCACCGCCCGGTGACCCACCGGCCCTCCGGCGACCCGAGGGCGCGGAGGACGGCGTGCTCGTCGCGGTCCGCCTGGACGGGCTCGCCGACCTCCCCAGAGCGGTCCGGACGAGGGTGTTGCGGACGGCGGCGATCGAGGCGGGAAGTCCACCGGGTACGCTCGCGGCCGTCCATGTCGATGCAGTGGATCGGCTGGTCACGGCCTGGCGCGGCCAGCGGCACGTCGATCTGCCGGGGGGTCTCCGGGCGTTCCGGCGGTATGGCAGGCTGCTGTTCGGCCGGGCTTGATGCCGCGCCGTGTGCGAACCGTCACGCGGCGCGTCCGATGTCGCAGCGATGAGGGTGGGGTTGTGGACGAGAAGGACCTGGGCCGGGACCTGGCGAAGGTGCTGATCCCCGAGGATCTGCTGCAGGCCAAGGTGCGGGAGCTGGCCGCGAAGATCGACGCCGACTACGCGGGCAAGGACCTGCTGCTCGTCGGCGTCCTCAAGGGCGCCGTCATGATCATGGCGGACCTGGCGCGCGCCCTGCACGCGCCCGCGTCGATGGACTGGATGGCGGTGTCGTCCTACGGGTCGGGGACCAAGTCGTCCGGCGTCGTACGTATCCTCAAGGACCTGGACACCGACATCCTCGACCGGCACGTCCTCATCGTGGAGGACATCGTCGACTCGGGGCTCACCCTGTCCTGGCTGGTCAGCAACCTGCGTTCGCGCGGGCCGGCGTCGCTGGAGATCTGCGCGCTGCTCCGCAAGCCGGAGGCGGTCAAGACCGAGATCGACGTGCGGTACATCGGGTTCGACATCCCGAACGAGTTCGTCATCGGCTACGGGCTCGACTACGCGGAGAAGTACCGGAACCTGCCGTTCGTCGGCACCCTCGCCCCGCACGTGTACGGGGGCGGGGACGCCTAGGGGCGGCGACGCCTGGGGGCGGTGCGGATCCGCTCGTCTCGGGGCTGGTCACGGCCCCGAGACGGCCGGCGGGGAACAAGGGGCCGTGACGGATCGTTGCAAAGGTCGTTGACGGGTATATGAACAGGATCGGGAGAATCGGCGCCGGCTGCGTCTCCTGTGTCCTGCGGTGTACCGTCGGTGTCTCGGGCGCTCGGGCCCTGGAGCCACGCGAGGACTACCGCCTCGGTGGTCCCGGATCCCCGGGCGGCGGGCCTTTTGTTGGTCGCAGTGGCGTCCGCCCCCCGGCGGGACGGGCGAGGATCGCACACAGACGTTGGTCAGGAGGGACGGGCCCCGGAGGGGTAACCGGATAAATGGACGTGAAGCGCTATTTTCGCGGGCCGCTGCTGTGGATCCTGCTGTTCGGCCTCTTGGTCGCCCTCGTCATGTGGGGCGTCAACCCCGGCCGTTCGTATGAGAAGACCGACACCTCCAAGGTGGTCCAGGAGATCGCCGCGGGCAAGGTGAAGTCCGCGAAGATCATCGACAAGGACCAGCGGATCGAGGTCACCCTCACCGACGACAAGCACCAGCAGGCCTCCTGGGTGGACGGTCAGGGGCTCCAGCTCCAGAACCAGCTCCAGCAGCAGGCCAACGCCGGCAAGCTGCCCGGCGGCTACAACGTCGAGGTGCCGAAGCAGAGCTTCTTCCTCAACCTGCTGTTCAGCCTGCTGCCCATCGTGGTCATCGTGCTGATCTTCCTGTTCATCATGAACCAGATGCAGGGCGGCGGCTCGCGGGTGATGAACTTCGGCAAGTCCAAGGCGAAGCTCATCACCAAGGACACCCCGAAGACCACCTTCGCCGACGTGGCCGGGGCCGACGAGGCCCTGGAGGAGCTGGAAGAGATCAAGGACTTCCTGCAGAACCCGGCGAAGTTCCAGTCGATCGGCGCCAAGATCCCCAAGGGCGTGCTGCTGTACGGCCCGCCCGGCACGGGCAAGACGCTGCTGGCGCGCGCCGTCGCGGGCGAGGCCGGCGTGCCGTTCTACTCCATCTCGGGTTCGGACTTCGTCGAGATGTTCGTCGGCGTGGGCGCGTCCCGCGTCCGCGACCTGTTCGAGCAGGCCAAGGCGAACGCCCCGTCGATCATCTTCATCGACGAGATCGACGCCGTCGGCCGGCACCGCGGCGCGGGGCTCGGCGGCGGCCACGACGAGCGCGAGCAGACCCTCAACCAGCTGCTGGTCGAGATGGACGGCTTCGACGTCAAGGGCGGCGTGATCCTGATCGCGGCGACCAACCGCCCCGACATCCTCGACCCGGCGCTGCTGCGCCCGGGCCGGTTCGACCGCCAGGTCACCGTGGACCGCCCCGACCTGGAGGGCCGCAAGGGCATCCTCCGGGTGCACGGCCGCGGCAAGCCGTTCGCGCCCGACGTCGACCTGGACGTGATCGCCCGCCGGACGCCCGGCTTCACCGGCGCCGACCTGGCGAACGTCATCAACGAGGCGGCGCTGCTCACGGCCCGCTTCGACCGCAAGCTGATCGACATGGACACCCTGGAGGAGTCCATCGACCGCGTCATGGCCGGGCCGGAGCGCAAGACCCGCGTGATGTCGGAGAAGGAAAAGAAGATCATCGCCTACCACGAGGGCGGGCACGCGCTGGTGGCGCACGCGCTGCCGAACGCCGACCCCGTGCACAAGGTGACGATCCTGCCGCGCGGCCGGGCCCTGGGCTACACCATGACCCTGCCGATGGAGGACAAGTTCCTCACGACGCGTTCGGAGATGACCGACCAGCTCGCCATGCTGCTGGGCGGCCGGACCGCCGAGGAGCTCGTGTTCCACGAGCCCACCACGGGCGCGGCGAACGACATCGAGAAGGCCACCTCGATCGCGCGCAACATGGTGACCGAGTACGGCATGAGCGAGCGCCTCGGCGCCCGCAAGTTCGGCACGGGCGCCGGCGAGGTGTTCCTGGGCCGGGACGTGGGCCACGAGCGCGACTACTCCGAGGACATCGCCTCCGCGATCGACGACGAGGTCCGCCGGTACATCGAGTCGGCGCACGACACGGCCTGGGAGATCCTGGTCGAGTACCGGGACGTCCTGGACGACCTGGTGGTCAACCTCATGGACAAGGAGACCCTGTCCAAGGACCAGGTGCTGCAGATCTTCGCGCCGATCACGAAGCGGCCGCACCAGAACTCCTACACGGGGTACGGCAAGCGCCTGCCGTCGGACCGGCCGCCGGTGCTGACGGCCAAGGAGCTGGCCCTGCTCGGCCCGCAGGACGTGACGGACCTGACCAAGGGCAACGGCCAGGGCGGGGTCCCCTCGTCCGAGGCGGTCGACCCGTCCCAGGGTGAGAGCTGATCGCCTTGGCGATGCCGTACGACGACGAGGAGCCGATGCGGGAGGACCCTCCGGGGTTCGACCACGCGCGCATCGAGAAGGCCGTCCGCGAGATCCTGTTCGCGATCGGGGAGGACCCCGATCGCGACGGGCTCCGCGCCACCCCGGCCCGGGTGGCGCGGGCGTACGCGGAGCAGTTCGCGGGCCTGCGCCAGCGTCCCGAGGACGCGCTGACCACGGTGTTCGACGCCGACCATGAGGAAATGGTCCTGGTGAAGGACATTGAGGTGTACAGCGTGTGCGAGCACCACCTGGTGCCGTTCCACGGGGTCGCGCACGTGGGCTACACGCCCAACAAGAAGGGGCAGATCACCGGGCTGTCGAAGCTGGCCCGGCTGGTGGACGTGTACGCCCGCCGGCCGCAGGTGCAGGAGCGGCTGACGAGCCAGGTGGCGGACGCGCTGATGAGCGTGCTGGAGCCGCGGGGCGCGATCGTCGTGATCGAGGCGGAGCACCTGTGCATGACGATGCGCGGCGTCCGGAAGCCGGGCGCCAAGACGGTCACGTCGGCGGTGCGCGGCGACTTCCGCGATCATGCGGAGACCCGGGCCGAGGCGATGAGCCTGATCCTCGGCCGCTCCTGAACCCGGACCCTGTCCCCGGTTCCCGAAGGCACCTGAAAGGGCCTCAGCGTCGCGCTGAGGCCCTTTCAGCGTCATCCGGCGACCGCCGCCTTCCCGGCGCCGCGGGCGGGTCCGGGCGGCCGGGCCGCTCTCCGGCATCGGCGGACCAAGGCATAGGGTTGCGGCATGACCAGTGCCGTTGTTCCGGGGCTCCCCGAGCCGGGGCGCTGCCTCGTCATGGGCGTGGTCAACGTCACCCCGGACTCCTTCTCCGATGGTGGAGCCTGGTTCGACCAGGAGAAAGCGATCAGGCACGGGCTCGACCTCGTCGCCGAGGGCGCCGACATCGTCGACGTGGGCGGCGAATCGACCCGTCCTGGCGCCCAGCGCGTCTCGCTTGAGGAGGAGCTCCGCCGGGTCGTGCCGGTGATCGAGGCGCTCTCGGCGGAGGACGTCCCGGTCAGCGTCGACACCATGCGCGCGGAGGTCGCCGAGGCCGCCGTGGCCGCGGGGGCGCGGCTCGTGAACGATGTGAGCGGGGGCTTGGCCGATCCCGACATGCCTCGGGTCGTCGCCGCGGCCCGGGTGCCGTATGTGGTGATGCACTGGCGCGGCCACAGCCATGACATGCAGACCCGGGCCGTGTACGCCGACGTCGTCCGTGAAGTGCGCGAGGAGCTCCTGCACCGTGTCAGTGCGGTGCTGGACGAGGGGGTCGACCCGTCCCTGATCGTCCTGGATCCGGGACTGGGTTTCGCGAAGAGCCCCAAGGCGGGCCACAACTGGGCCCTGCTCGCCCACCTGGACGCGTTGACGTCCACCGGATATCCGGTCCTCGTGGGGGCGTCCCGTAAGAGCTTCCTCACCAGCCTCCTCGCGGAGCCCGACGGGACCCGCCGCCCGTTCGCCGAGTGCGACGACGCGACCGTGGCCACCACGGCCCTCGCGGCGGCCGAGGGGGCGTGGTGCGTGCGCGTGCACCGCGTCCGGGCCAACGTCGACGCCGTACGGGTGGCCGCCGCGTTCCGCGCCGCCCGTCCGGCGCACCGACCCGCCGATGAGAACGCAGCGGCGGACGGTCGCGCCGATGCCGGGAGCGATGGCCGATGACCCGTGCCGTGAACCGTGCCGACCTCGACGAGGCGCACGCGGAGTTCTACGCGGCCTTCGAGGCCGGCGACTTCGACCGGATGTCCGCGGTGTGGGCGGACGGCCCGTACGCGGCGGGCGTCTCGTGCGTGCACCCCGGGTGGACGATGCTGCGGGGCCGTGACGAGGTGCTCCGCTCCTGGGCCCTCATCATGGCCAATACGTCGTACATCCAATTTGTTCTGACCGACGTCGAAAGCGATGTTTACGGCGATCATGCTGTGGTCACGTGCAAGGAGAACGTGCTGACCGCCGACGAGGAGACCGAGGCCGGGTTCCTCGCCGGGGGAAGCATCGTGGCCACCAACGTGTTCGTACGGGCCGACGGGGAGTGGCGGCTCCTGCTCCACCACGGCTCGCCAGTGCTCAACGGCGCGGATGCAGAGGAAGAATGAGTCTCGACCGGATCGAACTGCGCGGCCTGCGGGCCCGGGGGCGGCACGGCTGCCTGCCCGCCGAGCGCGAGCTCGGGCAGGAGTTCGTGGTGGACGCCGTCCTCGGCCTCGACACGCGCCCGGCCGCCGCGGGGGACGACCTCTCCCGTACCGTCGACTACGGATCGCTCGCCGGCCGCCTGGTCGCCGTCGTCGAGGGGGAGCCCGTCAACCTGATCGAAACGCTCGCCGACCGGTTGGCGATCGAATGTCTGGAAGATCCGGCGGTGTCGGAGGTCGAGATCACCGTCCACAAGCCGAGCGCCCCGGTGCCGCATCCCTTCACGGACGTCGCCGTGAAGATCAGGAGGAGTCGCCCATGACAGCGTCCGACCGCATGCCCGACCGCACCGCCACCGGCGGCCACATGCTGGTCCAGCACCGCGTGGTCTTCTCGCTCGGGAGCAACCTCGGTGACCGCATGGAGAACCTCCAGGAGGCGGTGGACGCGCTGTTCGACGCGCCCGGCCTGGAGTTCGTGGCGTTCTCCCCGGTCTACGAGACCGCCCCCTACGCGCCCCCCGGGGAGACGATCCCGGAGCAGGGCGACTACCTGAACATCATCCTCGTCGCCGACACCCGGCTGCCACCGGAGAACCTCCTCGAACGCGTGCTGAACATCGAGAACTCGATGCGCCGCGTCCGCGAGGTCCGCTGGGGCCCCCGCACCCTGGACATCGACATCGTGGTGTTCGGCGACATCACCTCCGACGACCCCGACCTGACGCTGCCGCACCCCCGCGCGCACGAGCGGGCGTTCGTGCTCGTCCCCTGGGCCGACATCGAGCCGGACGTGCTGCTCCCCGGGCACGGGCGCGTCGGCGACCTGGCCGAGGCGAAGGTGGCGGAGGGGGGCCCGTCGGCCGTCCGCCGCCGTACCGACCTGACGCTCCAGCAGCCTGTATGAGACCTTCCCGCCCGCTGTTCCTCATCGCCCTCGTGGTCGTCGTCGGACTGATCACGTGGGCGGTGCTGCGCTCGGCCTACCTCTCGCTCCCGCCCCTGCCGTGGACGGCCGTGCCGACGCTGCTGCTGCTGGCGCTCGGCGAGGGCTTCACCGGCGTGAACGTGCTGCGCCGCATCCGCCGCAAGCCGAACACCCGTCCGGTGGAGCCCCTCGTCGTCGCCCGCATGGCCGCGCTCGGCAAGGCCAGCGCGCACGCCGCCGCCGTCATCGCGGGGGTGTTCGCCGGGTTCGCGGTCAGCCTCGCGGACTCGCTGGACAAGCCCACCCCGCGCGACGACTTCTTCGTCAGCGGGGGGACCTTCCTGGCGGCCGCCGTCCTCGTGGGGGCGGCCTTCTTCCTGGAGTACGCGTGCCGCGTGCCGAAGGACCCCGACGAGCAGGAGCGGGACCGCGGCGCCTCGCGCGCCTGACCGCGCGCGCCCGTGCTGACCGTGCGCCCCTGCCCGCTCGTCAGGGCTTGAGCAGGTAGGGGACGCTCGCGGTGAGGAACCGGCGCGGGAACTCGTCGCGGAGGCGCCACAGGCCCGCGTCGACGACGAAGTGGGTCATCACGGCGCCGAGGTAGGCCCCGTACAGGGCGCGCTCCCAGGGGAGCGGTGAGCCGTGCAGGTGGGACGCCTGGTCGATCGCGACGCCGCCGGCCAGCGCGATCGCCGCCATGACCGCCAGGCCGGTGAGACCGGAGCGGCCGCGCCGGGGTGCGCCCGCCACGAGGCCCACGATGAGCAGGTACTGGTAGCCGTGCGCGATCGTGAGTCCGGCGACCGCCGCGTACGGCGACTCGAACGCGAAGACCGGCGCGAAGAAGAGCAGTGAGATCAGGTAGACGGCGGTGAACGCTGGGGGCCGTGCAGTGCGCCGCGCCAACGCGTACAGGCCGACGGCGACACCGGCCGCGAACACGGCGAACGTCACCGGGAACAGTTCCCGCCAGGGCGGCTCGACGCCCAGTTGCAGGAGGTCCGGGTGGACGAGGAGCCCCGCGATCCCGCCTGCTCCGGCGAGCATGATGCCGGCCCGCTCCAAGGGCTGAACGGAGCCGCTGCCCTGCGCGACCCCGGCGAGCGCGGCCATCCCGACGTTCTGCTTCTGGAAGTGGAAGAACTGCCAGGCGAAGTAGGCGAGGAGCGCCCACCGGAGCTGCTCGTAGGGGACGAGGACCGCGGCCAAGGCCGTCCCCGCGATGAGCCCGGCCGGAGCGAACACGTAGCGGCCGCGGTGGGCGCGCGCGTGGGCGCGGATCTCCGGCAGGGTGAAGAACCAGGCCGTGGCCGCCACATGGACGGACGATCCGAGGAACAGCAGCGTTCCGAGCGCCCGCCCCGGCGAGTCTGTGCCGTCTGGAGCGAGCATGATGGCCCCGGCGAACGCGCCCGCCGACAGAAGGGTCGTCCCCAGGAGCCATGTGAGCCGGAGCGTCCTGAACACGCGGACAGGGCCCTCCCCGGCTCCTTCCGGACGCGCTCCGTGCGCCGCTTCGGGCGCCTCGACCAGACCGTTCACCGGCGTTCCGACGGGCCCGGAGACGGAGGTCATCCGCCGCCGCACATGCCCGCGGCTCCCGCGGGGCCGCTCACGAGGAGCAGGAACGTGGCGCCGAGGACGACGAGTGCCCCCAGCACGGCCAGGGGCACGATGATCCGGCCGAGAGGACGCTTCGGGGGCTTCGGGAGCCCGCCGCCGTTCGGCCGTTCCCAGTCCGTCCACGGTTCGGCGATGGCCGCCGGTGTGTTCTCGCCCATCTGCGCTCTCCTCACGTCTTCCTGGTCAGACGTGGCGCAGCCCCGGGCGGTTCGCCCGAATACCCCGGATGTGTCCGAACCGTCCGGGAGTGGCGGACGGTCACTTGTCGATGTCGCCGACCACGAAGAACATCGAGCCCAGGATCGCGATCATGTCGGCGACCAGGTTCCCGGGCAGCAGCTCGGCCAGGACCTGGACGTTGTTGTACGAGGCGGAGCGCAGCTTCAACCGCCAGGGCGTCTTCTCGCCCCGCGACACCAGGTAGTAGCCGTTGATGCCGAGCGGGTTCTCCGTCCAAGCGTAGGTGTGGCCCTCGGGGACCTTCAGGACCTTCGGCAACCGCTGGTTGATCGGCCCGGGCGGCAGCTCGGCGAGCCGATCCAGGCAGGCGTCGGCCAGGTCCAGGGACGCGTGCACCTGGTCCAGCAGGCACTCGAAGCGGGCGAGGCAGTCGCCCTCCGAACGGGTGACCACGCGCACGTCCAAGTCGCCGTAGGCCAGGTACGGCTCGTCTCGGCGCAGGTCGAAGTCGACTCCGGACGCCCGTGCGATAGGCCCGGACACCCCGTACTGGAGGATCTGCTCCTCCGTCAGCACACCCACGCCGCGTGTGCGCGCGCGGAAGATCTCGTTGCCCATGATGAGGTCGTCGATGTCGCCCATCCGGGACCGGACGTCCGAGACCGCCTTCCGCGCGCGCGCCGTCCACCCCGCGGGCAGCTCCTCTTTCAGGCCGCCGACCCGGTTGAACATGTAGTGCATCCGGCCACCGGAAAGCTCCTCCATTACGCGCTGGAGGACCTCGCGCTCGCGGAACGCGTAGAAGATCGGGGTGATCGCGCCCACCTCCAGCGGGT
The DNA here is from genome assembly GCF_900659615.1 of Actinomadura fibrosa. Lineage (GTDB taxonomy): Bacteria > Actinomycetota > Actinomycetes > Streptosporangiales > Streptosporangiaceae > Spirillospora > Spirillospora fibrosa. The sequence goes on along the minus strand of NZ_CAACUY010000004.1, from coordinate 73,720 downwards.
ACGACCCGAGGAACATGAGGTGGTTGAGGACCCGGTTGAGCTCCGCGAGCAGCGTCCTCGTCCAGACCGCGCGCGCCGGGACCTCCATGCCGAGCATCCGCTCCACCGCGAGGACGACGCCGAGCTCGCTGGAGAACGCCGACAGCCAGTCGTGCCGGTTCGCCAGCACGATGATCTGCCGGAAGTCGCGGACCTCGAACAGCTTCTCCGCGCCGCGGTGCATGTAGCCGACGATGGGCTCGGCGGCCGAGATGCGCTCGCCGTCCAGCGTCAGGCGGAGCCGCAGCACGCCGTGCGTGGACGGGTGCTGCGGCCCGATGTTCAGCGTCATGTCCTCGGTGGCGAGCTCCTTGGCGCCCGTCCCGATCCCCACGATGCGCTCGGTGGTCATGGTCGCGTCTCCGCCGGTCCGATCACGGTTCATAGTCCCATGGCGAGCGGCACACGTTATCCGGTTGACTAGGGGGCAATGAACGCGAGTCACGGCGAACCGCCATATGAGCCCGTTCCGCACCCAGGGCGACCGGGTGCGGCGTACCCGCCCGGCCCGGGCCAGGCGGGGCGGCTCCCTGGTCAGGCGCCGGAGAATCCCCCGCAGGCCGTCGGCGGAGCGGTGGCCGCTCCGCCCGTCTACCGGGCGGACCAGGCGTTCGCTCCCGGCAACGGGCTGCGCTGGAGCCCCAACTCCAAGCGTCACACCTGGCACCGCCTGCTCGCGGCCGCGCTCTGGGCGGTCCCGGTCGGTGCCGTGGGCGAGTTCATCGTGTGGCGGAACGGAGGCGGCCCGGTCGCCGCGGCGATGTGGATCGTCGCCGTCGTCCTCGGCGTGGTCCTCGCCGGCACCGTCGCCGAGCTGGACCGCCGCTCCCTCGGCTACGCCGAGCGCGCGGAGGACCTCATCGTCATGCACGGCGTGTTCGTCAAGCGCCTCATCGTCGTGCCGTACGGGCGGATGCAGTTCGTGGACGTGACGGCGGGGCTGCTGGAGCGGTGGATGGGCATCGCCACCGTCCGCATGCACACCGCCGCGGCGGCCACCGACGCGACCATCCCCGGGCTGCCCGCCGCCGAGGCGGCCCATCTGCGCGACCGCCTCGCCCAGAAGGGCGAGGAGCGGAGCATGGGCCTGTGACCGGCCCCTACGGCCCGCCGCCGGGCGGCCAAGGCCCGTACTACGGCCCGCCTGGGCCTCCTCCAGGTATGCCCGGGCCTTCTCCAGGGCCGTATGGGCCGCAGAGGCCAGGTCCTTACGGGCCGCAGGGCCGTCCTGGGCCGCCTTACGGGTCTCCCCGCCCTCCCTACGGTCAGCCTGGCCCGCTCCCAGGACCGCCTTACGGTCCGCATCCGGGTGCTCCCCAGCCGCCCTACGGCGCGCCACCCGGATACAGGCCCCCGCCTCCTCCCGTGCGCTTCTCCGAAGGCACCCACAGGCTGCACTGGGCGACCGCCCCGCTCCGCGCGTTCGTGTTCCTCATCGTCTACTTCGTCCTGCTCGGCTTCCCGCTGCTGCTGACCCAGACCGACGACGGCGTCAGGCTGGAGCTCAGCGCGGAAGTCGCCGTCCGGTTCCTCCTGGTGACCGTGCCCATGACGGCGATCGCGGTCGGATCCGGCCTGTGGGCCTGGCTCGCGCTCCGCTTCCGCATCGACGGCGACGACCTGGTCGTGGAGACCGGCCTGCTCCGCAAGCGCAGGCGCAGCATCCCGATCTCCCGCGTCCAGGCCATCGACCTGGTCCGTCCGCTGGTCACGCGCGTGTTCGCGCTCGCCGAGGTGCGGGTGGAACTCGCCGGCGGCGAGCAGAGCGAGATCGCGCTGCGCTACCTCGGACGGCGCTCGGCCCAGCAACTGCGGGCCGAACTCCTCGCGCGCGCCGCCGGACTGCCCGGCCACACTCCCGAGGCACCGGAACGGCACCTGTGGCGCGTCCCCTTCGGCGCGCTCCTCGGTTCCCTGGTGCTGCGGCTGCCCGTCCTGGGGGCGGCGTTGCTGTTCTTCGCGTCGCTCGTCTTCCTCGTGATGTACGCCGAGGGCGGGATGCTCGCGGTCGCCGTCCCCGTCCTGCTCGGGCTGATCCGCGCCGTCATCGCGCCCATGGTGATGTACGCCAACTTCACGGTCGCGACGTCCCCGGACGGCATCCGGCTGCGGTACGGGCTGCTGGAGACGCGGATGCAGACCCTCCCGCCGGGGCGCGTCCAGGCGGTCAGCATCGTCGAGCCGATGATCTGGAAGGCCATCGGCTGGGCGCGGGTCGAGGTCACCGTCGCCGGATACGCGGGCGAGCGGCAGGCGCTCTCCTCGACACTGCTTCCGGTGGCTCCCCGCCACGTCGCCCTGCATCTCGTCTCGCAGGTGTTCCCCGGAACCCACATCGACGCCGTGCCCCTGCTTCCGGCATCGTCCAAGGCGGTGTCGGTGGACCGCGCGGACGGAGCCGGAACCGACGACGTGGTGTTCGTCTCCCGCCACGGCTGGCCTTGCCGACGCACGGACGTGATCGCCCACGCGCGCGCGCAAAGCGTGCGTCTCACGGCGAACCCCTTGCAGAGACTCCTTGGCCTCGCGACCGTCCATGTGGACGCGCCGCCAGGGCCGGTGCAGGTCGCGGCCAGCGACCGGGACCTGGGTGAGGCGCGCGCGATCGTCGAGTCCACCGCGCGCCGTGCTCAGGCCGCGCGCCGAGCCGGTGGCGATCCGACCCACTGGGCCGCTCGCTGACCGACCGGGACGGCATCCACTCCGCCCGTCCCGGCGACATCACCTGGACGTCGCGGCGAGGAACAGCTCGTGGACGCGTTCCGCGAATCCCGTGGGGAAGGCCGTGTTGCCGTTGTGGCCGCCTGGGAACTCCTCGATGGGCGTCCCCAGGACTGTGGACAGTTCCACGGCGCACTGGTGGTTCCAGGCTTCCTTGGAGTCGCGCCCGACGGCGGCGATGACGCGCGTGTACTCCGCGGCGGCCTTGACCTCCGCAGCGCCGAGGGCGCTCCGGCGGCACTGGGGGATGTCGTTGGACAGGAAGTAGTCCATGTTCGCGGCCCGCTCCGGACTCATGGCCTGGAGCGTGATGCCGGGCTCGGACCTCAGGTCGGACGGGTCGAGGCCGGTGGCGGCGGCCACCATGGGGCATGGCGGCGCGCCAGCCCCCGTCGCGGTGGGCGTCCTCGATGGCCGCGAGCGTGCCGTCGATGCGGGCGCGGTCGTCCGGGGACAGCAGTCCGGGCGTGGCGGGGTCGTGGGCGATGAGGATCGAGACCTGGCCGGGATGCGCGGCGGCCAGATGGAGGCCGAAGAGGGCTCCGAGGCTGCATCCGAGCATGAGCGCGGGCTCATCGGTGAAATCGGCGAGAAGGTGATGGACGTCCTCGGCGTGGGTCTCGGGCGAGACGGGCGCGGCCGGGTCTACGACCTTCGTCCGGGACAGGCCCCGCCGGTCGTAAGTGAGCACGGTGTAGTGCGAGGCCAGCCGGTCGACGAGGTCCACGGTGCGGCTCGCGTCGCCGTCTCCGCTCTGCCCGATGACCAGCAGCGGGGCGTCGCCTCGGATCTCGTAGTACAGCTCGGCGCCGGGGACGGGGTGCAGGCCGGTCTTCACGATGTTCCTCCTGGTTGCCGGTGATCTCGCTCCCACCGTAAAGCATCTAATTAGATGTATTAATAAAGATGCATCTAGAAAGATGTAAGTTGGTGGGCATGAACGGAGTGGAGCTCTTCCTGCTGGGCCGCACGCTGATGAAGATCGGTGAGGAGGTCATGCCGGCCCCGCGCGGCGGGCCGCGGGGCGGAACCCGCGCCGTGCTCGTCGTGCTGAGCGACATCGTCGACCATCCGGACAGCGCGGTCGGTGAGATCGCCGAGCGGACCGGCCTGCCGCAGAGCCAGGTCTCGACCGCCGTCGCGCGGCTCAGGGAGACGGGGTCGGTCGTGACCGCGCCCGATCCGGCCGACCGCCGCCGCTCCCTGGTGCGCGTGGCCGACACGGTGTCCGAGCGGGTGGCCGAGGTTCGCTCGACGAGCATCGACGCCGCCCTGGCCGCCGCGCTCAACGCCGAGCGGGACGCCGAGCATGGCGCCGACGGGGCCGTCACCGCCGAGGTCGTCGCCGAGGTCACTGCCGCGCTGGGCGTCCTGGCGCGCCACCTCGCACCGCGCTCGGTCGCCCGCCTGCACGATGACCAGGGCGCGCCTATTGTCGGGATATGAGCGATCTGTCGTACGACCCGTGGTCGCCGGCCTTCGTGGCGGACCCCTATCCGGCGTTCGAGGAGCTCCGGGCGGAGCGTCCGGTCTTCTTCCACGAGCCCACCTCCCAGTGGGTGATCAGCCGGTACGAGGACGTGAACGCGTTGCTGCGCGACCGGCGGCTCGGACGTACCTACCTGCACGTCGCCGGGCACGAGGAGTTCGGGCAGCGGCCGGAGGCGGAGTTCCTCAAGCCATTCTGGGACCTCATCCGCGCCGGGATGCTCGACGTCGAGCCGCCCACGCACACCCGCCTGCGCAGGCTCGTGTCGAAGGCGTTCACCGCGCGGATGGTGGAGGGGCTGCGGCCGATGATCCGGCGCCTCGCCGGGGACCTGGCCGGGGCGCTGGCGGCCAAGGGCGGCGGCGACCTCCTCGCGGAGGTGGCCGAGCCGCTCCCGGTCAACGTGATCGCCGAGATGCTCGGCGTCCCCGCGGAGGACCGGTCCCTGCTCCGTCCCTGGTCCGCCGACATCTGCGGGATGTACGAGCTGAACCCGCCCGAGGAGGCGCAGCGGACGGCCGTCCGCGCCGCCGTCGAGTTCTCCGACTACCTGCGCGCTCTGGCCCGGACCCGCCGCGACGAGCCCCGGGACGACCTCATCACCGCTCTTACACAGGTTGTGGACGAAGGAGACCGACTCACTGAGGATGAACTCATCGGCACCTGCGTCCTGCTCCTCAACGCGGGCCATGAGGCCACGGTCAACGCGACAGGCAACGGATGGTGGTCGCTCTTCCGCAATCCCGGCGAACTTGAGCGGCTGAGAGGCGACCTCTCGCTCGTCCCTACGGCGGTTGAGGAATTGCTCCGCTACGACACTCCGGCCCCCATGTTCGAGCGCTGGGTGCTGGAGGACATCACGGTCGCCGGAGTCGACATCCCGCGCGGCGCCGAGGTCGCCCTCCAGTTCGCCTCCGCCAACCGTGACCCGGAGGTCTTCGCGGACCCGGACCGCCTCGATCTCGCACGCGACCCCAATCCGCACATCACGTTCGGGCTGGGCATCCATTACTGCCTGGGCGCCCCGCTCGCCCGCATCGAACTGGCAGAGTCCTACAGCGCGCTCCTCAGCGCGGCCCCGCGCCTGCGCCTCGCCGCGGAGCCGAAGTGGAAGCCCGGATACGTCCTGCGGGGCCTGGAGTCCCTCCAGGTCGAATGCTGATCAACGGTCCGCGGTGGACGGGACTCCGGTGGGCGCGCTCCCGGCGGGCAGCGAGGCGGGCAGGGGAATGCCGACCGACTGGGCGAGCCACCCGAAACCGCCCAGCCCGGACGGGTCGGTGAGCTCCGCGTCCTCGCCCGCGTGGCACAGCGCGGCCAGGTAGCCGCGCGGGTCGGCGCGGGCCATCTCGATCGGGGGACGGGCCCCGGACAGGCCGAGCGCGCGGAGGGCGGCGCGCTGGGTCGTCAGGACACCGGCCGTGGCGCCTACGCGTTCCCCCGCGATCGCGCAGGCGTCGAGGGCGACGTGCGCCGTGACGTCGCACGACCCGTCCGGGACGGCGGGGACCGTCGCGCCGTCGCGGTATCCGGTCAGCGTCCCGTACACGGGCCGGGAGTCGCGGGAGTGGGAGTAGTCCACGGCGACCGCGAGGCCCCGCCGGATCCGCCGGACGACCGAGGCCCACGCCGCGCAGCGCGGACGGCCGATCTCGGCGCGGTCGCCGGGCTCGCCGAGCGGCCACCACCGCTCCAGCCAGTCGAGGTCCTCGGCAGACGGCTCGGAGCCGCTGCGCTCGGTGCCGCTGGCCGGGTCGACGAGGACGGTGCGGAGCCCGTCCGGGGTGCGTTCGACCACGTCGAGCGGGACGTTGTCGAGCCACTCGTTCGCCACCGCGAGCCCGGTGATCTCCTCGGGCAGGTCGGGCCGCCAGGCGATCCGGGCGGGCACGTCGGGCGGGCGGGACGCGATCTCGACCGCGGTCGGCGCGAGCCGTCCGGCCAGGCCGGGCGGGACGGAGGCGAGCACGTTGGCCAGCAGCCGGCCGGATCCGGCGCCCACGTCGACCAGGTCGAGGCGGTCGGGGCGGCCGAGCGCGGCGTCGACGTCCACGAGCAGCCGGGCGATCGCGGCCGCGAAGCGCGGCGAGGCGTGCACCGAGGTGCGGAAGTGCTCGGCTGGACGCTCACCGCGCCGGTAGAACCCGCCCTCCCCGTACAACGCCCGCTCCATCGCGGTGCGCCATGTCAGCCACTCGGTCGCCAACGCCGTCACACTGGCGACGTTACCGCGCCGGACGTGCCGCGGCGGACGTCCCGGCAGGGTGCCGCGCAGGACCATCCCTGCGGCGGACCCGGCTCCGACCTGCGGCCGATCCGGGTGCGGGCGGCGCGTACATACCCTGTCCCCATGGTGGGCAGGTGGTGGGAGTGGATGCGCGGCAAGAAGCCGCTGGTGGACGCGTTCTTCGCGGCCCCTCTGCTGCTCGTCTCCCTTCCGGGGATGCTCTACGGCGACCCTCAGGTCGGCCGCGAGAAGCTGGCGATTTTCACGATTCTCCTGGTGGTGCCTCTCATATGGCGTAGGACGTACCCGCGGACGGTTTTGACGGTGGTCGGACTCGTCTCGGCCGTGCAGTGCGCCATCGGCATCATCCCTCTGCCTGGCAATATCGGCGTCCTCACCTGCGTCTACACGGTGGCCGCAGGCTGCACGCTCCGCTGGGGGCTCGGGGCGCTCGCGGTGGGCGAGCTCGGGGCCCTGCTGATGGCCCTCCGGTATCCGGAGGGGGGCGACGACATGAGGACGACGTTCGTCACGATGACGGCGGTGGTCGCGGGCACGTGGATCCTCGGCCTGCACATGCGGACGCGCCGGGCGTACCTGCGGTCGGTGGAGGAGAGGGCCGCGCGGCTCGAACGCGAGCGCGACACCGAGGTGCGGATGGCGATGGCCGCCGAGCGCGCCCGCATCGCCCGGGAGCTGCACGACGTCATCGCCCACAACGTGAGCGTGATCGTGGTGCAGGCCGACGGCGCGTCCTACGCCATCGACAGCGATGTGGGCCGGGCCAGGCAGGCGCTGGAGGCGATCTCCTCGACCGGACGGCTCGCGCTGGCGGAGATGCGGCGCCTGCTCGGCGTGCTGCGCGAGAACGACGACGCCGGAGCGTACGCGCCCCAGCCCGGTGTCTCGCAGCTGGAGGACCTCGTCACGCAGGTCCGCACGTCCGGGCTGCCGGTGGAGTTCGCGGTGGACGGGACGCCCGCGGCGATGTCGGAGGGACGGCAGCTCGCGGTCTTCCGGATCGTCCAGGAGGCGCTCACCAATACGCTCAGGCACGCAGGTCCGAAGGCCGCGGCGGACGTGTGCCTGCGCTACCGGGGGGATGTGGTCGAGGTCCGCGTCGTCGATGACGGCCGCGGTGCCGCGGTGCCCGGCGACGGGCGAGGCCACGGCCTGGTGGGGATGCGCGAGCGTGCCGCCATGTACGGCGGCAGCGTCCGCGCCGCGCCGCGGCCGGGCGGCGGCTTCGAGGTGGTCGCCAGCATTCCGACGAGGGAAGAAGCTGCATGAGCGAGGAGCGGAGCGGGCCCATCCGGGTCGTCCTGGTGGACGATCAGGAGCTCGTGCGGGCCGGGTTCACGATGGTGCTGGACGCCCAGCCCGACATCGAGGTGGTGGGCGAGGCGCCGGACGGCGTCCAGGCGCTGGAGCTGCTGCGGACCGTGCGGGCCGACGTCGTCCTGATGGACGTGCGGATGCCGCGGATGGACGGCATCGAGGCGACGCGGCGGGTGGCGGCGGGGTCCGGCCCGAAGGTGATCATCCTGACCACGTTCGACCTGGACGAGTACGCGTTCGCGGCGATCAAGGCGGGCGCGGGCGGGTTCCTGCTGAAGGACGCCGGGCCGGCGCAGCTCATCGAGGCGATCAAGGCGGTGCACTCGGGGGACGCGGTGGTGGCGCCGAGCACGACGAAGCGGCTGCTGGACCGGTTCGCGGTGCACCTCCCGGACGGCGGGGACCCGTCGGGCGGCGCGCTGGAGACCCTGACCGAGCGCGAGCGCGAGGTGCTCATGCTCGTGGCGCGGGGCATGTCGAACGCGGAGATCGCCGAGCGGCTGTACGTGTCGGAGGCGACGGTGAAGACGCACATGGGGCGGATCCTGATGAAGCTCGGGCTGCGCGACCGGGTGCAGGCCGTCGTCTTCGCCTACGAGACGGGCTTGATCAAAAGTGGTCAAAGTGGTCACTTCAAGTAACAGCTTGATTGCTCCGTGATGTCTTTTTGCCTTCGTCTGGCGTTTCCGATCCTCCTACCGGAAAGTAGCTGAGTAACTACCGTACGCGACGTCATCCTTTCGGAAGGCGTCGGCAATGTCAGTGCGGGCTCCCAGAGCCCGACGTACGGGAGGATTCTCGTGATCAAGAAGCTCGCCGCCACCGGCATCCTCGGCTTTGCCGTCACCGGTGCGATCCTGTCCGCCGCCCCCGCGAACGCCGACATCGGCACCAGCGGTGCCGCCGGGGTGCTCTCGGGCAACCAGGCCGTCGCCCCCGCCTCGGTGCCGCTCAGCGTCTGCGGCAACGCCGTGGCGGTGGTGGGCCAGACCGGCGCCGGCTGCCAGGGCGGCGGTGCCGCCGCCGCCCAGTCGATCCGCTGATGACGCGCGTGCCGTCCAGGCACGCCGTCGCCCAGTAGCGGCGTAGCGCTGCGGCGCCGGAGGCTCCCCGCGGGCCTCCGGCGCTTTCTGCGTTCTGGCCCCGCTTTCCGCGTTCCGGCCCGCCTCCTGCACTCCGGCCCCGCTTTCCGCGTTCGGGCCCGCTCGGCGCCTGCCGGGTGGGCGCACGTGTCGCGTCCGCCGCCCGGGTCGGCGGGAGGACTGACGGGTCCGTACGACTCAGGTCGTACGCGGCCGGACGGCCTGGCCCGAAGTCTGACGCAGGCGCAGCCGCGGGGGCGATGGCGGCGGGGCCGCGGATTCCTAGCGTGGAGCACGTCGTCCACGTCCCCGAAGGAGTCCCCGTGACCAGCACGTTCACCAGCCCGCCCGGAGGGGCGCCCGCCTCCGCCGTCCCGGCCGTCGTGGCCGAGGGGGTGTCGAAGGTGTACGGGTCGGGCGACGCCGCCGTGCACGCGCTGCGCGGGGTCGGCGTCGCGTTCGCCCGCGGCGCCTTCACCGCGATCATGGGGCCGTCCGGGTCCGGGAAGTCCACGCTGATGCACTGCCTGGCGGGGCTCGACACGGTCAGCGGCGGCCGGATCGTGCTGGGTGACGCCGAGATCACCGCGATGGGCGACCGGCAGCTGACGATGCTGCGCCGCGACCGGGTCGGCTTCGTGTTCCAGGCGTTCAACCTGCTGCCGACGCTGACCGCCGAGCAGAACATCCTGCTGCCCCTGGACCTCGCCGGCCGCAAGGTGGACCGGTCGTGGTTCGACCAGGTCGTCGACGTGGTGGGGCTCCGCGACCGGCTGAAGCACCGGCCGAACGAGCTGTCGGGCGGGCAGCAGCAGCGGGTGGCGTGCGCGCGCGCCCTCGTCGCCCGGCCCGACGTCATCTTCGCGGACGAGCCGACCGGCAACCTAGACTCGCGGTCCGGCGCGGAGGTGCTCGGCTTCCTGCGGGCGTCCGTCCGCGAGATGGGCCGGACGATCGTGATGGTGACCCATGACCCGGTCGCCGCGTCCTACGCCGACCGGGTGGTGTTCCTGCGCGACGGGTCGATCACGAGCGAGATCGTCGGCCCGACGCCGGACGCCGTGCTCGACCGGCTGAAGAGCCTGGGGGCCTGAGCCGATGCTGGGGACGACGCTGGCGGGCCTGCGGGCCCACAAACTGCGGCTGCTGCTGACGGGCCTGGCGATCACCCTCGGCGTGGGGTTCATCGCCGGGACGTTCGTGCTGACCGACTCGATGGACAAGGGGGTCGCGAAGACCTTCGCGCGGTCGGCCGACAAGGTCGATGTGGCCGTCCTGCCGAGGGGGAACGACTCCGACACCGTCATACCGGAGGGCGTCCTGAAGCGGGTCGCCGCCCTGCCCGGCGTGACGGAGGTGCAGGGGAGGGTGCAGGGGGACGCCGCCCTGGTCGGCAAGGACGGCAAGGCGGTGGGGGACCTCCCCACCGTCGGGATGTCGGTTCCCTCCGGACGGCTCCTTCGCTACGACGTGGACAAGGGACGGACGCCGAAGGGCGCCTCCGAGGCCGTCCTCGACACCCACACCGCCGAGCGGGAGGGGTACGGGGTCGGTGACGCGGTGACGGTCCTGGACCGGGCGAACCGTCCGCACCGCTTCACCGTGGTCGGGCTCGTCGACTTCGGCATCGACCCGGACGCGGCCTTCCGCGGCGCCGTCGGCTTCGACCCGGCGACCGCGATGGCGATGACGGGCGAGAAGGGCTACAAGGAGCTCGACATCGCCGGGGGGAGCGAGGGCGCCGTCGCCGCGGCCGCCGGCGCGTCCTACCGGACCTACACCGGTGACGAGCTGGCGGCGAAGCTGGCCGCCGCCGCGGGCGCCGACACGACCGTCATCCGGACCGGGCTGCTGATCTTCGGGATGGTGGCGGTGCTCGTCTCCGCCCTCGTCATCTACAACACCTTCTCGATCCTGATCGCGCAGCGCATGCGCGAGATGGCGCTGCTGCGCTGCGTCGGCGCGACCCGCCGCCAGGTGTTCGGCGGCGTCGTGCTGGAGTCCGCGGTCGTCGGGCTGGTCGGCTCGCTGCTCGGGCTGGCCGCCGGGCTCGGGCTCGGCGCGGGCGCCCTCGGCCTGGTCGGGGGCCTGAGCCCGCAGGTCCGGGTGGAGGGCATCGCGCTCACCGGCCGGACGGTCGCGGTCGGCCTGGCGGTGGGCGTCGCGGTGACCGTCCTGTCCGCGCTGCTGCCCGCCCGCGCCGCCACGCGGGTCGCGCCCGTCGCGGCGCTGCGCAGCGATCTCGAACCGGGCAGCGGCCGGTTCCGCCTCGGCCGGCTGCGGGCGGTCCTCGCGGTGCTGCTCGGCGGCGGGGGGCTGGCGCTCGGCGTGCTCGGCTCGGTCGTCATGGCCAAGGGCCAGGCCGCGATGTACATCGTGGCGGCCGCCGGCGCGGTGTTCTTCGTCGCGGTGATCGCGGTGATGCCCGCGCTGATCCGCCCGCTGGGACGGGTCGCGGGCGCCGTCCCGGTCCTGCTCGGGGGCGTGCCGGCGCGGCTCGCGGTGGCGAACGCGCAGCGCGCGCCGCGCCGCACCGCCACCACGACGATCGCGCTGACCGTCGGCGTCGGCCTGATGAGCCTGTTCTCGGTGGTCGGCGCCAGCGGGAAGGAGACCTCCGCCGCGCGGCTGGACGCGCAGTTCCCGTTCCAGTTCCAGGTGCAGCCGCAGTTCGGCCGGAAGGACGCCCGGCTGCCGCACGCGCTGGCCACGGCGCTGCGCGAGCGGCCGCAGATCGCCGCGGTGATCGAGCTGCGCGAGAAGGAGGCCCCGGTCGGCGGCGACGACCGGATGGTCAGGACGGTGACCGCGTCGGCGCTCGGCGGCGCCGTCAAACCGAAGTTCGTGCGGGGCTCGCAGGCCGCGTTCACCTCCGGCACCGCGATGGTGGACGAGGAGATGGCCCAGGACTCCCGCCTCGGGTACGGGCAGACCGTCCGGATGGAGACGGCGCACGGGACGGTGCCGGTGCGGATCGCCGCGGTCTACGCGTCCGGCACGCAGCTCGGCGGCTTCCTGGTGCCCGAGGCCGACTTCGACCGGTACTTCGCCGTCCGCGACCCGTCCGCGATCTTCGTCAAGGCGCGGGACGGCGTGCCCGCGAGCACCGCCCGGTCGCTGGTCGACGACGCGGCCCGGCCGTATCCGGCCGCCAAGGTCACCTCCAGCGCCGAGTACGAGGAGTCGCTGAGCAAGGCGATCGACATGATGTTGATGATCTTCGGTGGGCTGCTCGGGCTGGCGATCGTCATCGCGCTGTTCGGCATCGCGAACACGCTGACGCTGTCGGTCGTGGAGCGCACCCGCGAGTCGGCGCTGCTGCGGGCCCTCGGGCTCACCAGGCGCCAGCTCCGCCGGATGCTGTCGGTGGAGGCGCTGGTGATGGCCGTGATCGGCGCGGCCACCGGGGTCGCGCTCGGGGTGGTGTTCGGCTGGGCCGCGACGAACGCGATGGCGCGCGACTCGGTGTTCGCCCTGCCCTACCTCCAGGTCGCCGGCTTCGTGGTCCTCGCCGGCGCCGCGGGCACGGTCGCCGCCGTGATGCCCGCCCGCCGCGCGGCCCGCGCGTCGATCGTGGAGTCCCTGGCACACGACTGACCCGCCGCGCGCCCGTGGCGCACGACAGATCGCACCGCGTGTCCGTGGCGCACGAGCGATCGCGCCGCGCGCCTCCGTGGCGCGGCTCGGGGACGGTTCCGCCCCACCGCCGGGACGACGGGCGCGGTGGGGCGGAGACCCGTCCGGGGTGCGGCCCCTCCAAGGCCGGCGGGGTGGGTCCGTTCCCCGCCGGCGGGCCGGGCCCGCGGGCGTCTCAGGCCGTCCGGCGCCGGAGCGCCCGGAGCGCCCGGAGGGCCCGGAGCGCGCCGGCGGCTCCTCTCACTTCGGGTGACGGCACCGTCACGCTTTCACGATTACGCGGCTCTCCCGGCGTGCCGCAAGCGGTCGCCGTCCGTTGCCGCCGAACTGTGGCGACCCGACCGAGGCTCCAGTGACGTGAGGTAGGCGCGGCGTCACCGGTATGTGATGGTGTTCCGTGGCGCGCATACTGTTCCGCGCCCCGCCGGATGTCTCGCCCGTGGCCCGCGGGTACGCTGGGCGTGCACGTCCGGTACCTACCTGAGGACTGGAACGAGAAGATGGACCCACACGGCACGCCTGGTCCCGCCGCGCCCGGAGACGGGCCCGGAGACGGGTACGGCGCTGCGGGCGAGCGCCCGGAGGACCGGCCCGCCCGGCTCTCGGTCGGCGTCGTCGGCGCGGGCCGCGTCGGCACGGCCCTCGGCGCGGCGCTGTCCCGCGCCGGCCACCGCGTCGTCGCGGCCGCGGCCGTCTCCGAGCGGTCGCGCGTCCGGGTGGCGGAGCGCCTGCCCGGCACGAGCGTCGCGGCCCCGCAGGACGTCGTCGCGGCCGCGGACCTCGTCCTGCTGACCGTCCCGGACGACGCGCTGCCGGAGCTCGCCGCCGGGCTCGTCGGCGCCGGCGTCCCGGTGACGGGCAAGCTGGTGGCGCACACGAGCGGCCGGTACGGGACGGCCGTCCTGGACCCGCTGACGCGGGCGGGGGCGCTTCCGCTGGCCCTGCACCCGGTCATGACCTTCACGGGCCGCTCGGACGACGTGAACCGGCTCACCGGCATCTCGTTCGGCGTCACCGCGCCCGAGCCGCTGCGGCCGGTCGCCGAGGCGCTCGTGCTGGAGATGGGCGGCGAGCCCGTCGCGATCCCCGAGGAGCGCCGCCCGCTCTACCACGCGGCCCTCGCCGGGGGCGCGAACCACCTGGTCACGCTGGTCGTCGAGTCGATGGGGCTGCTGCGCGAGGCGGGCGTCGCCGAGCCGGGCCGGATGCTCGGGCCGCTGCTCGGCGCCGCCCTCGACAACGCGCTGCGGCTCGGCCTCGACGGGCTCACCGGCCCGGTCGCCCGCGGCGACGCGGGGACGGTCGCCGGGCACGTCGCCGAGCTGGCCAAGGTGTCGCCGGAGAGCCGCCGCGCCTACGTGGCGCTGGCCCGCCTCACCGCCGACCGGGCCCTCGGCGCCGGCCTGCTCAAGCCCGAGGACGCCGAGCGGCTCCTCGAAGCCCTGGCCGACTAGGGCGGACCCGATGAGCGAGGGAGATCCCGTGCGCGACCCGAGGAGTGCGCAGTGACGCCCGTCATCGCCGAGACCCGTGCGGAGCTCGCCGCCGCCCGCGCCGGGGTGCGCGGCACGCTGGCGCTCGTCCCGACCATGGGGGCGCTCCACGAGGGCCACCGGTCCCTGATCCGTGAGGCGCGGCGGAGAGCGGACACGGTCGTGGTGAGCGTCTTCGTCAACCCGCTGCAGTTCGGGCCGGGCGAGGACTTCGACCGCTATCCGCGGACGTTCGCCGAGGACGTCGAGGCGTGCGCGGCCGAAGGCGTCGACATCGTGTTCGCGCCGGGCCGCGAGGTGATGTACCCAGAGGAACCGCAGGTCACGGTGAAGTCCGGGCCGATGGGCGAGCGGGTGGAGGGGGCGACCCGTCCCGGGCATTTCGATGGAATGCTCACGGTCGTCCTGAAGTTGTTCCTTCTCGTGCGCCCTGACCTCGCGGTCTTCGGGGAGAAGGACGCGCAGCAGCTCGCGATGATCCGCCGGATGGTGGCCGACCTGAACGTGCCGGTGGAGATCGTCGGCGCCCCGACCGTCCGGGAGGCGGACGGCCTGGCGCTGTCCAGCCGCAACCGCTACCTGTCGGCGGACGAGCGCGGCACCGCGCTGGCCCTGTCGCGGGCCCTCCGCGCGGGCGCGGACGCCGTCGCGGGCGGGCCGGACGCGGTCGTGGACGCGGCCCGCGCGGTCCTCGACAAGGCGGCGTCGGCCGAGCCGCCGCTCCACCTGGACTACCTCGTCCTGGTGGATCCCGGGACGTTCACCGAGATCCCGGGCCCGTACGAGGGTCCGGCCGTGCTCGCGGTGGCGGGCCGGGTCGGCGCCACGCACCTGATCGACAACCTGCCCCTCCAGTTCGGTACCCCGAAGGAGCACTGATGTTCCGGACGATGTTCAAGTCGAAGATCCACCGTGCCACGGTGACCCAGGCCGACCTGCACTACGTGGGGTCGCTGACGCTGGACCAGGACCTGATGGACGCCGCCGACCTGCTGCCCGGCGAGCAGGTGCACATCGTGGACATCGACAACGGCGCCCGCCTGGAGACGTACCTGATCGCGGGCGAGCGCGGCTCCGGCGTGGTCGGCATCAACGGCGCCGCGGCCCGCCTCGTGCAGCCCGGCGACCTGGTGATCATCATCAGCTACGCGCAGCTCAGCGAGGCCGAGGCGCGCGAGTTCCAGCCGACGGTCGTGCACGTCGACCGGTCCAACAGGATCATCTCGCTGGGGTCCGACCCGGCGGAGCCGGTGCCCGGCGGCGACGGCGTCCGCGGAGACCTCGTCCACGGCTGATCCGATCCGGTTCGGCCCACGGCCGCATGCCTCCTCCGGGGGGTGTGCGGTCGTTTTCTTGTCCGCCGCCGGGCGTTCGTCAGATGTGACTTATGTCCGAAACTCGGGGGTGGGTCGTGATCCGCCCGGGGATTAATGTCACAATGACGATAATCGAACCCCGAGGAGGGCTCATGATCCCTTCCACTCTCGCGGCCCCCGCCCCCGGCTGGACCGCCGACACCGACGTCGTCGTCATCGGATCGGGCATCGCCGGCCTGGTCGCGGCGCTGCGCTGCCGCCCGCACGGCCGGGTCCTGCTCGTCACCAAGGCGCTCCTGGACGCCGGGTCCACCCGCTGGGCGCAGGGCGGGATCGCCGCCGCGCTCGCCCCCGACGACAGCCCCGCCGACCATCTCGCCGACACGCTGACCGCCGGCGTCGGGATCTGTGCCGAGGACGCGGTCCGGGTGCTCGTCACCGAGGGGCCCGGCGCCGTGCGCGACCTCATCGGGCTCGGCGCGGCGTTCGACCGGTCCGACGCGGGCGGCATCGCGCTGACCCGCGAGGGCGGCCACCACCGCCCCCGCATCGCGCACGCGGGCGGCGACGCCACCGGCGCGGAGATCAGCCGGGCCCTCCTCGCCGAGCTCAAGGACTCCGGCGTCGAGGTCATCGAGCACGCCCTGGTCCTCGACCTGCTGAAGGACGCCGCCGGACGCGCCGCCGGCATCACCCTGCACGTCATGGGGGAGGGGCAGCCCGGCGGCGTCGGCGCCGTCCGCGCCCGCGCCGTCGTCCTCGCCACCGGCGGGCTCGGCCAGGTGTACTCCGCCACGACCAATCCCGAGGTGTCCACGGGCGACGGCGTCGCGCTCGCGCTGCGCGCCGGGGCGGCCGTCGCCGACCTGGAGTTCGTCCAGTTTCACCCGACCGTGCTGTGGCTCGGCGACGGCGCGCGCGGCCAGCAGCCGCTGATCTCCGAGGCGGTGCGCGGCGAGGGCGCCCACCTCGTGGACGCCGCCGGCGTCCGGTTCATGCTCGGCCGGCACGAGCTCGCCGAGCTGGCCCCGCGCGACGTCGTCGCCAAGGCGATCACGAACCGGATGCGCGAGACCGGCGCGTCCCACATGCTGCTGGACGGGCGGCACCTCGGCGCCGCGACGTGGGAGAGGCGGTTCCCGACCATCCTGGCCGCCTGCCGGCACCACGGGATCGACCCCGTCACGGAGCCGATTCCGGTCGTCCCGGCCGCGCATTACGCCAGCGGCGGCGTCCGGACGGACCTGTACGGCCGCACGTCCGTCCCCGGCCTGTACGCGTGCGGCGAGGTCGCCTGCACCGGTGTGCACGGCGCCAACCGGCTCGCGTCGAACTCGCTGCTGGAGGGCCTCGTCTTCGCCGGACGGATCGCGGCGGCCCTCGCGGACGACCTCGCGGACGTGCCCGGACCGTCCGAGACCGTCGAGGGGCGCGGACGCCTGCTCGACCCGGCCCGCCGCGCCGACGTCCAGCGGATCATGACGGCCGGCGCCGGGGTGCTGCGCGACGCGGAGGGCCTGGACGCCGCCGCCCGCGAGCTGTCCGCGCTGGCGGCAGGGGAGCCCGCAGGGGCACCGGGAGTGGAGGCGTGGGAGGTCACCAACCTGCACACGGTCGCCTCCGCCATCGTCGCCGCCGCGCGCCGCCGCGAGGAGACCCGGGGCAGCCACTGGCGGCTGGACTTCCCCGAGCGCTCGGACGGCGAATGGCGCGGCCACCTGGTGACCCGGCTGGAGGGCGACGCCCTGACGACCACCTACGAACCCTTGGAAGGGGACCGCGCATGACACCGGAACTGGAACGGACGCTACGGGACGCGGGGCTCGATCCACAGGCTGTGGAAAAACTCGTCCGCACCGCGCTGGACGAAGACGGCGAGGTGGACGTGACCAGCGAGCCGATCTTCGCACCGGGGGACACCGCCACTGGAGACTTCGCGGCCCGCGAGGACGGGGTCGTGGCTGGCGTCCCGGTCGCCTGCGTCGTGTTCGAGCTGCTCGGCGTGGCGTACGAGCCGAAGGTCGCGGACGGGGAGCGCGTCACGGCGGGCCAGGTCCTGATCTCGGTCGCCGGTCCGACGCGGGCCGTGCTGCGCGCCGAGCGGACGGCCCTGAACCTGCTCACCCACCTGTCCGGGATCGCGACGGCCGCGCGCCGCTGGACGGACGCGATGGCCGGCACCAAGGCCCGGGTCCGCGACACCCGCAAGACGCTGCCCGGCCTCCGCGTCCTCCAGAAGTACGCCGTGCACCGGGGCGGCGGCGTCAACCACCGGATGGGCCTGCACGACGCGGCGCTGATCAAGGACAACCACATCGCGGCCGCCGGGTCGGTGACCAAGGCGTACGAGGCGGTCCGCGCCGCCTACCCGTCCCTGCACGTCCAGGTGGAGTGCGACACGCTCGCCCAGGTCGAGGAGGCGCTCGCCGCCGGGGCCGGCTCGATCCTGCTCGACAACATGACCGAGACCGAGATGGCCGAGGCGGTGCGGCTCGTCGCGGGCCGCGCGGAGCTGGAGGCGAGCGGGGGCCTTACCCTGGACAGGGCCCGAGACGTCGCCGTGACCGGTGTGGACTACCTTGCAGTCGGCGCGCTGACGCACTCGGCGCGCGTGTTCGACATCGGCCTTGACTTCACCTGACCAGCGGGGACCTGATGCTGCTCACTATCGACGTCGGTAACACCAATACCGTCCTCGGCCTGTTCGAGGGCGAGGAGGTGATCGAGCACTGGAGGATCAACACCGATCCGCGGCGCACCGCCGACGAGATCGCCGTGGTCCTCCAGGGGCTCGTCCAGCAGAGTCCCCTGCTGGCGGAGACCGACATCAGCGGCATCGCGCTGTGCTCCACCGTCCCGTCCGTCCTGCACGAGATGCGGGAGATGTGCCGCCGCTACTACGGCGACGTGTCCGCCGTGATCGTGGAGCCCGGCGTCAAGACCGGGGTGCCCGTCCGGATGGACAACCCCAAGGAGGTCGGCGCCGACCGGATCGTGAACGCGCTGGCCGCCGTGCACCTGCACGGCGGCCCCGCGATCGTCGTCGACTTCGGCACCGCCACCACCTTCGACGCCGTCTCCGCCAAGGGCGAGTACGTGGGCGGCGCGATCGCGCCCGGCATCGAGATCTCGATCGACGCGCTGTCGTCCCGCGGCGCCCAGCTCCACAAGATCGAGCTGGTCCGGCCGCGGAGCGTGATCGCGAAGAACACCGTCGAGGCGCTCCAGTCCGGGATCATCTTCGGCTTCGCCGGGCAGGTGGACGGCATCGTCGAGCGGATGTCGGAGGAGCTCACCGACGACCCCGGCGAGGTGACGATCATCGCGACCGGCGGGCTGGCGCCGCTCGTCCTGGAGGAGTCCCGCTGCATCGACGAGTACGAGCCCTGGCTCACGCTCGTCGGCCTTCGCCTGATCTACGAGCGCAACACGCCCTGACCCGCGCGCCTCGACGGTTACGGGGTCGCCGGGGTGCGGGCGAGGCGCAGCAGGCGGACGAGCTCGGCGTGCGGGCCGATGACGTAGGCGCCGTCACCGGAACCGAGGTGGTCGTCGCCACCCGCCGGCAGCCGCGGACGCGCGCCGTCCCGGGCCAGCGCCAGCACCCGGATCCGCTCCGGCAGCCGCCGCAGCGCCGTGCCCTGGAGGGCGCTGCCCGGCGTGACCGTGAACCGCCCGGCCATCAGCGGGCGCCCCTCGGCGGTGAACGTGCCGAGGACGTCCAGCCCGAGCGCCGCGCCCACGAACCACGGGGCGGCCAGCTCCGCCGTCGAGCGGACGGAGTCGAAGCCGAAGCGGTCCGCCAGCGTCCGCGCGAGCGTCCGGTCGAAGATCCGCGGCACGACCGGCACCCGGTGCCAGCGCTCGCCGAGCTCGTTGCGCAGCGCCAGCGCGGTCTCGATGTTGACCAGGTCGTCGCTGGTCAGCACCGCGACCGCGGCGGCGCGCGCGATCCCCGCGGCGGCCAGCGTGGCGGGCACGGTCGCGTCCCCGAAGATCACCGGGACGTCGAGCGCCCGCGCCTGGTCGAGGAAGGCGCTGTCGTCGTCGCGCTCGATCACCACCACCTCGTGGCCGTGCGAGCGCAGCGCCGCCATCGTGGCGACGCCGATCGTGCCGAGCCCCGCGATCACGATGTGCCCGGACAGCCGGGCCGCCCTGCGCCGCCCCGAGGAGCGCTCCAGCCGCCGGCTGACCAGCAGGTCCGTCAGGTACGCGAGCAGGACGGCCGTGTTCGTCACGCCGAGCAGCATCAGCCCGGTCGCGTAGATCCGCAGCCAGGTCGGCTGCTCGGCGAACGAGAAGTCGCCGAACCCGACCGTGGCGATCGTCTCGATGCTGAAGTACAGGCCGTCCAGCGGGCTCATGCCGGGGGTGGCGTACCCGTGCCAGAGGACGACCGTGGACGCCGCCACGAGCAGCACCATCGAGGCGAGGGCCCGGCGCAGGCCCGGTCCGGCCTCGTCCGCGACCCAGCGGATCCTGTCCAGGAGGGAGCCGCGCCAGGACGGCCTCGTGCCCGGGTCCCGGCCGCCGACGGCGAAGCCCTGGGCGACGAGTTCGTCCTCGACGCCCATCACCGTGATGCCGTCCCCCTCCCGGACAGGCTCGTCCCGGGGCGGGCAGAGCCGCACCTCACCGCCCGAGGAGACCGCCAGGGGCGCGGTACCGGCGCCGCACAGGTCCCGTAGGGCGCCGTCGCGCTCCGCCCGGGTCGAGGCGACGACGAACCGGACGCCGCCGAGCACCAGGCTCTGCATGTCGCCGCCCAGGCACGCTTCCGCGACGGACGGCGCCGACAGGGCCGCCACGTCCAGGACGGCCCCCGGACCCGCGTCCTCCGCGAGGGCCCGCCCGACCGCCGCGTTCCGGATGTGGGTGACCACCCGCAGGTCCGCCCGCATCTCCCGGGCGACCAGCGAGATCTCCAGGTTCCGCAGGTCCGTGCGCTCGACGCAGATGACCGCCAGCGCGCCCGCCGCGCCCGCCTCGGACAGGGTCTCCGCCGGGACGGCCTTGCCGTTCAGCTGCGGAACGCCCCATCCCCGCACCACGTGCCGCAGCCGCGGATCGTCCTCGTCGTCCACGACGACGACCCGCTCCCCGGCCTCTCTGAGCTGCTCGACGATGCGGAGCCCGAGGCTTTGGAGGCCCCAGACGATCACGTGTCCCGTCCAGTTCTCGTACGCGTCGTCGACCATGGCCGGAACCCTACGCAGGCGACGCGTCCCCGGGCCGCCGTCCGGCACGCCGCCGAAAACCGGTGCGCGGGAGGTCGGGCGGGCTCGGTAGCCTTGGGCCGTGAGTGACGAGACCCTCGATGACCTTCCGGAGCAGATGCGCGTCCGCCGGGAGAAGCTCGACCGGCTCCGCGAGAGCGGGATCGACCCCTACCCGGTGACCTTCCCGCGCACGGCGACGATCGCCGAGATCCGCGCGAAACACCCGGACCTGGAGCCGGGCACCGAGACGGGCGAGCGGGTCGGCGTCACCGGTCGGGTCATGCTCGTCCGCAACACCGGCAAGCTGTGCTTCGCCACCATCCGGGACGGCTCGGGCGACCTCCAGATCATGCTGTCGCTGGCCAACGTCGGGCAGGAGCAGCTCGACTTCTGGAAGCGCGAGGTCGACCTCGGCGACCACATCGGCGTCGAGGGCGAGGTGATCACGTCCCGCCGCGGCGAGCTGTCGGTCATGGCCGACCGCTTCGCGATCACATCGAAGTGCCTGCGGCCGCTGCCCGACAAGCACGCAGGGCTCACCGACCCCGAGGCGCGGGTCCGGCAGCGTTACGTCGACCTGATCGTCAACGACGAGGCCCGGAAGATGGCGCTGATCCGCAGCGCGACCGTCCGCGCGGCCCGGGACTTCTGGCACGAGGAGGGGTACCTCGAAGTCGAGACCCCGATGCTCCAGCCGGTCCACGGCGGGGCCGCGGCGCGCCCGTTCACGACGCACATCAACGCCTACGACCTGGACCTCTACCTGCGCATCGCGATCGAGCTGTACCTCAAGCGGCTCGTCGTCGGCGGCATCGAGAAGGTCTTCGAGATCAACCGGAACTTCCGGAACGAGGGCGCGGACTCCACGCACAACCCGGAGTTCACGATGCTGGAGGCGTACGGCACCTACCTCGACTACAACGACATGGCCGACCTGACCCAGCGGATGTACCAGAAGGCCGTCGTGGCCGCCCTGGGCACCACCGTGGTCCGGCATGGCGACGTCGAGGTCGACCTCGGCCTGCCCGAGTGGCCGCGCATCACCCTGTACGGGGCGGTGTCGGAGGCGCTCGGCGAGGAGGTCACGCCGCACACGCCGATCGAGGCCGTCCGCAAGCTCGCGGACGCGCGCGGCGTCTCCTGGGACCCCAAGTGGGGGCAGGGCAAGCTCGTCCAGGAGGTGTTCGAGGAACTGGTCGAGCACACCCTCGTCCAGCCGACGTTCGTCATGGACTACCCGCTGGAGACGTCCCCGCTGACCCGCCAGCACCGCGCGGAGCCGCTGCTCACCGAGAAGTGGGACCTCATCGGCTTCGGGACGGAGCTCGGCACCGCCTACTCCGAGCTGGTCGACCCGATCGAGCAGCGCCGCCGGCTCACCGAGCAGTCGCTGCTCGCGGCGGGCGGCGACCCCGAGGCCATGCAGCTCGACGAGGACTTCCTCCGCGCGCTGGAGTACGCGATGCCCCCGACGGGCGGCGTCGGCGTCGGCATCGACCGGATGATCATGGCGTTCACCGGCAAGGGCATCCGCGACACGATCCTGTTCCCGCTCGTCAAGCCGGAGGCCTGAGCGTCACCGGGAGGGCTCGCAGACCGCGCAGCACGAGGTTGTCGCGGTAGGCGAGCTCCCCGGGGACGAGCGCCACGTCCCGCTCGAACAGCTTGCGGAGCGCGATCTCGCCCTCCAGCCGGGCGAGCGGCGCACCTAGACAGAAGTGAATGCCGTGGCCGAACGCGAGGTGGCGTGGCGCGTCCCGCCCCTCGGCGTAGCGGAACGGGTCCAGCCGGTCGGGGTCGGCGAACACGGCCGGGTCCCGGTTGGCGGCGCCGGTCAGCAGCAGGACCAGCCGCCCCGCCTCGATGAGCGTGCCGTCCAGCTCGACGTCCTCCAGCGCCGCGCGCAGGGTGAGCTGCACGGGCGGGTCGTAGCGGAGCAACTCCTCGACGACCGCGGGCACGGCCTCCGGACGGCTCCGGACCGCCGCGAGGTGCTCCGGGGCGCGCAGCAGCGCGAGCGCGCCGTTCCCGATGAGGTTGACGGTCGTCTCGTGGCCCGCGACGAGCAGCAGCACGCACGTCGCGAGCAGCTCCTCCTCCGTGAGGACGTCGCCGCCGTCCGACACGCCCACGAGCGCGCTCAGCAGGTCGTCGCGCGGCTCCGCGCGTCGCAGCGCCGCCAGCTCGCGGAAGTACGCCGCGAACTCCGCGCGCGCCTCGTCCCGCCGCGTGATCTCCGCGTCCGGCAGCAGGAAGTCGGGGTCGAGCCCGCGCGCGAGGCTGTCGGACCAGCCCCGGAACAGGTCGCGGTCCCGCGCGGGGACGCCGAGCATCTCGCTGATCACGATGACCGGCAGCGGGTACGCCAGCGCGGCGATCAGGTCGGTCTCGCCGGACGCGCCGCCCAGCAGCTCGTCCACCAGGGCCTCGATCCGGGGCCGCAGCCGCTCCACGAGCCGCGGCGTGAACGCCTTGCTGACGAGCCGCCGGAGCCGCGTGTGGTCCGGCGGGTCGAGGGTCAGGAACGAGCGGCGCCGCACGGGCGCCTCGCGCCAGAGACCCCCGTTCTGCGGCCTGTGCCCGAAGCGGGGATCGCGCAGCACCCGCTCGCACAGCTCGTAGGACGTGGTGACCCACAGCCCGACGGCCGTCCTCCGCAGGCGCCCGCCCGCCGCGAGGGCCCGGTAGTGCGGGTAGGGGTCGGCGCGGAACGCCGGATCGGACGGGTCGAAACCGAGGATCGCCGCCGCCTCGGGAGCCGCCTCCGGAGCCGCTGGAGGGGCCGCCTCCGGAGCCGCCTCAGGGGGCGGCGTGTCCGTCGCCGCCCGCACGGCCGGTCGTGCCGCTTCCTCCATGGGGGCAAGTCATCCCGATTTGAGATGCGATGTCAATAGCGGCGACCGGGCGGAGGTCCGTCAGGCGGACTCGCGGATCCGCAGCTCGGGCGCGAGGACGACCTGCCGGTGCTGGTGCGCCTTGCCCTCGCGCATCTCGGCGAGGGCCAGCTCCGCCGCCTCCCAGCCCAGCTCGCGGCGCGGCTGGCGGATCGTGGTCAGCGGGACGGCGGCGCTCGCGGCCAGCTCGATGTCGTCGTAGCCGACGACCGCGATGTCCTCCGGGACCCGCACCCCGAGCCGGGTCAGCTCGTTGACCAGCCCGATGGCGAGCAGGTCGTTCGCGCAGAACACGCCGTCCGGCAGCGGCGACATCCGCACGATGCGCTGCGCAGCGGCCTGCCCCTCGCCCGGGCTCAGCGCCTCCTGGACGAGCGTGTCCGGCCTGCGGAACCCCGCCTCCGCGACCGTGCGGGCGGCGCCGTCGCGGCGCTCGACGCACGGGCGCGGCTCCGGGCTGCCCGTCACGAACAGGATCCGCTCGCGGCCGAGGCCGAGCAGGTGGGCGGCGGCGATCTCCCCGCCGGCGACGTGGTCGACCTGGGCCGCGCACGCGTCCAGCTCGCCGTGGTCGATCAGCACCACGGCGAGGCCCGCGGCGCGCAGCCGCGTCACGTCGGCGGCGCGGAGCCCGACCGGGATGATCAGCACGCCGGCGGTGTTCTGCTCCTCCAGCAGTTCCAGCGAGCGCCGCTCCTTGGCCGCGGACCGGTCGCTGGACAGCCAGAGGGCGTCGTGCCCCGCGGCGTTGAGCGCGTGCTCGGCCCCCCGCACGACCTCCGTCGCGTAGGGGTTGGCGAGGTCCTCGACGACGACGCCGAAGGCGCGCCGCGGCTCGTCGCCGAACTCGCCCGCGGTGCGGTCGCGGCCCTGCCGGAGCCGTCGGGCGGACTCGTTCCGGACGAATCCGAGCTCCTCGATCGCCGCGCGGACGCGGTCACGGGTCGCTTCGGCCACGAGATCTGGCCGGTTTAGGACATTCGAAACGGTCCCAACTGAGACTCCGGCACGCCTCGCGACCTCTCGAATACTGGTCTGTGGCAACTCGCTCCTCGTCCGCCCCGCGACTGTTCTCGCAGGTAGTGGAGTTTTGCATATCCAGCCCTCGCACCGCTGGTCACACAGTGCGACCAAACGAGCACGTACGGCACTTGACCGGCGCTTGACGGGCCGGATCCGGCCGCCTAGCGTTCCGAGCCGAAGCGTAGCTTGAAACGATTCACGATCTTCGTCCGCGGCGAGATCAGTTGAGTCCAATTCGAGAGGGGGCGGGTTGGGATGGCTGGCGATCTTGATCTGTCCCCGGCGGAGCGCATCCCGAGCCCGGTTCGGTCCACGTGCTGGTGGGCGGCCCCGGAACCGGGAGCGCGACGTCCGGACGGCCAACGAGTGAATCGTCACCCGGAGTTCCCCCGCTCGACCCCGCAATCGGCCCATCGGCCACCTCCGGCCAAGCGCGTGAGACAGAGAAGGAACCAGATGATCTAAGTCCGGATGGCTCCGGACCCGGCAACCCAACGCGTACGCATCGAGGCCCAACCCGTGCCTGTGCAGCGGACGGCTGCATCCCCGCGGTCATCAACCACGGACGAGGGAGGACGGAGTGGAACAGGCCACACTCTTGCGACGTGGCACCGACGATCTGAGGCTCAGCGACGAGGAGATTCGGCTGCTCGCCCAGATCGCCAGCGGTGTCACCGCCGATGTGGCGGCACGCAAGCTGGAACTGAGCGCGCGGACCTTGCGCCGCCGGTTGCGGACGATCTGCGACCGGCTGGAGGTCAACACCCCTATCGAGGCCGTGGTGTGGGCGGCCCGAAGGCAGCTCATCTAGCAGCGGCTCATCCAGCAGCACCGATCGCCCGTCAGGGGACGGCGGGCGTCACCCGAGACAACAGGCGGCCGAACTCATGCGAACCCCGTCCGACCCCGCAGCGGCGGCGCCGCCGGCCTGACAGGTAGGTCCCTGCAGCAGGCGTCGCCGCGGACGTAGTTCGCACCGACACGAATCCCATCCAGCGCAGTTCGACGAGAAGAACCCAACCTGAGGGTCAGGGCGGCCCGGACGATGTGCATCCCAGCCCATCCGGTCCGAACCGTCCACGCTCCACCCGATGCCCCCCGCCCGTAGCCCGGGCGCCGGCGCGGGTCGACGGGTCAGGCGACCCGGACTCCGCCGGCGAACGGACGCCCCGCCATCGGCGCGATCTTCACGACGTCGCCCGTGTGCGGCGCGTGCAGCATCTTCCCGCCGCCCACGTACATCCCCATGTGGTGCAGGTCGGAGTAGAAGAACACCAGGTCGCCCGGCTGGAGCTCGCTCTCGGACACGTGCGTCCCGGCGTTCCACTGGCTGCCGGTGTAGTGCGGCAGGTTGATGCCCACCTGCTTGTAGGCCCACATCGTCAGGCCGCTGCAATCGAAGGTGCTCGGGCCTGCGGCCCCCCACACGTACGGACGGCCGATCTTGCTCATCGCGAGCCGGAGCGCCTGCGCGGCCTTGCCGGAGCCGATCACGGGCAGCTTCGCGAGCTGGGACGGGTCCTGCTTGACGATCTTGCCGCGGATCTTCTCGTACGCCGAGCTGACCTTCTTGCGCTGCGCGTCGAGCTGCCCGCGCAGCTGCGACACCTGCTGGGCCCGGTCGTCGGCGGCCTTGCGCGCGCGCTGGGCGGCCTGCATGGCCTGCATCAGCCCCAGCACCTTCGTGCTGTCCTGGGTGGCGAAGTAGTTGAGCGTGGCCGCCTGGTCGAGGACGGCCTGCGGGTCCTGCGAGGCGACGAAGGAGACGGTCGGGTCGGAGCTGCCCTGCATGTAGCTCGTGGCGGCGAGCGCGCCGACCTTCTCGCGGATGCCCTTGAGCTCCTTCTCCTGGCGCTTGGCGTTGTCGGTGGCGACCTTGGCCGCCCGCTGCGACTGCTGGAGCTTGACCTTCAGGCCGTTGTACTGCTCGGTCAGCTGCTCAAGCTGGTCGGCCAGCTTCGTGGCCTGGGAGGTGAGCTCCTTCGTCGAGGGCTCCGGGTCGGCGTGGGCCGTGTGCGGTGAGAGCGCGTTCGGGGCGAGCGACAGCGCGGCGAGAGCGCCGGCCACGGTGATCGCCCGGCCGCGGAGCCGGGTCGTCCGCCGGTTCCGTGCCCGTGCGGGGCGTGAAAAGGATGCAGGCCGCGGTGGCTCCACCAATTCTCCTCTCCTCGTCCGCCTACCGAGTTAGCTGACGGGTTCGGGCCGGAGCAGCCCGTCCGCGGCTCGCGTGGATGGGCCCACGCGCTCCGCGGATTCACCCCTGACGGAGCCCGCGCAGGGCTGCCCCTGAGTGGTCCGAAAGTGGGTCCCCGGCTCCGCGGGGCGCTGGTTGCGGCCCGAGGACTCGGCGGTGCGGCCTCCGGTGTGCGGATGGCCGACGTCAGCGCAGGACACTAACGGAACCGGCATTGGATGCCAACCAGAACATGCGAATTGGCAGGTCGAGACGTCCGTTGGTGGAGGAGGAACCACTTCCGCCCGTCACGACGCGTGTGGACGACGTCACTTTTCCGTCGATACGGAACGTGGACTAGTCGTTTCTGTCTAGTCACCGGTACGGCCCCGTCACCACGCCGCCGCCGCGCCGCGCCGGGCACCGGCATCGGGCCGGGCGCCGGTCTTCGATAATCTCGCCTGTTTGTGGAAGTCGTAGTCAGGCGCGCTCGCACCGCCGACGTGCCGGAGATCCGCAGGCTGGTCGACCTGTACGCGGGCTCGGGGCGGCGGATGCTCAAGAAGTCCACCGTGACCCTGTACGAGGACGTCCAGGAGTTCTGGGTCGCGGAGGACCTCCAGAAGGGCGGCCCGGGACCCGTCATCGGCTGCGGTGCCCTGCACGTGATGTGGGAGGACCTGGCCGAGGTCCGCTCGGTCGCGGTGGAGAAGGGGTACGGCGGCCGCGGCATCGGCCACCGGATCGTCGCCCAGCTCCTGCGGACCGCGCGCGAGCTCGGCGTCCGGCGGGTCTTCTGCCTTACCTTTGAGGTGGAGTTCTTCGCGCGCCACGGCTTCAAGCCGATCCTCGGGACCCCGGTGGCGCCAGAGGTGTACGAGGAGCTTCTTCGCTCCTACGACGAAGGCGTGGCAGAGTTCCTGGACCTCGACCGGGTCAAGCCGAATACGTTGGGCAACACCCGGATGTTGCTTCGCCTGGAGGACTGACCCAATGAGCGATTCCCCCCACCGCGGGCGGCCTTCCCAGCCCCCGCAGGGGCAGGGGTCCTACGGACCGCCGCCCCCGTACCAAGGTCCCCAGTGGCAGCAGCCCTCGCAGAACCCCCCGCCGGCGCGCCAGTGGCAGCAGCCGCGGCAGGACCAGTGGCAGCAGCAGCCGTCCCAGGACCCCTCGTACGACCAGTCCTACGGGCAGTCCTATGACCAGCCGTACGAGCAGCCGTACGAGCAGTACGGCGGCTCCGGCGACCCGGCGGACCTGCCGCTGGCCCCGATCTACCGCCGCGCGGGCGCGCGCCTCATGGACAACGCCCTCGTCGCGGTCTTCGGCTTCGCGCTCGTCCTGCCGGTCACGGTCGGGGTGCTCGGGCTGGGCAAGGCCGGCAGCAAGGCCGACGACGAGGGCGGCATCTGGAACTGGCCGATCATCTTCACGCTCTTCTGCGTGCTGTCGATCCTGCCGTTCATCTACGAGGCCGTGCAGCTGTCGATGTGGGGACGGACGCTCGGCAAGCGCGTCCTCGGCCTGGGCGTCGTCCAGGTCCGCCCCGCCGGCGCCCCGCTGACGACGACGCAGGCCGTGTGGCGCGCCGGGATCACCCACGTCGCCTACCAGCTCGGCGTCTTCTTCTTCCTCGTCCTCGCGGTGATGGTCTGGAGCTACGCCGCCTACGGGATGCTCCTCGTCTGGGCAGGCGCGCTGATGGCCTACCTGTGGGCGATCTGGGACCAGCCGCTCCACCAGGCGCTCCATGACCGCTTCGCCGGGACCATCGTCATCGACGAGCGCGCCGGCGACGGCGAGTACTCCGAGTACGCGGAGTAAGGCGGCGATGGCGGCGTCGCGGCAGGCGCGGAACCCCCAGGAGCCCGGGGACGAGGACGACCTCCCGTCACCTGCGGAGGAGGCGCCCCTCGCAGAGGCGCCCATCGAGGAGGCGCCGGTCGGCACGGCGTCCACGGACGGAGTCGGCGCGGACGAGAGCCTCGCGGGAGCGGCGCTGGGGACGGCGGTGCTGGCGGAACCGGGCCAGCGTCTCCTGGCGCGCATCGTCGACACGCTGATCGTCGGGCTGCCCGTCATCATCGTCGTCCGGGAGCTGGTCTCCGGCCACGACGTGGACGTCGTGGCCCCGCCCGCCGTGGCGGGGTGCCTCCTGCTGTACGAGGCCGTCCAGCTCGCCGTCTGGGGACGGACGCTCGGCAAGCGCTTCGCCGGCATCGAGGTCGTCGCCGCCGACGCGATCGCGGCGGAGTCACCCACCGGGGAGGCGCCCACCGGCGAGTCGTCCGCCCCGGAGAGGGCCGCTGAGGGGGCGACGCGCGGTGGGCTGGGCGTCCTCCGGTCCGTGCTGCGCGCGGCGGTCTACGCGCTGCCGATCGCGGTGCGTCCCGTCCCGGTGCTCGGTCTCGTGGCCGGTGTCCTGTGGGTCGTGAACGCGGGCCTCATGTACGAGGGCGCACGCCGTCAGACGGGTCACGACAGGCTCGCAGGGACCCTCGTGGTGAAACGACCGCCTTCCCCCGCCGAGCCATCTCCAGGCGCTTCAGCGCCCCTCTAGGCCGCGCCCAGCCGGTTCTGCGCGGCGCGCCCGTGTCCTTGCCCGGGTCGTGTGGAGCCCGGGCGCGAGTTGAGCTTCGCACGCCCGATGATCCGTAGAAGGCATTGCGGGACGAAATCGCTCATGTCAGGCGCTCGCATGTTCGCTCGGCGCGGGGTGCGGCTCCGCCCTCGCCATCGCGCCGTCGTTCCGTCCGTATCCGGGGCGGGTGCGCGCAGGGGTCGGCCCATGTCCAGGCCGAGTTCGCGCTTTCCCTTGTCCTGTAGGGGTTTCGCGGTTGGACGGTCCACTTCCGCAGGCCCCGGACAAGCGGCCCGGAGGAGTCATATGGAGGCCCGCGCCCCCGGCGGGGAAACGGGGCGGAGCGGTGAATGCCGGGTCCGTTCCGGCCGCGGGCGCGGATTCGGGGCGGATGTGCCGAGCTCCGGACGTGCCCTCCGGTTTGGGAGTTGCTTCCCAGGACCGTACGGACCGGCTTCTTAGGGGCGGCGAACTGGCCTCAGTCGGGGCGTCGTTGCGCTTGGAACGGACCTTTCGGTCCACGCCCCGGGCGGGAGGGCTCGGCGCGGCGCCGCGCGGCTCGCATCTTGGACGCGGGGTTGAAGAAGGGGCCCGCGGAGTGGGATTGTGCCGCTTATCCTCTGATTTGGGGATGGGACGGGAGGTCGGCGGCGTTCGGCGGCGGCGGCGGATCGTGACTTGCCGTCACGCGCCGGCGGCAACCAATTTTCGCCGGCGGCCGTCTCGTCGTTATCGAGCCACATCCGCCGGTGGAGGCGCTGCTCACCCGGCGGGCGGCGCCCGCCGGGCCGGACCGCGCATTCGCCTGCCCGGTGGGCCGGTTAGTGCCGTTACGTCAGGGTTAATCGTTGGCGGCGGGGTCGGTGATGCCCCGCCGGTTAAGGCCCCGGCGGGCGCTTTTCCGGCCGGTGGCTCACCCCCCGGAAAGCCCGGCCCCCCCGAAACCCGGGCCAATGCCGGAACGACGACCCAGGTCAGGGCCGGTGAGCGGTGACGTCGGTCACGCCGAAATCCCCTCCGCGGACGCCGCCCGGGCGGCAATTCGCGCCCCGCGCGCGGGGGCCGGCCGGGTCCGGCGGCGTCCGCGTGCCGGATTCGGTACCCGCAGTTACCGCCGCGGAGAAGCTTCATCGTGAGTGTTGAATTGTCATGGGCAGACCGTCCGGTATATCTTTGTCAACCGAATGCAGTTTGCTCCAGCCGAAAGGTCTGTCCTCATGGCACAGAAGGTTCAGGTGCTTCTCGTCGACGACCTCGACGGTGGCGAGGCGGACGAGACCGTAGCGTTCTCGATCGACGGCGCCTCCTACGAGATCGACCTGAGTGGCGCCAACGCAAAGAAGCTGCGGGATTCTCTGCAGCCGTTCGTGGAGAAGTCGCGCAAGGCCGGCACCGTGACCCGGCGGCGCCGCCAGCGCGGCGCGTCCAGCCGCGAGCGCAGCGCCGAGATCCGCGCCTGGGCCAAGAACAATGGCATCAAGGTCAACGAGCGCGGCAGGATCCCGGCCACCGTGATCGAACAGTACGAGGCGGCGAACTGATCCGTCGGTCCGTCGGCGGCCCGTCTCCGTTCGCGGGGCGGGCCGTTCGCTTTCTCCCGGCCGATCCGTTCGCTTGTGGCGTAGCGGACGGATGATTGGCGGCGGGCGGGGCGAGGTAGACCGGGCCCGCGGGACGGACATCGCCCGCGACCTGCGGCCCCCGGACGCGCCCTGGTCGACCTGCGGAAACCCCTCGTTCGCTTGGGGCGTAGCGGGAACATGACGCACCGGTGCGGTAGTTGGATGAGACTGAACAGCGCTTAGCTGGGGAACGTCTCCTGGTGGGAGTGCACCGGGCGGCCTCCTCGGGGCGGGCTAGCATGCGGAAGGACAGTTCCGGACGTTCCGGACTCTGCCCAACCGCTCTGTGAGGAGCGACGAGATGTTCGAGAGGTTCACCGACCGCGCGCGGCGGGTTGTCGTCCTGGCTCAGGAAGAGGCCAGGATGCTCAACCACAACTACATCGGCACCGAGCACATCCTCCTGGGTCTGATCCACGAGGGTGAGGGTGTCGCTGCCAAGGCATTGGAGAGCCTGGGTATCAGCCTTGAGGCGGTGCGCCAGCAGGTCGAGGAGATCATCGGCCAGGGCCAGCAGGCGCCGTCGGGCCACATCCCGTTCACTCCGCGTGCCAAGAAGGTCCTTGAGCTGTCCCTGCGCGAGGCGCTGCAGCTGGGCCACAACTACATCGGCACCGAGCACATCCTGCTGGGACTGATCCGCGAGGGCGAGGGCGTGGCCGCCCAGGTCCTGGTGAAGCTCGGCGCCGACCTCAACCGGGTGCGCCAGCAGGTCATCCAGTTGCTGCACGGCTACCAGGGCAAGGAGCCGGCCGCCTCCGGCGGCCCCTCGGAGTCGGCTCCGTCCACCTCCCTTGTGCTCGACCAGTTCGGCCGCAACCTGACGCAGGCCGCACGCGAGGGCAAGCTCGACCCGGTCATCGGCCGGGACAAGGAGATCGAGCGGGTCATGCAGGTGCTGTCCCGCCGGACCAAGAACAACCCGGTCCTGGTGGGCGAGCCCGGCGTCGGCAAGACCGCCGTCGTCGAGGGCCTGGCCCAGAAGATCGTCAAGGGCGAGGTGCCCGAGACGCTGAAGGACAAGCAGCTCTACACCCTGGACCTCGGCGCCCTGGTCGCCGGGTCGCGCTACCGCGGTGACTTCGAGGAGCGCCTGAAGAAGGTGCTCAAGGAGATCCGCACCCGCGGCGACATCATCCTGTTCATCGACGAGCTGCACACGCTCGTCGGCGCGGGCGCCGCCGAGGGCGCGATCGACGCCGCCAGCATCCTCAAGCCGATGCTGGCCCGCGGCGAGCTGCAGACCATCGGCGCCACCACGCTGGACGAGTACCGCAAGCACCTGGAGAAGGACGCCGCGCTGGAGCGCCGCTTCCAGCCGATCCAGGTGGCCGAGCCCTCGCTCAGCCACACCATCGAGATCCTCAAGGGCCTGCGGGACCGCTACGAGGCGCACCACCGCGTGTCGATCACCGACAGCGCGCTGGTCGCGGCCGCGCAGCTCGCCGACCGCTACATCAGCGACCGGTTCCTGCCCGACAAGGCGATCGACCTCATCGACGAGGCCGGTTCGCGGATGCGCATCCGCCGGATGACCGCGCCGCCGGACCTGCGCGAGTACGACGAGAAGATCGCCGACGTCCGGCGCGAGAAGGAGTCCGCGATCGACGCGCAGGACTTCGAGAAGGCCGCCGCGCTCCGCGACTCCGAGAAGCAGCTGCTGGGCCAGAAGGCGCAGCGGGAGAAGGAGTGGAAGGCCGGCGACATGGACGTCGTGGCCGAGGTCACCGACGAGCTCATCGCCGAGGTCCTCGCCACCGCCACCGGCATCCCGGTCTTCAAGCTCACCGAGGAGGAGAGCACCCGCCTGCTCCGCATGGAGGACGAGCTCCACAAGCGGGTCATCGGCCAGGAGGACGCCATCCGGGCGCTCTCCCAGTCGATCCGGCGCACCCGCGCCGGCCTGAAGGACCCCAAGCGCCCCGGCGGCTCGTTCATCTTCGCCGGCCCGTCCGGCGTCGGTAAGACCGAGCTGTCCAAGACGCTGGCGGAGTTCCTGTTCGGCGACGAGGACGCGCTGATCCAGCTCGACATGTCCGAGTTCATGGAGAAGCACACCGTCTCGCGGCTGTTCGGCTCCCCGCCCGGCTACGTCGGGTACGAGGAGGGCGGCCAGCTCACCGAGAAGGTCCGCCGCAAGCCGTTCTCCGTCGTCCTGTTCGACGAGATCGAGAAGGCCCACCCCGACATCTTCAACAGCCTGTTGCAGATCCTGGAGGACGGTCGCCTGACCGACGCCCAGGGCCGGGTCGTGGACTTCAAGAACACCGTCATCATCATGACGACGAACCTCGGCTCCAAGGACATCTCCAAGGGCGTCTCGATGGGCTTCGCCCGCACCAACGACGACCAGGGCTCCTACGAGCGGATGAAGGCCAAGGTGTCGGAGGAGCTCAAGCAGCACTTCCGTCCCGAGTTCCTCAACCGCGTGGACGACACGGTGGTCTTCCACCAGCTCACCCCCAAGGAGATCATCCAGATCGTGGATCTGATGATCGCCAAGGTGGACGAGCGGCTGAAGGACCGCGACATGGGCATCGAGCTGCGGCAGGAGGCCAAGGACCTGCTCGCCGAGCGGGGCTACGACCCCGTCCTCGGCGCCCGTCCGCTGCGCCGCACGATCCAGCGGGAGATCGAAGACAACCTGTCCGAGAAGATCCTGTACAACGAGCTCAAGCCCGGGCAGATCGTCATCGTGGGCACCCAGGGCACCGGCGAGGAGGCCAAGTTCACCTTCAAGGGTGTGCCGAAGCCGTCCACCGTGCCCGACAGCCCGCCGCCCATCGAGGGCGCGGTCAACTTCAACAAGGACTGACCGCCCGACGAGGCCCCAGAGGTCCAGCGAGTAAGGGCCCGCACCGACACCAGCCGGTGCGGGCCCTTCCGCATCCGCACAGGCCCTCGTCCCGCTCACACCAGCACCCACACCCCCCAAGGGCGCCACCCACAGGACAGCGACCCGTCCCACATCCCGACAGAGCCTCTCCCGCCTACGGAACAGCGGGCCCACCACATGCCGGGCGGCGGCCCCAGCACATGCCGGGCGGTGGGCCCAGCACATGCCCGGCGATGGGCCCACCACATGCCCGGCGATGGGCCTACCACATGCCGGGCGGCGGGCTCTCGCGCATACCGGACGGCGGGCTCTTGCGCATACCGGACGGCGGACTTTGTACGCGCGGGCCCGCCGTCATCTGCGCTTCCCGATCGAGTCGATCGCGTTCGGGCATCTTCGGCGGTCTCCGGGATTGTCGGAGGCGCCTCATAGTATTCGAACATGCGATCGAATGCGGTGGGCGCGACGGCGGATTTCCGGCATTGGGGACAACGTAGACGGCCGGCGAGTGGCGCCGTCCCGCGCACGTTTCTGCGCGACATACGGAGACCCGCGCCGCCGCAGTTACCCATCCTCCGCTCGCGGTCGCAGGGAGAGCTGCTCGCGCGGCTGCTGCTCGGTCCGCCGAGGGAGATCACCATGCTCGATCTCGCGGTGATGCTGCGTACCGACCTCGGCACCGTCATCCGCGAGGTCGAGCGGCTCGCCCGTGCTGGCGTGCTGGCGCTGCGCCGGACGTCCGCCGGACGCGTCGTCACCCGCGACACCGGCAGCCCGCTCTACGAGCCGCTCGCCCGGCTGATCATGCTGACGTTCGGCCCTGCGGCTGTGGTCGCCGAGGAGTTCGGGAACCTGCCGTCCGTCCGCGAGGTGCACCTGTTCGGCGCGTGGGCGCAGCGGTACGCGGACGTCCCGGGCGAGCCGCCGGTCGACGTAGAGGTGCTCGTCATCGGGCACACCGCGCCCGAGGTCGCGTTCGACGCCGCGCAGGAGGCCGCCGCACGCCTCGGCCTGCCCGTCCACCCCGTGGTCCGGGCACCCGCGCGATGGCGAGACGACACCGACCCGTTCCTCCGCGAGATCCGAGCGAGCACCCTCTTCCAGGTCCACCCGTCCCCTCCACGGCCCCTGGAATGATCCCCTAGCACCGCCAAGCGTCCCGCGAAAAGGAACCTACGCGGAACACCGTCCGCAGGGTCTGCGCGGGAGGCCGCCCGTCCGCCCTGCGCGGGACACCGGCCGCAGGGCTTGCGTGGGAGGCCGGCCGCACGGGGGTGCGCGGAACGCCGACCATCGGAGCCTGCGCGGGACGCCCCCGTTCGGTCTGGGCTGGACGCCGAGCGCGGGGTCCGCGCAGGACGTCGACCGTCGGGGCCTGGGCGGGAGGCCAGGCGCAGAGAGCTGCGCGGGGCGCCGATCGCCCGGCCTGCGCGGGAGGCCGACTGCACGGGGCTGCGCGGGGCGCCGACCGTTTGGTCTGCGTGGGACGTCGATCGCAGGGGTCTGCGTGAGACGCGATCGCCGGGGTCTGCGCGGGAGGCCGACGCCAGGGGCCGCGTGGGACGCTGAGCGCAGTTGACGGTCGGCTCACACGCAACAGAGTCCGCTGCCCGGGGTGCGGAAGGGACGCTGCCTCGCGAGCGGAGGCTTCGCCGGCCTGGGCGGGGCGTCGATGGTAGGGGCCTGTGTGGGAAGCCAACCGCCGGGGCCTGCGCGGAGCGCCGCCCGCCGGAGCCTGCGCGGGGCGCTGCCCGTTCGGTCGGGGTGGGACGCCGGGCGCGGGGGTTTGCGCGGGAGGTCGAGCGCGGGGGTCTGGGTGGGACGTCGACCGTCCGGTCTGCGGGGGACGTCGGTCACCGGAGTTTGTGGGGGACGTCGAGTGGGTGGGAGGCGGTTGGGGCGACTTGCGGTGTCTTGAAATGGCGCGGGAGAGGGGGGCCGAGGGTGGTGAGGGGCGGTGTTATTGGGTTGGGGTCAGCCAGGTGGTGATCTCCTGGTGTAGGCGTTTCTTGGTCGGGGTGGGGGCGAAGGAGGCGTCCACTCCGGCGCGGGCCAGGGTGGCGAGGGCGGTGTCGTCGTAGCCGAACGTGTCGCGGACGCGGGCGTACTCCGTGGCCAGGGGCGTGCCGATCAGGGCCGGGATGTCGGTGTTGATCGTCACGACGAGGCCCGCGTCGCGGAGCCTGGGCAGCGGGTGCTCGGCGAGCGACGGGGCGAACCCGAGCGCGACGTTGGATGAGGGGCACACCTCCAGCGGGATGCGCCGCTCCCGTACCTCGGCGACGAGGTCCGGGTCGTCCAGGACGCGGATGCCGTGCCCGAGGCGCTCGGTGCGGCCGGTGTCGAGGGCCTGCCGGATGCTCGCGGCGCCCGCGGCCTCGCCGGCG
This sequence comes from Actinomadura fibrosa, assembly GCF_900659615.1. GTDB lineage: Bacteria > Actinomycetota > Actinomycetes > Streptosporangiales > Streptosporangiaceae > Spirillospora > Spirillospora fibrosa. The sequence goes on along the minus strand of NZ_CAACUY010000004.1, from coordinate 37,638 downwards.
TGGTGGACGACGTGCAGCCCCGCGTCGCGGGCGGCCTCGAACACCGCGGTGAACGGGTCGCCGGGGAACGTCTCGTCGCCCGCGAGGCCGACGGCGACCACGCCGTCGTGGCGCTTGGCGAGGTCGAGGGTCCGCCAGGCCCGTTCGACCGGACGGCGCCGGGAGTGGTCGAGGAGCAGCCGCACCTCGATGCCGAAGGCCGCATGTCCGGCGTCCAGGCCTTCGCGGACGGCGGTCAGCGGCATGTCGAGATCGCCGAGCCGCTCGCCGTGCGCGGCGGCGGTGAACGACGCCTCGGCGTAGCGGGTGCCTTGGGCGGCCTCGTCCTCGCAGAACTCGTAGGCCATCCGGCGGAAGTCGTCCGGGCGACGCAGGCAGGCGCGCACCAGTTCGTTCTGGGCGAAGAAGGCGCCGAAGCCGCCGAGGGGCCCTTCGCCGTCCGGGACGTCCACGCCGTTGGCGGAGCCGATCTCCCGGAGTGTGTCCCAGCGGATCGTGCTCTCCAGGTGGACGTGCAGGTGGGCCTTGGGCAGCTTCAGCAGATCGCGCACGGGCCGTACGGTACGGTCCGGCCGGCGCGGGAGACCACCCGTTTTCGCCGCCGTCCGGCAGCTATCGTGATCAACGTGATGAACCGGATCCACCGCATCGAGGACGGTCGGCGCATCGAGGGCGTGGCCCGCCCCATCTTCATCCACAACGTGTCGTACCACCTCACGAACCTGCTGGTGTACGCGGACGGGGCGATCCACTGCTGGGAGTGGGTGGACCTGGACGGGCTGCGCGAGAAGCTCGACGCGGGCTGGGTCGTGACGGAGGTGCCGGAGGGCGCGGAGATCAGCGCCTTCGAGCTGGGGCGCTGGAAGGCCGCCCAGCCGCGCTTCGGCCTGACGGCCGGGATGCTGCTCGGCGAGGTCGCCGACGACATCGAGACGCTGAACGGCCGGCCCGACTCCACGGACCGGTGCATGGCCGTCCTCGACCGCTATCTGGAGACGCGCGAGGAGGCGGACCGGCGCGCACTGCGCGAGGCGTACCTGGCGATTCCCGAGCACAAGCGGCACTACGCGCTCGGCGACATGGACCAGAAGGACCGTCCGCTGGTGTACCTCTGCACCGACATCGGGGAGCGGCCGATCGGCGGCTGGTTCCAGGACCAGGACGAGGCCGTCACCGAGGACATGCGCGCCTGGGCTCTGGAGTACTTCGCCGAGCGCGACCGCGTCCACGAGGAGTACGCGAAGCGGCGGCCTGCGGACGATCCGCTCGAGCCCGCTGCGGGGACCGTCCATCTCGGAGGACGGGTCTTCCCGCAGGGGCCGCCCGAGGTGGCGGGCATCGTGGCGCTGCAGAACGAGTACCCGGCGCCGATCCGTGTCGGGACCACGGTCTACCCGTCCGTGACGCATGCGTACTGGGCGCTGTCCACCGCGGACGCCGGAGTCCGCGAGTCCATCCGGCTAGCCTCGCGGCCGTCCGACGCTAGAAAGCTCGCGGAGGGCGCCGAGCGCGTCGAGGGCTGGGCCGGGGCGCGCACCGCCGTGATGGCGGGCCTTCTCCGCGCCAAGTTCGCCCAGCATCCGGAGCTGGCGGACATCCTCCTCGGCACCCGCGACGCCCCCTTCGCCTACACGGGCATGGAGTCCGAGCATTGGGTCACGGCCGGGGAGAAGGGGCGGAACTGGGTCGGCCGGCTGCTGGAACTCATCCGCTCCGAGATCCGCGCCGAGTACGCCGACATTCCGGTGCCTTGACGCCGTTCGTCAGGCGGGCAGGGCGTAGCGGCCGTCCTGGAGGGGATCCACGAGGCCGTCCGCGATGAGGGCGTCCAAGGCGCGTTCACGCTGGACGGCGTCCGACCAGACGATGTCGAGGGCGGGCTTCTCTACCGGCCCGTCGGCCTCGCGCAGGACGGCGAGGATGCGTCCGCGGCACTGGCGGTCGGTGCCCGCGTAGGTCTGGCCGCGCCGGGGCGGACCGTCGTAGGCGGGACGTCCGTTCAGGTGCCAGGCGCACTGGTCGAGGACGGGGCAGTCCACGCAGCGGGGCGAGCGCGCGGTGCAGACCAGCGCGCCCAGCTCCATGACCGCGACGGCCCAGCGGGCGGCGGTCGGCGGGTCGAGCGGCAGCAGGTCCTCCGCGACGCGGACCTCGGCGCGGGTCTGGCTCTTCGGCGGGTACTCCACGCCGCCGACCAGCCGCGACAGCACGCGGCGGACGTTGGTGTCGAGGACGGCGTGCCGCTGCCGGAACGCGAAGCTGGCGACGGCGGCCGCCGTGTAGGAGCCGATGCCGGGCAGGGCGAGGAGCTCCTCATGGGACGAGGGGACCTCGCCGCCGTGGCGTTCGGTGATCGCGCGGGCGCTCTCGTGCAGCCGCAGGGCGCGGCGCGGGTAGCCGAGGCGCCCCCACGCGCGGACGGCCTCCCCGGACGGCTCGGCCGCCAGCGCCGCGGGCGTGGGCCAGCGGGCCATCCACTCCCGCCACACGGGCAGGACACGGGACACCGGCGTCTGCTGGAGCATGATCTCGCTGACCAGGACGCCCCACGGGGTGGCGTCGGCCGCCCGCCAGGGGAGGTCGCGGGCGTTGGCGTCGTACCAGTCGAGGATCGGCTCGGTGAAGGTGGAGTTCATGTCGGATCGCCATTGTGGCACGCACCGGGCCGGTACGTCGGCGGTCACGGCGGCCGGGGAGCGTCAGACGTAACGTTCCAGGATCGACGACTCGGCCAGCCGCGACAGGCCCTCCCGGACGCTCCGCGCGCGGGACTCGCCGACGCCGCCCACCGCCTGGAGATCGTCGATGCTGGCGGCCAGCAGCTTCTGCAGCCCGCCGAAGTGCTCGACGAGCCGCTCGACGACCATGCTCGGCAGCCGGGGCACCTTGGCCAGCAGCCGGAAGCCCTTCGGGCTGACGGGCAGGTCCAGGGCGTCCGGGCCGGCGAAGCCCATGACCTCCGCGACCGTCGACAGGTCGAGCAGCTCGTTCGCCGACAGCACGTCGAGCGCCGCGAGGATCGAGGCCACGCCGCGCGCCCGCGTGTCGGCGGACGGGTAGTCGCGGACGATCAGCTCGCGGTCGGCGTCCACGCCGGACACCAGCTCGTCCAGTTGCAGGGACAGCAGCCGCCCGTCGGTGCCGAGCTCGACGACGTAGCCCTCGATCTCGTCGGCGATGCGGCGGACCATCTCCAGCCGCTGCACGACCGCGCTGACGTCCCGCACGGTGACGAGGTCCTCGATCTCCAGCGCGGACAGCGTGCCCGCCACCTCGTCGAGCCGGAGCTTATAGCGCTCCAGCGTCGCGAGCGCCTGGTTGGCCTTCGACAGGATCGCCGCCGAGTCCTCCAGGACGTAGCGGATGCCGTCGAGGTACAGCGCGATGATGTGCATCGACTGGCTGACCGAGATGACCGGATAGCCGGTCTGGCGGGCGACGCGCTCCGCGGTGCGGTGCCGCGTCCCCGACTCCTCGGTCGGGATCGTCGAGTCCGGCACGAGGTGGACGGCGGCCCGCACGATGCGGCTGTGGCTGCCGTCGAGGACGATCGCGCCGTCCATCTTGGCGAGCTCGCGCAGTCGCGTCGCGGAGAACTCCACGTCGAGCTCGAAACCGCCCGTGCACAGGTCCTCGACCGGCTTGTCGTAGCCGAGCACGATCAGCCCGCCGGTGTGGCCGCGCAGGATGCGCTCGAGGCCGTCCCGGATCTGGGTGCCCGGGGCCACCGCGGCGAGTGTGGCGCGGCGTCGTTCGTCATGACCCTTGTCGTGTGCTGGCACCTGGCCCCCGGAGGTCGCTGGACGGCGTCAGTTTACCGAGGCGGCTCGCGGCCTGGTTCCTCCCCTGGTCGCAAGCGTGGACCGCGGGAGGTAATACTCTGGCGTGATCCGCGTTACGGAGCGGTAAAGGCCACCTGGAGCGCCTGCTGAAGGCTGTCCACCTCCATCACCTTCATCCCCTCATAGCTGGACAACTGCGGATCTGCCCGTTTCAGTGGGCCGTCCGCGAGCTCCAGCGAACCGCGCGGAACGACCGCGTACTTGAACCCCAGCCGCGCCGCCTCCGCCAGCCGCCGCTGCACCCCCGGCACCACCCGCACCTCGCCCGCCAGCCCCACCTCCCCCAGCGCGATCAGGCTGTTCGACAGCGCCTGCTCCACCGTCGACCCCGCCACCGACAGCGCCAGCGCCAGGTCCACCGACGTCTCCGCCAGCCGCACGCCCCCGACCGTGGAGACGTACACGTCCTGCTCATGCATGGAGATCTTGCAGCGCTGCGCCAGCACCGCCAGCACCATCGCGACACGCGACGTGTCCAGCCCCGACGTCGCCCGCCGCGGCGCCGGCAGATGCGACTTCGCCACCAGCGCCTGCACCTCCGCCACCAGCGGACGCCGCCCCTCCAGCGTCACCGTCACGCACGTCCCCGGCACCGGCTCCTCCCGCCGCGTCAGGAACAACCCGCTCGGATCCGGCAATCCCACGATCCCGACCTCGGACAGATCGAAACAACCCAGCTCGTCCGTCGGCCCGTACCGGTTCTTCACCGCGCGGATCATCCGCAGCCGCGAATGCCGGTCCCCCTCGAAGTAGAGCACCACGTCCACCAGATGCTCCAGCAGCCGCGGCCCCGCGATCGTCCCCTCCTTCGTGACATGGCCCACCAGCACCACCGTGATGCCGCGCTCCTTCGCCACCCGGATCAGGTTCGCCGCCACCTCCCGGATCTGCGTCACACCCCCCGGCGCCCCGTCCACCTCCGACGTCCCGATCGTCTGGATCGAATCGACCACCAGCAACGTCGGCTGCACCGCGTCGATATGCCCCAGCACCGCCGACAGCTCCAGCTCGGCCGCCAGATACAACCGGTCAGTGATCGCGCCGACCCGGTCCGCGCGCAACCGCACCTGCTCCGCCGACTCCTCACCCGTCACGTACAGCACCGGACTCGCCGCCACCCGTCCCGCCGCGGCGTCCGCCCCTGCTCCCGCTGCGGCCTCCGCGCCCGCCTCCGCCTCCGCGCCCGCCGCCGGACGCGTCGACGCCAACGCCGCCACCTCCAGCAGCAACGTCGACTTCCCGATCCCCGGCTCACCCGCCAGCAACAGCACCGCCCCGGGCACGATCCCGCCGCCCAGCACCCGGTCCAACTCGTCCAACCCCGTCGGCCGCGTCTGCGCCGACCGCACGTCCACCTGCCCGATCGGACGCGCCGGCGCACTCACCGGCCCCGCACTCACCACCCGCGCCGGAGTCGCCGACGCCGCCTCCGTCACCGTCCCCCACGTCTGGCACTCGCCGCAGCGCCCCACCCACTTCGACGTCTGCCACCCGCACTCCGAGCAGCGATACGACGCCTTCGCCGCCTTCACCTTCGCCATGCGCCGAAGCGTAAGCCCCCCGACCGACAGTGCTGGATTGCCTCGCGTCCGCTCGGCGGTTCGGGGGCGCTTTACGCGCCGTCTTCCCTCGTCGGGCGCTCGCTTGCGCTCGCTTCCTCCTCAGTCCAGACGACGCGCGCCCCCTCACGTGACCGCGCACCTTCCCACGCGCGGGTGGACCTCCTGCCTCGCCTCCAGGTCAGCCGTTCGGGACGCTCTGCGCGCCGCCTCACGTGACCGCTCACCTTCCTACGCGCGGGTTCAGCTTCCTGCCTAGCGTCCGCTCGGCGGTTCGGCGGCGCCCAGGCATGCAAGGACCCCGGGGCGTCGTCCTTCTGTCCGGGCGGCGGTGGTTCTTAGTCCACACATGGACGGTCGCCTGCCCGCGGGCCGGTCGAGGTGCGGAGGTGCCCCGGTCGGCCCGCGGCCCGGCTCAGGCGGAGATGGACTTGCGGGCGCGTTCGATGAGGTCGCCCAGGTGGTCGGAGACGATGCTGGGGCGCTCCAGCATGGCCATGTGTCCGGCGCCGGGGACGACCTCCAGGCGGGCGGAGTCGGCGCAGCCGGCGATCTTGAGGCTGTGCTCGACGGGGGTGAGCATGTCGTGCTCCGCGCCGATGACCAGGGTGTCGGCGCCGGCGAGGGACGCGCACTCGCTGATGACGTCGTGCGTGATCATCGAGTGGAAGAAGTCGATGAGGGCGTCCATGCGGGTGTCGGCCATCATCTGCTCGGCGAACGCGACGGCGGCGGGGCTGGCGTCGGGGCCGAAGGCGATGAGGTCCTCGATGAGCATGGAGCCGTCGCGGCCGAGGTGGCGGACCTTCTCGATGGCGGCCGAGCTCGCGCCGATGGCGCGGAGGGCGCGGGGGAGGAGGCGGTGGGTGGCGCGCGCCAGGAGGGCGGGCATGCCGAGGGTGACCTCGCCGAGGCCGCCGGAGGACGTGCAGAGCAGGCCGGTGGCGACGACGCGGCGGCCGATCTCGTCCGGGTGGTCGTCGGCGTAGCGCATGATCGTCATGCCGCCCATGGAGTGGCCGACGAGGACGACGGGGGTGCCGGCGGGGACGGTGGCGTCGATGACGGCGGCGAGGTCGGCGGCGAGGCGGGGGATCGCGTAGCCGTCGCGGGCGCCGCCGTCGGAGCGGCCGTGGCCGCGCTGGTCCCAGAAGACGAGGCGGCCGAGGCCGCGCAGGGCCTTGCGCTGGAAGTGCCAGGAGTCCTGGGTGAGGGTCCAGCCGTGCGAGAACACGACGGCGAGGTCGGTGCGGTCGTCGCCGTCGATCTCGGCGTACAGGCGGGTCCCGTCGCCGGCGCGGACGGGGACGGGGCGGCCGCGCAGCGCGCCGAAGGGCTCGCCCGCGTACGGGTCGGGACGGAGCTGGAGGCGGCGCATGGCGCGGCGCTGGGCGGCGATCCCGGCTCCGGCGCCCGCCGCGCCGAGGGCGGTGGCGGCGAGGACGCCGCGGCCCGGCCGGCGGAGGGGCGCCCCTGCCGGGGCGATGCGGCTCGTCCTGGCGGCACGGCTCATGGGTCGTTCCTCCCGTTCCTCGGATGGAGGCAAGTGTTGTACAGCGGGTCCAGTAACGGCCAGACCGCGGGGGCGAGTGTGACCGACTAGTCAGTAACCTAGGGGCAACGCCACCACAGATTCACCGCGTAGTCCACCTCAAGTCCCTTGTGCTCGCGAAGGCAGGCTTTCGCGAGGTCCGGGGGGAATTCGATCCGCAGGACGGCGGCCAGGTCCGCGCGGCTCTGGAACGACCAGCGGATCGTCAAAGGCTCGCGGGAGAAGCCCTGGCGCGTCCAGAAGCGCTCCACCGCCTCGGGGTCGTACGTCGGGAGGCTCCGCTGGAACCAGCGGCCGAACGTGGACCGCGTGGCGTCGTTGTCGATGATGAAGATCGCGCCGCCGCGCCGGACGACGCGGTCGAGCTCGGCGAGGCCGGGCTCGCAGCCCGGTCCGAAGAAGTACGCCCAGCGGACGTGGACGACGTCCACCGACGCGTCCGGGAGGGGGAGCGCCTGGGCCGCGCCGACGCGGACGGTCACGTTCGAGAGGTCCTTCACGCGGCGGCGCGCGGCGGCGGCGAGGCCGGAGTGCGGCTCGACGCCGATCACCCGTTCCGCGTCCGCGGCGAAACGCGGCAAATGGAATCCGGTGCCGCAGCCGAGGTCCAGAACGGTCGCACCCTGCCACGGGCGGACGGCGCGCATCGCCGTTTCGATCAGCCCGTCGGGATCGACCGCGCGGTTCTCCACCTCGTAGACCTGCGGCGAGTTCCAGATGTTGGGGCTCGGCACGGCACCCGGTGCGATCTCGGCCACGGACGCAGAGCGTAGCCGCCCGCCGGCACGGGCCGCGCGGAGCGCCCGCGGGGCAGCGCGGATCACCCGGGGCGAGGGTTTCAACACCGCCGTAGGCGCATAGGCTTTCGTTACGAACACTGGCGAGCGATCATTCCTGGCGAGGGAGCCTTGACCCCGCAGCACAACGGCGCCTTTCCACCGGCCATTCGCGTTCCGGACGCGCCGATCACGCTTTCCACCGCGTCGGTCTATCCGGAGAAGGTGCCGAGCGCCTTCGAGATCGCCGCTCTGCTGGGGTACGACGGCATCGAGGTGATGGTCTCCACCGACGCCTCCTCGCAGGACCTCAACGTCCTGCGCCGCCTCTCCGACTACCACCAGGTGCCGATCAAGTCGATCCACGCGCCCTGCCTGCTGCTCACCCAGCGGGTGTGGGGACGCGAGCCGTGGGGCAAGCTCATCCGCTCCAAGGAGGTCGCGGAGGAGCTGGGCGCGGACGTCGTCGTCGTCCATCCGCCGTTCCGCTGGCAGCGCGACTACGCGCGGGAGTTCGTCGAGGGGCTCGCGCGCATGCAGGACGAGACGGACGTCCTGTTCGCGGTCGAGAACATGTTCCCGCTGAAGGCGCGCGGGGCGGAGGCGGGCATGTACCTGCCCGACTGGAATCCCGTCGACCAGGACTACCCGTACGTCACGCTCGACCTGTCGCATACGGCGGTGTCGGGGTCCGACGCCCTGGAGATGGCGGACAGCCTCGGGGACCGGCTCCGCCACGTCCACCTGGCGGACGGGGTCGGCATCACGAACAAGGACGAGCACCTCGTCCCGGGGCGCGGCAACCAGCCCTGCGGGCCGATGCTGGAGTCCCTCGCCGAGGGGGGCTTCCACGGGCACGTCGTGCTGGAGGTCAACACGCGGCGCGCGTCCAGCCGCGCCGAGCGCATGGAGGACCTCGCCGAGGCCCTGGCGTTCGCCCGGCTGCACCTGGCCGCCGCCGACCGGACCTGGCAGGTCACCTCCGGCGGGGAGGTCACCCGCCGAGGGGCGCGGTGACGCAGGCGGCGCGCCCCGCGCGGGGCCCTGGGCGCCGCCCGGGCCCGACCGAGACGCGCGAGGCGATCCTGGCGGAGGCCCGCGAGCTGTTCGCCGAGAAGGGCTACGACGGCGCCTCGCTGCGCGCCATCGCCCGCGCCGCCGGGGTGGACCCGGCCCTCGTGCACCACTTCTTCGGCAACAAGGAGGGCGTGTTCATCGAGGCGATGCGCTTCCCGGTGGACCCGTCCGTCCTGCTGCCGCAGATCATGTCCGGGCCGCGCGAGAGGCTCGGCGAGGTCATGGTCCGCACCTTCCTCGGCGTGTGGGGCGACGCCGCGCGGCGCGCGCCGCTGCTCGCGATGCTCCGGTCGGCGATGACGAACGAGAAGGCGGCCGCGCTGATGCGCGAGTTCGTCACCTCGGCCCTGTTCGCCCGCGCGGGGGAGGTCGCCGGCGTCCCGCAGATCCGGATCCAGGCGGCCGCCGGGCAGATGATCGGGCTGATGATCCTGCGGTACGTCCTGCGCGTCGAGCCGATGGCGTCCGCGTCCGAGGACGAGCTCGTGGAGCTCGTCGCCCCCGCCCTCCAGCGCTACTTCGGCTGATCCCGGCTTTCGCTCCTCCGTGACGGAGGTCTCCTCCGGCGTGCCCTTGACCGGGCCTCCGTGCCGACATAAATTCAACACATGATGAGTTCTAGTCCGGCGGTCGACGTCCGCGACCTGTGCGTGGTCCGCGGCGGCCGGGAGGTACTGCACCGGATCACGTTCGACGTGCCGCGGGGCGCCGTCGTCGGGCTGCTCGGACCGAGCGGCTGCGGCAAGACGACGCTGATGCGGGCGCTCGTCGGCGTCCAGATCGTCGACAGCGGCACGGTGACCGTGCTCGGCGACGCCGCCGGCTCGCGCGGCCTGCGGCACCGCGTCGGGTACGCGACGCAGACGCCCGCCGTCTACGCCGACCTGAGCGTCGCCGAGAACCTGCGCTACTTCGCGTCCGTGCTGCGCGCCCCGCGCTCGGACGTGGACCGCGTCGTCGATGAGGTGGGCCTCGGCAAGCAGCGCGACCAGGTCGTCTCCACCCTGTCCGGCGGGCAGCTCAACCGCGTCAACCTCGCCGTCGCGCTGCTCGGCACGCCCGAGCTCCTCGTCCTCGACGAGCCGACGGTGGGCCTCGACCCGGTCCTGCGCGAGGAGCTGTGGGAGCTGTTCCGCGCGCTCGCCGACCGCGGCACCACGCTGATCGTGTCCAGCCACGTCATGGACGAGGCGGGACGCACCGACCGGCTGCTGCTGATGCGCGAGGGCCGCGTCCTCGCCGACGGCGCCCCCGAGGCGCTGCGCTCCCGCACCGGCGCGGACGACCTGGAGGGCGCCTTCCTCCAGCTGATCAAGGAGCACGCGGGGAGCCCGGCATGAACCCCGCGATCACCCTGGCGACGACGCGGCGCATCCTCGCCCAGCTCAAGAACGACCACCGCACGCTCGGCATGCTGATCGGCGTGCCCAGCCTGCTCATGATCCTGCTGCGGTACGTGTTCGACCAGCCGCAGCTCTTCGACCGGGTCGGCCCGCTGCTGCTCGGCCTGTTCCCCTTCGTGATCATGTTCATCGTGACCAGCGTCGCCACGCTGCGCGAGCGGACGGGCGGCACGCTGGAGCGGCTCATGACCATGCCGGCCGGCAAGCTGGACCTGCTGCTCGGCTACGCGCTCGCGTTCGGGCTCGTCGCGCTGGTCCAGGTCGCGGTCGTCCTCGCGATCGCGCTCACCTGGCTCGGCCTGGACCTCAACGGCTCGCTCGGGTCGCTCGTGCTCGTCGCGGTGCTGGACGCGCTGCTCGGCATGGCGCTCGGCCTGTTCGCCAGCGCGTTCGCCCGGACCGAGTTCCAGGCCGTCCAGTTCATGCCGGCGTTCGTGCTGCCGCAGACGCTGCTGTGCGGGCTGATCGTCCCGCGCGAGGACATGGCGTCCTGGCTTGAGGCGACCTCCAAGGTGCTGCCGCTGACGTACGCGGTCGAGGGCATGCACGAGATCAGCCGCCGGCCCGACTTCACCGGTACGCTGACGGTCGACGTCGTCGTGATCGCCGGATTCACGCTGGTCGCGCTGCTGCTCGGCGCCGCGACGCTGCGCCGCCGGACCGCCTGACCCGACCGTCCGAAACGGACACCTCGTGTCAAGTGGGCCTTCCCGGCCGGACTCTGCTGGTAGCTTCGGCGCCATGACCCCCCGAGACCCCAACGGCCCGTCCGCGCCGCGGCGGCCCGACGCGTCCCCCCGACCGCACGACGGGCTCGCCGCGTCCGGCGTCCCGCGGGCCCCGGGCGCCTCCGGAGCCACGGGCGGCCCCACGGGTCAGGGCGCTCCGATGGGTCACGGCGCTCCGGCCGGTCGAGGTGGTTCGGCGGGCACAGGCGGACCGGGCGGACCGGGTGGCCCGGCGGCCGAGGCGGCCCCGCCTGGGCTGGGCGGTCTCGGAACGCTGCCCGTCCCGGGGGACGGTGACGGCGGCGACGGCGAGGGACCGGGGCACCGCAAGCCGCGCAAGCGCCGCTGGCCGCGGATCCTCATCGCCGTCGGCGTGTTCCTGGCCCTGATCGTGGCGGGGCTCGGCGGGCTGATCTGGCAGCGCCAGTCCGCCTACAACGGCAACATCGACCGGATCAAGGGGGCGCTGCCCGGCGACGACGCCAAGCGTCCCGGCCCGAACGTGACCGGCACCGAGAACTGGCTGCTCGTCGGATCCGACTCGCGCGCCGAGACCGGCACCACCGGGGACGGCGAGGCCGTCTGGAAGCCCGGCCAGCAGCGCACCGACACGATCATGCTGCTGCACCTGCCGGCCGACCGGAGCAAGGCGTACGTGATCTCGTTCCCGCGCGACTCCTGGGTCGAGGTCCCCGGCTACGGCAACCAGAAGATCAACGCCGCGTTCTCCTACGGCGGCCCGAAACTGCTGATCGAGACCGTCGAGGGCCTCACCGGCATCCGCGTCGACCACTACGGCGCCATCGACTTCGCCGGCTTCAAGTCCATGACGGACGCGCTCGGCGGCGTCACCGTCACGATCAAGCAGAGCGTGTACGACCCGGCCCGCAAGGTCCGCTGGGAGGCCGGACGGCAGAAGCTCGACGGCGAGAAGGCCCTGCTGTTCGTCCGGCAGCGCTACAACCTGCCGAACGGCGACTTCGACCGGATCAGGCGCCAGCAGGCCTTCCTCGGCGCGCTCGCCCAGCAGGCCGCCGCCGGCGGCACGCTCAGCAACCCGCTCAAGCTCGACCGGTTCCTGTCGGCGTTCACCAAGTCCATCAGCGTGGACGAGAGCGTCTCCGCGGGCAAGCTCCGCTCGCTCGCGCTGAGCATGCGCCACCTCCGCGCCTCCGACGTGACGTTCCTGACGGCGCCCTACAAGGGAACCGGCATGCGCGGCAAGCAGAGCGTCGTCCTCCTCGACGGCACCAAGGCCCGGCAGCTCTTCAACGCCGTCAAGACCGCCGAGATGCCCGACTACGTCAAACAACACCCCGGCGGCCACGGCCTGGGGAGTGTGTCATAGCAACGCCCTTGGCGTCGGGCCCTGAAGGCCCTCCTTCAACGGGCCTTGCGGCGATCGCTGCATCGCTCCGGCTCGCCTGGCGGCTCACTGCGCGATCAGTGCCTCGCAGGCTCGGCACTGGCTTCGCACGCGATCGCAACGCTCGGGTCGCTGACGCTTTAGGTTCGGACGTGGGGTTTTGTGCCCGCGCGCGTCATTCAGCAGGTTCTGGGGCGGTCAGGGCTTCGTCTGTGCCGTCAGGTTGTGCCTTCGGAGGAACGCGTCGATGAGGTCGTCGATGAAATCGTGGCTGATTGGTTCGTCGGTGACCAGCACGCGGTAGTAGAGAGGGCCTACGAGCTGGTCCGTCTCGGCCGTCATGTCGAGGTTCGCAGGCAGTTGGCCCCTGTCCACGGCCCGCTCCAACGGCAGGCGGTCGCGGCGGCGTTGCCCGTCGAGGTAGCGGGACCGGAAGTCCTGGGCGAACACCGGGTCGTGCTGCGCTTGGGCGATCAGCGCCTTGAAGACGGCGCCGGGGTCGGACTCGCTGAGGAACCACGCCAGTCGGCGTAGGTAGTCGCGGAGGTCGAGGGCGATGTCGCCGGTATCGGGAGCCGTGAGGTCCTCGGTCGCGTCCTGGAGGAAGGCGTCCATCAGGACATCGGTCTTGCTCTTCCACCAGCGGTAGATGGTCTGCTTGGCCACACCGGCCCGGGCGGCGATGCCTTCCATCGTGACGCCCGCGAAGCCCTTCTCGATGAGCAGGCCGTCGGCCACCTCCAGCACCGCCAGCCGGGCCTGTTCGCTGCGTCCGTGCCGGTTGCCGTGGTGACGCCGCCCCGATCCGCCGGTGCCGCTCGCCTCGGCGGCGCCTGTCGCAGGTGCCATTCCGCCTCCCGCCGGTCAGGGTATCGCCCTCTAGACGCAACGCAACGTTGCGTCTACTCTAGCTTGCATGACACCTACCCACACGCTTGCCGACCCCCGCGTCCAGGCGGCCCTCGGCCGGATGTTCGAGCGAGCCGAGCAGGACGAGGTCACTGTCGGGCGCGTCGGCGCGGAACTGCCCGGCGGGTTCGAGCCGCTGACACCCCAGGAGCGGGCCGACGCCGTGGCGGAGGTCTACATGCCGATCTCTGCCAGCGGCGGGGAACTGCTCTACAACCTGGTCCGGGCCGTCCGCCCGGCCACGGTCGTCGAGTTCGGCACGTCCTTCGGGATCTCCACGCTGTACCTGGCGGCGGCCGTACGGGACAACGGCACCGGACGCGTCATCACCACCGAACTCAGCACGGACAAGATCGCCGCAGCCCGCCGGACCTTCGCCGAGACCGGCCTGGACGACCTGATCACCGTGCTGGAGGGAGACGCCCGCGACACCCTCCGCGGCCTCGACGACCCCGCGGACTTCGTCCTGCTGGACGGCTGGAAGGAGCTGTGCCTGCCCGTCCTGCGGCTTCTCGAACCGCGTCTGCGGCCCGGCACGCTCGTCGTGGCCGACGACGTCGGCCTGAGCGGCCTGCGGCCGTACCTCGACTACGTACGCGACCCGGCGAACGGATACCAGAGCGTGACGTTTCCCGTCGAGGACGGCATGGAGATCAGCTGCCGCCTCTGAGCGGCGACGGACTACCGTGCCCGCGCACATCTGGAGGGCGTTTCTCGGGGCATAGGCTGGTGAGGGAGGGTGGCTCGGGCCCTCCGGACAAGGGGTTCACCAGTGCTTCGTCAGGCGTTGCTGGCGGCTTCGCGCAGTGAGGGGGTGCGCAGGCTCGTGGAGCGCGCGCCGGTCACCCGGGACGTCGTCCGCCGGTTCGTGGCGGGTGAGACGATCGGCGACGCCCTGCGCGTCACCGGGGAGCTGACCGGCGAGGGGCTGCTCGTGTCCCTGGACGTCCTCGGTGAGGACACCCGGGACAAGGAGCAGGTCGAGGCGAACGTCCGGCACTACGCGGAGCTGCTCGACCGGCTCGGTGCGATGGGCCTCGGTCCGCGCGCCGAGGTGTCGGTGAAGCTGTCGGCGGTCGGGCTGACGCTGGACGAGGACCTCGCGCTGGACGGGGCGCGGCGCATCTGCGCGGCCGCCCGCACCGTCGGGACGACCGTGACCGTCGACATGGAGGAGCACGCCTCGGTCGACGCCACGCTCCGGATCGTCCATGAGCTGCGGCGCGACTTCCCCGACACCGGCGCCGTGATCCAAGCGTACCTGCGGCGGGCGGAGGAGTACTGCGCCGAGCTGGCCTACGAGGGGTCGCGTGTCCGGCTGTGCAAGGGCGCCTACGCCGCGCCGGAGCCGGTGGCGTTCACGGCCAAGGACGAGATCGACAAGTCCTATGTGCGGTGCATGAAGATCCTGATGGCGGGCCGGGGGCACCCGATGATCGCGACGCACGATCCCCGGCTGATCGACATGGCGGCGGCGCTCGCCGTCCTGCACGACCGGGACGCGGGGTCGTTCGAGTACCAGATGCTGTACGGGGTCCGCCCGCAGGAGCAGCGCCGTCTGGCGAGGGAGGGCGCCCAGGTGCGCGTGTACGTCGCCTATGGCCGCGAGTGGTACGCGTATTTCATGCGGCGGCTCGCCGAGAGGCCCGCCAACCTCCGCTTCTTCGTCCGCTCACTGACGTCCCGCAAATAAAATCCCCTCATGATTGCGATTCTTGGTGCGGGGAAGATGGGCGAGGCGCTGCTGTCCGGGGTGCTCCGGGCGGGGCGGCGGCCGTCGGAGCTGATGGCGACCGCGCGCCGGGAGGAGCGCGGGGCGCTGCTTCGGGAGCGGTACGGCATCGAGGTGGTGTCGAACGTGGAGGCGGCCGCGAAGGCGAGCACGCTCGTCCTCGCGGTGAAGCCGCAGGACATGGGCGCCCTGCTGGACGAGGTGGGGCCGCACGTTCCGGCGGGGCGGCTGGTGGTGTCGATGGCGGCGGGGATCACGACGCCGTTCATCGAGCAGCGGTTGCCGGACGGCGTGCCGGTGGTGCGGGTCATGTCGAACACGCCCGTGCACGTGGACGAGGCCATGAGCGTCATCTCCGCGGGGGCGCACGCGGGGGAGGAGCACCTGAGGCTGGCGGAGGAGCTGCTGTCGCCGGTCGGGAAGGTGCTGCGCATCCCCGAGTCGCTCCAGGACGGCGCGACCGCGCTGTCGGGCAGCGGTCCGGCGTACTTCTACTACCTCGTCGAGGCGATGGTGGACGCGGGCATCCTGCTCGGCATGCCGCGGGCCGCCGCGCTGGAGATGGTGATCCAGTCGGCGGTGGGCGCGGCGGTGATGCTGCGGGACTCCGGCGAGCACCCGGTGCTGCTGCGCGAGGCGGTGACGTCGCCGGGCGGGACGACGATCGCGGCGATCCGGGAGCTGGAGCGGCACGGGGTGCGGGCCGCGGTGCTGGAGGCCATCGAGTCCGCCCGCAACCGGGGCCGGGAGCTGGCCGGCGGCTGATCTCATGAAATTTTAATGCTCAACCGTTGAGCCGGCCGGGGGGTCCCGCCCGTGTAAGGAACATGGGACTCATCCTGCGCTTGCTCATCGCCGCCGGACTGGCCGCCGACGCCATCGTCCACTGGAAGTTCGCTCCCGACATGGCCTTCGTGCAGGGCGGTTCGATCGACGGTGACCTGCTGTTCCGGATCCAGGCCGCGGTGGCGGGCGTCACCGCGGTGATCATTCTGACCTATGCCCGGCGCTGGTCGTACGCGCTGTCGTTCCTCGTGGCGGGGAGCGCGACGGGGGCGCTGCTGCTCTACTACTACGTGGACGTGGGCGCGCTCGGGCCGCTGCCGGCGATGTACGAGCCGGTCTGGTACACGGAGAAGACGATCAGCCTGGTCGGGGAGGGCATCGCGACGCTCGCGGCGCTGGTCGGGTTCTTCACGGTCAGGCCCGCGGCCCGGCGGGAGCGCTCGGCCGACCACGAGGCCGCTCACAGCGTCTGATCGGACGCCCCGCTGGTGCACCGGCGCCCCAGAAGGGGTGGATGGCCTCATTGGGCCGTTCGCCCCGGTATGGCCGGGAACGCTCCTACGATGCCCCCGTGGCTCCCCGCCGTTACCTCCCGCCCGTCCTGGTCGGCCTCCTGCTCGCGGCGCAGCTCAGCGCGTGCACCGGCGGCGGGGGGCACGGGACGGTGCGGCTCGGCCGGGTGGAGCGGGCCGACGTCTCCGAGGTGGTCGAGGCGCCCGCCACGGTGTCCGCCCGGGCGACCGCGGTGCTGCGCGCCCCCGCGCAGGGGACGATCCGGCGCGTCTACGTGGGCGACGGCGACCGCGTCCGGGAGGGCGAGGTCCTCGCGAAGATCGCCTCGCCGGGCGCCGAGGAGCAGCTCGCCGAGGCCCGCGAGGCCGACCGCTCGGCGTCCGGCGGCGGGACGAGCGTCCCCGCGGGTCTCGATCTGTCGGCGTTCCAGCGCCGGACGGACGCGACGGCCCGCGACGGCTTCGCGAGCGCGCGCAAGACCGCGCTGCGGATCGCGGACCTTAAGCAGCGCGCGCTCGTCCTCGCCGGGATCGCCCAGGCGGAGGCGCGGTACCGGACGGCGGCCGACGCGGCGCGGGCGGCTGTGGCCAGGCTGGACGCCGGGCTCGGCAGCGTCGGCGCGACGCTCTCGTCGATCACCGCCGCGCAGCGGGTGCAGACCCGGGCGGCCGTGCGCGCCGCCGAGCGGACGGTGGCCGCGCTGACGATCAAGGCGCCGTTCGACGGCGTCGCGGGGCTCGGCGGCCCGGCAGGCGGGACCCGGGACCTCGGCGACCTCATCGGCGGGCTTCCCGGGCAGGCCGGTTCCCAGGGGACGGCCGGGCTCGGGGGCCTCGGCGGCGCGGGCACCGACGCCTCGTCCATCGCGACCGGCGCGCCGGTCTCCAGCGGGGACGCGGTCGTCACGGTCACGGACGTCTCGAAGCTGTCCCTGGTCGCCGACGTGGACGAGACGGACGTCCTCCAGGTCACGGAGGGCGTGCAGGCCGGCGTGGAGTTCGACGCCGTGCCGGGCGGCGCGTACGCGGCGGAGGTGACGGGGGTCGGTGCCACGCC
This sequence comes from Actinomadura fibrosa, assembly GCF_900659615.1. Classification (GTDB taxonomy): domain Bacteria; phylum Actinomycetota; class Actinomycetes; order Streptosporangiales; family Streptosporangiaceae; genus Spirillospora; species Spirillospora fibrosa. The sequence continues at coordinate 20,339 of NZ_CAACUY010000004.1, read as the reverse complement.
GAAGGAGGCGAGCGGCGGCGGCGTGACCTACCGGGTCACGCTCGCGCTCGGGCGCGGGACCCTGCCCGGCGGCGGGACGGCCCCGCGGCCGAAGCCGGGCATGAGCGCGGTGGTGGACCTGCGGGTCCGAGAGGTGCGGGGCGTGCTGTCGGTGCCGTCCGCCGCCATCGTCAGCAGCGGGCGGGACTCGGTCGTGTGGGTGGTCTCCGGCGGACGCGCGCAGCGCCGCGTGGTCGGACTCGGCGCGCAGGGCGACGCGTCCGTGCAGGTCACGCGGGGGTTGCGGGAGGGCGAGCGCATCGTGGTGCGCGGCGCGGACTCCGTCGAGCAGGGGCAGGAGCTGAACCCGTGAGCCCGGGCGCGCGGTGAGCGGCCCCGGCCCGCCGGCCCTGGAGGCGGTGGACGTCACCCGCACCTACCGGATGGAGGGCGTCGACGTCACGGCCCTGCGCGGGGTGAGCCTGCGGGTCGGCGCGGGGGAGTTCGTCGCGATCCTCGGGCCGTCCGGGTCGGGCAAGTCGACGCTCATGCACCTGCTCGGCTGCCTCGACCGGCCGACCGGCGGGACGCTGCGGATCGGCGGCCGCGACGTCGCCGCCCTGTCGGACGGGGAGCTGGCCGAGCTGCGCAACGCCCGGGTCGGGTTCGTGTTCCAGTCCTTCCACCTGCTCGCCCGGACGAGCGCCCGGGACAACGTCGCGCTGCCGCTCGTCTACCGGGGCGTGCCGCGGGCGGAGCGGCGGCGCCGGGCGGGCGAGGCCCTCGCCGCGGTCGGGCTCGGGCACCGCCTCGGCCACCGTCCCGGGCAGCTGTCCGGCGGCGAGCAGCAGCGCGTCGCGATCGCGCGGGCCCTCGTCGGCGACCCCGGCGTCGTCCTCGCCGACGAGCCGACGGGCAACCTCGACACCCGCACCGGCCACGACGTCATGGACCTGCTCGAACGCCTGAACCGGGAGCGCGGCGTCGCCGTCGTCCTCGTCACGCACGAGCCGGACATCGCCGAGCGGGCGCGGCGGCGGATCCATCTCCGGGACGGCCGGGTGGAGCGCGACACCGGAGGCGGGGCCGCGTGAGGTTCGCCGAGTCGTTCCGGGTCGCGTTCGACGCGCTGCGCGTCAACCGGCTGCGGAGCGTCCTGACGATGTTCGGGGTGGTGGTCGGCGTCGCCGCGGTCGTGGTGCTCGTCGCGATCGGCACCGGCGCCCGCGACCTCGTCCGGACGGAGATCGAGGGGCTCGGCTCCAACATCGTCTTCGTCGCGCCGGGCGAGCTCGGCATCGGCTCGGCGCCGACGATCAGCCGGATGCGGCTGGAGGACGTCGGCTACCTCGGCCGCGTCACCGGCGACGAGAGCGGCATCGCGGTCGCGCTCAACTCGGGCGAGACGGTCCGGGCCGGGCACGAGCAGGCGTTCGCGAGCGTCCTCGGCGCGAACGAGAACCTCCGCAACGTGTTCGACCGGCCGCTGCGCCGCGGGCGCTACCTCAGCCGCACCGACGTGGAGACGCGCCGCCGGGTGGTCGTGCTCGGCTCCGATCTCGCCCGGCGGCTGTTCGGCGACGTCGATCCGGTCGGGCGGCAGGTCGCGATCGCGGGCGGCACCCGGTTCCGGGTGGTCGGCGTGCTGGCGGAGGTCGGGCAGACGTTCGGCCAGGCGCGCGACGCGGAGGCGCACGTCCCGATCACGACGGCGCAGCGCATGTTCGGGGTGGACCGCGTCGACTACATCGCCGTCCGCGCGCGGACGAAGGACGACGTGCCGCGGCTCCAGAGCGAGGTCGTGGACGCGCTGGAGCGCAAGTACCGGGGCGAGAAGTTCTCCGCGATCACGCAGACGCAGCTGCTCGGGACGATCGGCACCGTGCTCGGCGCGCTGACCGGGGTGCTGGCCGCGATCGCGGCGATCTCGCTGCTGGTCGGCGGGGTGGGCGTCTCGAACATCATGCTGGTCGGGGTCCGCGAGCGGACCCGGGAGATCGGCCTGCGCAAGGCGCTCGGCGCGCGGCAGCGCGACATCCTCGCCCAGTTCCTCGTCGAGGCCGTGCTGCTGACGACGCTCGGCGGGACGGCGGGCATCCTGCTCGGCGTCGGCGCGGCGCTGACGATCGCGGCCGTGTCGCCGGTGCCCGCCGCGGTCTCCTGGTGGTCGCCGGCGGTCGCGTTCGCCGTCTCGGCCGCGGTCGGGGTGTTCTTCGGCGTCGTCCCGGCCCGCCGCGCCGGCCGCCTCGACCCGGTCGTCGCGCTCCGCGCCGAGTGACTCGGGGGTCACCACAACAAGATCTCAAATAGGCCGCGAACGGACCTTCCGGACGGTTACGATCGGATGATCTTGAATCGGGGGTCCGTCATGGAGAAGAAGCCGGACGACGGCGCCGGGCTGGGCTTACCGGCGTCCGCCGTCCGTAAGGTCCTGCTGGGACTGCGCGTTCCGCGGCTGATGGCCGACCACGCCGCGGCCCTGCTGGACGCCAACCTCAGGCGACGGCCTCGGCCGCGGAAGGGGCGGCGGTCGTCACGGCGCGAATGAACCGGGCCGTCTCCCGCATCGCCGCGCTCGCCTCCGGCAGCACGCGGTTCAGCATCTGGAAGACGTGCATCTGCCCCCTCCACACCTGGAGCTCGCAGTCGGCCCCGGCGGCGGTCAGCGCCTCCGCGAGCGCCTCCGCCTCCGGACGCAGCACCTCCGCGCCCCCGACCTGGATCAGGACGGGCGGCGTGTCGGTCCAGGGGCAGGTGAGCAGGGCCAGCCGCGGGTCCTCGAACCCGGCCGGCCCCACCGCGAGGCGGGCGACCCGGCGCGCCGAGTGGGCGCTGATGTAGGGGTCGCGTGCCCGGCTCTGCGCCTGGGTGGAGAGTTCGCAGGTCAGATCCACCCACGGGGAGTAGAGCACGACGCCCGCCGGGCTCGGCAGCCCGATCCGGCAGATCTCGCCCGCCAGCGCGGCGGCGAGGTGCCCGCCGGCCGAGTCGCCGGCGACGACGATGCCGGACGCCGGGACGCCGCGCGCGAGCAGCCAGCGGTAGGCCGCGACGGCGTCCTCCAGCGGGGCGGGGAACGGGTGCTCGGGTGCCAGCCGGTAGCGCGGGACGAGCACCGGCAGCCCGGTGTCGAGCGCGAGCCGCGAGGTGATCGGCCGGTGCGTGCGCGGCGAGCAGACGACGTAGCCGCCGCCGTGCAGGTACAGCACCGCGCCGTCGGTCGGGACCTCCTCGGCCTCGCGCGTGACGACCCACTCGCCGGTGACCGGGCGCTCGCGGCGGCCGGTCTCGACCTGCGGGTCGTGCAGCGGCAGGATCCGCACGCGCTGGGTGTGCCGCATCAGCAGGGACGCGGCGTCCACGGTCGAGCGTGCGGTGCGGATGCTCCCGGCGTGCCCCGGGACGCGGTGGACGAACGGTCGGACGCCCAGCCGGATCGCGCCGCTGAGGGCACGGCTCCGGACGCTGGGACTGCGGTCGTGACGCGGCGTGCGGGGTGCCGGATCAGGGGAGGTCGCGTCGGTGTCGGCCGCGGTGTCGGCCTCCATGTCGGCCAGCGGCAGAGAGGTGACCTCCGCCGGTGGCCTGGAGGGGAGAGGCGAATCCATCTGCACCCCATTGTCTGTTTCTGATGTGTTACCTATATGCCCATTTATGACGGGTAATGCACATCACAGGTTCGAGATCGCGAAGCGGTCCGGACCGCCCCGGTGTGATCCGCGCCACGCCGCCCGCGCGATACCGTGAGGTCATGAGCAGTTCCGCGCCGTCCCCGTCCCCCGATCCGGCCGACTGCGGACTCACGATCTTCTGGGACGAGAAGCTCGTCTCCTACGACTTCGGTCCCGGGCATCCCATGAACCCCGTGCGCGTCGAGCTGACGATGGCGCTGGCCCGCGAGCTCGGCGTCCCGGACCGGCCGAACGTCCGGGTCGCGGGCTTCGAGCCCGCCGGCGACGCGCTGCTCGGGCTCGTCCACGAGGAGTCCTACATCGCCGCGGTCAAGCACGCGGGCGCGACCGGCCTGCCCGAGATCGGGCTCGGCATCGGGACGCCCGACAACCCCGTCTTCCTCGGCATGCACGACGCGTCCGCGCTGGTCACCGGCGCCTCGGTGGCCGCCGCCGAGGCGGTGTGGACCGGCGGCGCCGCGCACGCGGCGAACATCTCCGGGGGGCTGCACCACGCGCTCGGCGGCGCCGCGAGCGGTTTCTGCGTGTACAACGACCCGGCGGTCGCGATCGCCTGGCTGCTGGAGCAGGGCGCCGAGCGCGTCGCGTACGTCGACATCGACGTCCACCACGGCGACGGCGTCCAGGCCGCCTTCTACGACGACCCGCGCGTCCTGACGATCAGCCTGCACGAGACGCCGCGGACGCTCTTCCCCGGCACCGGCTTCCCGAACGAGACCGGCGGCAGGGGCGCCGAGGGCACGGCCGTCAACGTCGCGCTGCCGCCGGGCACCGCCGACGCGCCCTGGATGCGCGCGTTCGACGCGGTCGTCCCGCCGCTGCTGCGCCGGTTCCGCCCGCAGGTCCTCGTCACCCAGCACGGCGCCGACGCCCACGCGCTCGACCCGCTCGCGCACCTGATCCTGACCGTGGACGGGCAGCGCACCGCCTACGCGGCGCTGCACCGCCTCGCGCACGAGACCGCCGGCGGCCGCTGGATCCTCACCGGCGGCGGAGGCTACGAGCTGGTCCAGGTCGTCCCCCGGGCATGGACGCACCTGCTCGCGGAGGCGTCGGGCGCGCCCATCCCGCCGGAGACCAAGACGCCCGAGGCGTGGCGCGAGTTCGTCCGGACGCGGACCGACGAGATCGCCCCCCGGCGCATGACGGACGGAACGGACGTGGTGGAGGTGCACAGGTGGGGGAGCGGCTACGACCCGGCGAACCCGGTCGACCAGGCGGTGATGGCGACGCGGCGCGCGGTGTTCCCCGAGCACGGCCTCGACCCGATGACGGACGAGTGATGGCCGTCCCCACCCCGGTGCCCTCCCGGGACGAGCTGCGCGCGCACCTCGTCCGGACGATGATCGCGGGCGACGTCGCCACGCCGCGCCAGAACAACCTGCTGCACTACCGGCGGATGGCCGCCGGCAGCCCCAAGTACCAGTTCGGCCTGGAGCTCAAGCCGACGTGGACGGAGCGGTCCGTCCTGGAGATGATGGTCGAGCGCTGCGGGGTCGACCCGAACCCGCGCCACGTGTACGGCGACGACACGATCGACCCCGACATCACCCTCGACACGCTGGAGGCGATGGGCGACCGCATCGGGCTCGCCGCGCGCCGCCGCGAGAACGTCCTGCTGGCCACCGGCCACCCCGCCACGCTGACGCCGGTCTACCAGGCGGTCGCGCGGGCGCTCGCGGACGCCGGCTGCCGGGTGCTGACGCCCGCGGCCGGGTGGACGTACGAGATCGAGGCCGGCTACGGCAGCCTGGAGTCGCGCCGCATCGTCTACGCCGAGGGCGGCGTGGCGATGCTGGAGGGCGACGACGGCCGCACCCACCACACGCACGACTCCCGTCCGATGGAGGCGATGCTCCGCGAACTGGCGGGCGGCGCCACTACCGCTCCCGGAGGCCGGACGGGCGGCGAATCGCCGGTTTGGCCGGATCTGGCCATCGCCGATCACGGCTGGGCCGGAGCCGCCGGTCAGGCGGGCATCGACACGGTCGGTTTCGCGGACTGTAACGACCCGGCTCTGTTCGCCGGCGCCGCCGAAGGCAAGATCGACGTCGTCGTCCCGCTCGACGACGGCATATCGCCGCACCATTACGCGCCGATGACGGCTTACCTTCTCGGCCGGGCGGGCCTGACCGCGACCGGCTGAGTCTGCTCACCGCACGGAAACGCCAGCGCGCCTGTCACTCCGTGTGACGGAACGGCCGTAGCGGGACGCATGGGCGTGCGCGCACCCGCCGATGACGCCTGAGTCGCAGGTCATCGCGTGTTTTCGGTTGACAACCATTCGCCGTGCCACTCCACGTGCCGTCATGTCCACGCTGCGTGCGGACAGATCCCTGTGGCGGCGGAGTCAGATCCGGATACGGAAATGGGTGGAACTCCCCTCTTGCGACTGTCGATACGCGATTTACGCTGGAGGAAGTACACGTGCGTGATCAAAGTCACCCAAAGGGCCGGTGCGCGGCACGTGTGGAAGAGGGCGTCCGATGAGCTCAGGCGAGCGACCTCTGAGCGAGGTCAGGTTCCTGACTGTGGCCGAAGTGGCGGCGGTGATGCGGGTGTCCAAGATGACCGTCTACCGCCTCGTCCACTCGGGCGAGCTGCCCGCGATCCGCGTGGGCCGCTCGTTCCGGGTCCCCGAGCAGGCCGTTCACGACTACCTGCGCGACGCGTTCATCGAAGCCGGATAAAGGGGTAGGGGCGGGTCATGCCTCATGACCCCGCCGCGAACTCCGCACCCGGCCGTGCAGGGGGCATCGGGACGGACCGCGAGGGCCGCCCCGGAGCTGGGGAACAAGGATCGAGACAACGACAGGGTCCGGCCGGCGGCTCGACGGCCGCCGGAGCCGGTGTCCGGGGGATCGGGGGCATCGTCGATGCCCGCGGTGTCCCGGGCATCGGGCCCGGTGCGGGACACCGCACCCGAGACGGCGCGAGAGGAATCCGCGGGACAGCACACGGTGCCACCGAGCAGGGGCTCACCGAACACGGCGCGGTACGGCAGAGCGCGATCGAACACGGCGCCGTCGCGCCGGTCTCCGCCCGCGACGTCCGCGCGGTGCGGACGGCGCTCAGCACGGCGCTCAGCAGGGCGCGGCATGACCTCCACCGGTACAGCGGTACCCTTGGGCAGCGGACCGTGCGCGCGTGCCGAGTGATGCTCGCAGCGGCACGGCCGTCTCCTGCACATCACCCGATACGCCGAGCGAGGTCTCGTGGGCTCTGTCATCAAGAAGCGCCGCAAGCGGATGGCCAAGAAGAAGCACCGCAAGCTGCTGAAGAAGACGCGCATCCAGCGTCGCAACAAGAAGTAGTCACGCCGGCCACTCAGCCGTAAGGGGTGGGGCGCACAGTGTCCTCCATGCCCGCCGCCGCGGCCCGTGTCGTCCTCGTCACGGGCGTCTCCCGTTTCCTGGGGGCGCGGGTCGCGAACACCCTCCAAGCCGACCCGGGCATCGAGCGGGTCATCGGGGTGGACACGGTGCCGCCCGCGACGTCGCTCGGCCGCACCGAGTTCGTCCGCGTCGACATCCGCACGCCCGGCATCGCGAAGATCATCGCGTCGGCCGAGGTGGACACGGTGGTGCACCTGCATCTGGTGACGTCGGCGACGGTGCCGCGGGCCAAGGTGAAGGAGCTCAACGTCATCGGCACGATGCAGCTCCTCGCCGCGTGCCAGCGCTCGCCCGACATGCGCAAGCTCGTCGTGCGGTCCTCGGCCGCCGTGTACGGCTCGTCCCCGATGGACCCGGCCGTCTTCAGCGAGCGGGACGAGCCCGTCGAGGCGCCGACGTCCGGCTACGCCAAGGACGCGGTGGAGGTGGAGGGCTACGTCCGCGGGCTCCAGCGGCGCCGCTCCGACCTGACCGTGTCGGTGCTGCGCTTCGCGAACTTCCTCGGCCCCGGCGTGGACTCGCCGTTCACCCGCTACCTGAGCATGCCGGTCGTGCCCACGGTGCTGGGCTTCGACCCGCGGCTCCAGTTCGTCCACGAGGACGACGGCGTCGAGGTGCTGCGGCGCATGACGGTGGAGAACCACCCCGGCTGCTACAACGTCGCCGGCGACGGCGTCATGCTGCTGTCCCAGGCGCTCCGCCGCGCCGGCCGCCCGTACGTGCCCGTCCCGGCCCCGTCGTTCTCCGTGTTCGGCGACATGGGACGGCGCTTCGCGGGGATGTCAGGGTTCTCACCCGAGTTGCAGCGCTGGCTCACCTACGGCCGCGCCGTCGACACCACCGGCCTCGTCCGCGAGCTCGCCTGGTGGCCCAAGTACAGTTCCGAGGCCGCGTTCGCCGACTACGTCACCGCCCGGGGATGGGGACGCGGCGTCCCGCTCCCGCTGGCCGACCGGCTCGCCGCGGTGCTGCGCCGCGGCTGAGAGGAGGACGATGAACGCCCACCAGGAGCAGCCGTACGACGGCGAGGGCGCCCAGGTGATCCCGCTGGACGCCGCCCGCCGCGACGGCGCCGGCCCCGGCCCGCTCGAACGCGGCATCGCCTCCGGTCTCGCCTTCCTGCGGCGCCGCCTCGCCGGCGAGTACAAGGTCGACGAGTTCGGCTTCGACCCCGAGTTCAACGCGACCGTCCTGCTGCCGCTCGCCCGCGCGCTCTACGAGCACTGGTTCCGGGTGGAGCTGTCCGGCCTCGGCAACGTCCCCGCCGGCGGCGGCGCGCTGATCGTCGCCAACCACTCCGGCACCCTCCCGATCGACGGGATCATGCTGTCGGTCGCGCTGCACGACCACGCCGGCCGGCACGTCAGGCTCCTCGGCGCCGACCTCGTCTACCAGGTGCCGCTGCTCGGCCACCTGGCCCGCAAGGCCGGGCACACGCTCGCCTGCCAGGCCGACGCGTCCCGGCTGCTCGGCAAGGGCGAGCTCGTCGGCGTGTTCCCCGAGGGCTTCAAGGGCGTCGGCAAGCCGTTCGCCGACCGCTACAAGCTCCAGCGCTTCGGCCGCGGCGGCTTCGTCGAGACCGCGCTGCGCGCCCGCGTCCCCATCGTCCCGTGCGCGATCGTCGGCGCCGAGGAGATCTACCCGAAGATCGCCGACCTGCGGCCGCTGGCCCGCCTGCTCGGCCTCCCGTACTTCCCGGTCACGCCGACGTTCCCGCTCCTCGGCCCCGCCGGCCTCGTCCCGCTCCCGTCCAAGTGGATGATCCAGTTCGGCGAGCCGATGACCCTGGACGAGTACGAGCCCGAGGACGCCGACGACCCCATGACGGTGTTCGAGCTCACCGACCACATCCGCGAGAACGTCCAGCAGATGCTCTACGACACCCTCCTCCGCCGGGGCCCCGCGTTCTTCTGACCGTCCCGGCGCCGCACGCCGCCCACGGCCTCTCGGAACGCCCTCAAGGTGCGGGCGATGTCGTTCTCGCTCGTCTGCCAGTTGCACACCGAGAGCCGGATGGCCCTGCGTCCGTCGAACGTCGTCCCGCTTATCCACGCTTCACCGCTCTCCACGACCGTGCGCAGGACGAGATCGGTGGTCCGATCGTCCCCGAACCGGAACAGGACCTGGTTGAGGACGACGTCGTTCAGGACGCGGCAGCCGGGGATCTCCGTCACACCGTCGGCGAAACGGCGCGCGTGGGCGCAGGAGCGTTCCACCAGCTCGGCGACGCCGTCCCGGCCCAGGGATCTGAGCGCGGCGTACACGGCGAATCCTCGCGCTCGGCGCGAGAAGGCCGGGGTCCAGTCCATCGGCTCGCGCGGATCGCCGGGACCGCCCTGCACCAGGTAGTCCGCGGTGACGCTCATCGCGGCCCGGTGCGCGTCCGGGTGGGCGCAAAGGGCCAGTCCCGAGTCGTACGGGACGTTGAGCCACTTGTGCGTGTCGAGCGCCCACGAGTCGGCGCGTCCGGCGCCGCGGACCAGATGGCGCAGCGCCGGGCTCGCCGCCGCCCACAGGCCGAACGCGCCGTCCACGTGCAGCCACGCGCCGGTCCGCTCCGCGACGTCGGCGATGTCGTCCAGGTCGTCGAAGCCGCCGGTGTTGATCTCACCGGCCTGCGCGCAGACGATCGTCGGAGCGGAGTCCTTCTCCACGGCCTCACGTAACCGGTCCACCCGCACGGCTCCGGCTCCGTCGTCCGGGACGACGACGAGCGACGCCCGTCCGATGCCGAGGAAGCGCAGCGCGCGGTCCACGCTGACGTGCCGTTTCGCTCCGAGGACGACGCGGATGAGCGGCGCCCCGGCGAGGCCGCGTTCCTCGACGTCCCATCCCCGCGCGCGCAGGACGTGGTGACGCGCCGCCGCCAGGCAGGTCAGATGCGCCGTCTGGCAGCCCGGCACGAACGCGAACGACGCACGCTCCGGCAGCCCGAGCAGGTCCCGCAGCCACGCGCCCGCCACCTCCTCCACGACCGCCGCCGCGGGCCCGCAGGCGTAGAGGCCCGGACACTGGTCCCAGGCGGACGTGAGCCAGTCCGCCGCGACGGCCGCGGGAAGGCCGCCTCCGATGACGAACCCGAAATAGCGCCCTGACGGAATGGCGACCAGGCCCGGTTCGACGGCGCGGGCCAGCTCGTCCACCACCGCGAGGGGATCGAGAGGGCCTGCCGGGACCGGCCCGCCGAGCCTGGCCCGCAGATCCTCGACGCCGGCCGACGCGCCGACGGGCCGCCCGTCCAGCGATTCGAGCCAGCCGATCGCGGTCTCCGCGGTGCGCTCCAGCAGTTCTCGCGTTCCCATGGGGTCTCCCTTCCGAGGCCGTTCGCAGCGAGGACGCTAGGCGGCCCGGAAAGGCGCGTCTTGGACGAAGTTGCTCCCGCCTAGGGTGGAGATGTGGAAACCGGCGGCTCCCCGGCGACCGGCGCCCGGATGTGGCGCGCGGAAGACCTCGGCGGCCTCGAACTGTTCAAGGCGACGCTCACCGCGTTCGACTTCAGCCCCCACGCGCACGAAGAGTTCTTCATCGCCCTCACGGAGGACGGCCTCGCGTCGCCCACCTACCGCGGTGACACCCACACGGTCGGCCCCGGCGACCTGATCGTCCTCAACCCCGACGAGGTCCACGGCGGCGGACCTCCGGCCGCGGAGTTCTGGGCGTACCGGGCGCTGTATCCCGGGCCGTCCCTCATGGACGCGATCGCGGCCGAGTTCCCCCGGACGGCGAGCCCGGAGTTCAGGGGCGGCATCGTCCGGGATCCCGATGCCGCGGCCCGGCTCCGCCGTTTCCATCGGCTCACGGAGGCGGCGTCCAGCACGCTCGAACGCGAATCGGCGCTGACCGAGGCCCTCGTTCTCCTGATCGGACGCCACGCGGCGCCTCCCCGTGAGCCGCGAGCGACCGGCCGGGAACCCGGTCCGGTACGCCTCAGCCGGATCTTCCTGGAGGAGCACGCGGCCGAGAACATCGCGCTGCGGGCCCTGGCCCAGCACGCGGGCTTGAGCCCATTCCATCTCTGCCGCGTCTTCCGCGCCTCGGTGGGGATGAGCCCGCACGCCTACCAGACGCATCTGCGGATTCGCCGGGCCCGGGAACTCCTGCGGTCCGGCATGCCGATAACCGAGGTCGCCGTCGCGAGCGGCTTCTACGACCAGGCCCATCTCGCCAGGCATTTCAAACGCATCGTCGGCCTGCCGCCCGGCCGGTACGCGAGAAGCGGCCGGTGAAAGCCGGTCGTCGATCAGGCTCGCTGGAAGCGAGGAGCGGGCTTTCGGGCTCGCCGGCTCACGCCTGGCCGACTTCGGTCCGGGCGCACTCCCGATCTCCCTTCGCCGGCAGGGTGATGTGGTTCCGCCCCACCCGCTCCAGGCGTGCCGCTACCGGAATGCCGATGGCCCGCCCCGGCGATGCCCGAATCGATTCGGCGCCCGCTGGTATTCGTCGCGCGCTGTTCCGCGCTTGTAGCCGGACGGATCGGCGTAGAGATTCGGTTCAGGCGTCGCGGGCCGGCGGAGGACCGCGACTCGAACCGGCACACCGCTGTGCCAGCGAAGGGGTGCGTCATGCCCGCGACTCGTGCGGCCTTCCCCGACAGCACGACCGAGCAGTTCCAAGCCGAGGCGCTCGCCGCGGCGAACGCCGACCGGGAGAGGCACCACGCGCCGCCGCTGGTGCTGGACTCCGACCTCTCCAAGTACGCCATGGAGAGGGCGGCGTCCCGGTCCACGTCGGAGAGGCTCAGCGCCGGGCACACCGGCCTGCGCCAGGGGACGGGCGAGAACATCTTCTGGGGCGCCGGCTCGTCGGCGACCCCCCGTCCGGGATCGGACGCGGTCAAATCCTGGTATGACGAGGTCACCAATTACGACTTCGACAAGGCGCAGTTCAGCTCGGCGGCCGGGCACTTCACGCAGCTCGTCTGGAAGGGCAGCACCAAGGTCGGCATCGGGCGCGTTTCGGGGCAGGGCTCGGAATACTACGAGACGTACATCGTCTTCGTCTTCGAGCCGCCCGGCAATATGGAGGGCGAGTTCGCGGCGAACGTCCTGCGCGCCTAGCGACCCGGCCCGGTGTGAAACCGGTCTGAAACCGGGGTGAAGGCCGCGGGCGGCAGGCTCCCGGGGCATGGAGAACACACCAGCCCAGACGGCGATCCAGGCGGTCGGCCTGCGCAAGTCGTACGGTGACACGGTCGTGCTGGACGGCATCGACCTGGAGGTGGCGCGGGGGACGATCTTCGCGCTGCTCGGCCCGAACGGGGCCGGGAAGACCACGACCGTGCAGATCCTCTCCACGCTCATCGGCGCGGACGGCGGCGACGTGCGGGTGGCGGGGCGGGACCCGGCCGCCGATCCGGACGGGGTCCGCCGCGCCATCGGCGTCACCGGGCAGTACTCGGCGGTGGACGACCTGCTCACCGGCCGCGAGAACCTGATCCTGATGGCCGACCTGTACCGGCTCGGCCGGGCCGAGGGGCGGCGGGTCGCGGACGCGCTGCTGGAGCGGTTCGGCCTGGCCGAGGCGGCGCGGCGGACGGCCGCGACCTACTCGGGCGGGATGCGGCGGCGGCTGGACCTGGCGATGACGCTGGTCGGCGGCCCGCGGATCATCTTCCTGGACGAGCCGACGACGGGCCTCGACCCGCGGAGCCGGCGGACGATGTGGGACATCATCCGCGGGCTCGCGGCGGACGGCGTGACGATCTTCCTGACCACGCAGTACCTGGAGGAGGCGGACCGGCTCGCCGACCGGATCGCGGTCCTCGACCGGGGCCGGCTGGTCGCCGAGGGCACGGCGGACGAGCTGAAGCGGCTGGTGCCCGGCGGGCACGTCCTGCTCCGGTTCGCGGGCCCGGACGCGCTGGACGCGGCGGCCCGCGCGCTCGGCGACGCCGTCCGCGACGACGCCGAGCTGACCTTGCAGGTCCCGAGCGACGGCGGGGTCCGCTCGCTGCGCGCCCTGCTCGCCCGCCTTGAGGAGGTGGCGGTCGAGCCGGAGGGGCTGTCGGTGCACCTGCCCGACCTCGACGACGTGTTCCTGGCGCTGACCGGCCGTCCCGACGACGCGAAGGCGGCCGTCCGATGACCGCGACACCTCATGTCCTGACCGACTCCGCGACGATGCTGCGCCGCAACCTGCGGCACGCGCTGCGCTACCCGTCCATGACGGTCGTGTCGATCGGGATGCCGGTCCTGTTGCTGCTGCTGTTCGTCGGGGTCTTCGGCGGCGCGCTGGGCGAAGGGGTCGGCGCGACGGCCCGGGAGGGCGGCTACATCGACTACATCGCGCCGGGGATCATCCTGATGGCGGTGACGTCCGGGTGCCTGTCGGTGTCGGTCGCGGTCAGCGTCGACATGACCGCCGGGATCACGGCGCGGTTCCGGACGATGCCGATCGCGCGGTCGGCGATCCTCACCGGGCACGTCGCCGGCACCATGATCCAGACCGTGGCCAGCACGCTCCTGGTCGTGCTGGTCGCGGTCGCGATGGGCTTCCGGCCGCACGCCGGGCCGCTGGACTGGCTGCTCGTGAGCGCCCTCCTGCTGGCGCTCGTCTTCGCGCTGACCTGGCTCGCCGTCGGGCTCGGGCTGGTGGCGAAGAACCCGGAGGGCGCCAGCAACTCGCCGCTGCTCATCCAGTTCCTGCCGTTCCTCGGCAGCGCGATCGTCCCCACCGGCACGATGCCGGACGGGGTGCGCTGGTTCGCCGAGTACCAGCCGTTCACACCGATCACCGAGACGGTCCGAGGGCTGCTGACGGGCACGCCGATCGGGCACGACGGCTGGACGTCCGCCGCGTGGTGCACGGTCATCGCGCTGGCGGGCTACCTCTGGTCGAGGTGGCTGTTCGACCGCGATCCGTCCCGGTAGCGCGGTCGCGCAGGATCGCGCGGGCGGCGGCGCGCAGGGCCTCGCGGTCCAGGCCGGCGTACTCCGACACCGCAGCGGAGTACGCCGGCCCGTCGGCGTCCTCGGCGGCGCGGCGGGCGTGCGCCGTGGACATGGTCGGCTGGAAGGTCTTGAAGAAGCGGAACCGCTCCGCCAGCGCGATCATGCGGGCCGCCCGCGCCCGGACGGGAGGCGAGGGGGCGCGGGCCAGGTCCATGGAGGCGAGCGCGAGCAGGAGGGAGCCGCAGACCGGCAGGTCCATGAAGAAGGGCGGTGCGGGAGGGCAGGGCTCCGCGAGCATCCCCGCCAGACCGGCGGGCAGCCCCGCGGCGATCCGCTCGACGGCCTCCGGGCGGCCGTGCCGGGCATGGGCGATCACGGCGGCGCAGTGGGTCTCCAGCGTCCAGGGGTCCATGCCGCGGCCGAGCGACGGGACGGGGCTGTCGGCGTCCTCCAGCCGGGCGGCGGCCTGCCGCCAGAGGCGCAGCCCCGCCTCCGTCTCGCCGCGCGCCAGGGCGATCTCCGCGTGGGCGCCGAGGTCGAACGTCGCGGCGCCGAAGGCCACGTCCGGCCCGTACGGACCGGACGTCGCCGACTGCCGGAGCCAGTGCTCCGCCTCGTCGATCTCCCCGAGCTGGAGGTGGGCCACCGTCATGCCCCAGCGGACGCCCATCGTGTCGCCGGGATCGAACCGCTCCAGCTCGCGCAGCGCGGCCCGCAGGTGGTGCTTGGAGCGCGCGCCGTCGTCGAGCTGGAGGTGGAGCTCGCCCAACCGGGCGTGGGCGAGCGTGCGCAGCCACCGGCTCTCCCGGTCGTCGAGCGCCTGGAGCATCATCCCGGCCACCTTCAGCGCGCCCTCCAGGTCGCCTTCCCGTTCGAGGATGTAGCCGACGACACCGGCGGCGATGCCCGCCAGCAGGGGGTCGTCCCCGCGGCACAGATCGTCGAGGGCCGTGGACCCGGGCCGCAGGAGTTCGGGGGAGTCCCGCACCATGGCGGCGATCGCGCGGGCCGGGGTGGTCGGCGGGGCGGTCGGCAGGCGGCGCAGCGCGACCAGCGTGCGCATCGCGTGCGCGCCCTTTAGGAGGTACATGGCCATGGTGCACAGCGCGAGGGCCGTCCTGGTGACGTCGACGCCGTCCGGCGCGGGCCGGTAGCGGGACAGGAGGCCCGCGACGTCCCCGCTGAGCGTCGCGAGCCGCCCGAACGCGGTCTCGACGGTCATCAGGCCCGCGAGGACGGCGGTGACGGCGGCGACGGACGGGCCGTCCCGGCGGGCGAGGCCGTGCCGCAGCGCCAGCAGCAGGTTGTCCTGCTCGGCGCGGAACAGCTCCATGGCCGGGAACGGATCGCCGCCGAAGATCGCCTCGTGGTGCGCGGCGCCGAAGTCCCGCGCCCAGGCGAGGAGACCGTCCACCACCCGGCCGGACTCGCCCGCCGCCTCCCGATGGGCCGCGCTGAACTCGCGGACCGTCTCCAGCATGCGGAACCGGGTGCCGAGCCCGGTGCCGACCGCCTCGATGAGCGACTGGTCGACGAGGTCCTGGAGGACGGTGAGGACGTCGTCGTCCCCGGCGAGCAGGTACTCGGCCGCGTCGGCGGTGAACCCGCCGGGGAACACCGACAGCGCGCGCATCGCGGCCCGCCCGGACGGGCCGAGGATGTTCCAGCTCCAGTCGACGACGGCGCGCATCGTCCGATGCCGCTCCGGAGCGTCGCGGGCGCCGCCGCGCAGGAGGGCGAACCGGTCGTCGAGCCTCCGGGCGATCTCGGGCACCGACATCACCCGCACGCGCGCGGCGGCCAGCTCCACCGCGAGGGGCAGCCCGTCCAGGTGGCGGCACACCTCCTCGACGGCGTCCGCGGGCAGGCCGGCGCCCGGACGGGCCGCACGCGCCCGCTGCCGGAACAGCTCCACGGCGGTCGGCAGGTCCAGCTCCGGCAGCGGGTAGACCGACTCCGACGACAGGCCGAGCGGCGCCCGGCCGGTGGTGAGCACCCGCAGGTCCCGCGTCATCGCGACCAGGGCCCCGACCAGGCCGGCGGCGCCGCGGACCACGTGCTCGCAGTTGTCCAGCACCAGCAGCGCGCCGCCGGTGCCGAGCGCCTCCGCGATGCCCGCGACGGGATCGGCGACCTGGCCGAGGCGCCCCGACGGAGGCTGCGGCTCGCCCACCCCGACGACGGAGGCGACCTCGGCCACCACGTCCTCGTCACGAGCGACGCCTGCGAGCGCGACGACGTGGACCGTCCGCTGCTCGGCCTCCCGCGCGACGGCGTTCGCCAGCCGTGTCTTGCCCAGCCCGCCGGGACCGACGATCGAGGTGACACGGGACGTGCCCAGCAGCTCCCGCACGGCGGCCAGGTCGCGATCGCGACCGAGAAGCGGGTTCGGCTCATGCCGGATCCCGCGCCGCACGGTGGGCGCCCCCTCCTGGAGCAACTCCCGCTGGACGGCCTGGAGCGCGGCCCCCGGATCGGTGCCGAGCTCGTCCCGCAACGCCCGCCGGTACGCCTCATACCGGGCCAGCGCCGAGGAGGCACCGGTCGTCGCCGCCTCGCAGCGCAGCAGCTCCAGCAGCACCTCCTCATCGCGAGGACGCTCGCGAGCCAGACCAGTCAGCACGTCCACCGCCTCCGCCCGGCGCCCGAGCCGCGACAACGCCAACCCCCGCGCCCGCAACAGCTCGCGATACGTGACAGCCCGTTCCGCACGAAGCCGAGAAAGCGGATCCTCTCCACACGACACCTCGGGCGGCCCGTCCCACAACGCGAGCCCGGCCTCGGCATGGGCAAGAGCAGCCGCGTGATCGCCAGCACGAACGCTGCGCGCACATTCGGACGCGCTCACCAGGACGGCCCACACGTCCACCGCGTCCTCGGCCAGAGCCAGCCGGTAACCGGACGGCGTACTAGCGATCACCCCGGCGCCAAGCCGCGCCCGGGCCCGCGAGACGAGCACCTGCAACGCCTTGGCCGGATGCTCGGGCCGCCCGTCCGGCCAAAGCCCCTCGACGAGCCGCCCGACGCCGAGCCCCGCCCGCTCCCCGGCGAGCAGCGCCAGCAGACCGCGCACCCGAGGACTGCTGATCTCAACCCCGCGATACGCCACCCGGCCCAGCAGCACCAGCTCGACGCCCACCGACCCAGCCTATTTCCCCCCACAACGCAGGACCGTGAAAAGGCCCCCACCGCGAAGTACCGCACAGACCACGAACACCCGGCCGCGAACACGTCGACGCCCCGAGACACGTCCGTCCGAGACTCAGCCAGGTCGAGCCACATGACCTGCGCTGGAAAACCCCCGTCTCGGAGAACCTCAGCCACGCACGCGAACGCGTTAACGACGCGTGGAGGCGAGGCCGAAGGCGAGCCTCCATGCGGAGATCGCGAAGCGATGCAGCGTTCGCCCAGGAGCGGTCACGGTGCGAGCCGCCAGGCGAGCACCGTGGGCCGTGAGTGAATTAAGTACTCCGGTAGTGCCTGCGGAGGGCTATGCCTGCGGCTACTCCGCCGGCCAGGGCGCCGGCTCCGGCGGCGGCGGGGAGCGCGACCATGGTGACCTTGCGGCCGGTGCGGAAGTCGTGGATCGGCCAGCCGTTCTCCTTGGCGTGCTCGCGCAGTTCGGAGTCGGGGTTGACGGCGTGGGGGTGGCCGACCGCGGTGAGCATGGGGAGGTCGTTGATCGAGTCGCTGTAGGCGGAGCAGCGCGCGAGGTCGAGGCCTTCGCGCTGGGCGAGGGCGCGGACGGCCTCGGCCTTGGCGGGGCCGTGCAGCAGGTTGCCGACGAGCCGGCCGGTGTAGACGCCGTCGCTGGTCTCGGCGACGGTGCCGAGGGCGCCGGTGAGGCCGAGCCGGTGCGCGATCGTGCGGGCGACCTCGACGGGGGTGGCGGTGACGAGCCAGACCTGCTGGCCGGCGTCCAGGTGCTGGAGGGCGAGGGTGCGGGTGCCGTGCCAGATGCGGTCGGCCATGACCTCGTCGTAGATCTCCTCGCTGAGGCGGACGATCCCGGCGACCTGCTGGCCGGCGACGAAGGCGAGCGCGGCCTCCTTGGCGCTGCCGATGTGGTCGGAGTTCTCGGTGCCGCGGAGCCGGAAGGCGGCCTGGCCCCAGGCGAACATGGCGAGGTCGCGCATGGTGAACAGCTTGCGGGCGGCGAGCCCGCGCGCGAAGTAGTAGATGGACGCGCCGCGCATCATCGTGTTGTCGACGTCGAAGAACGCCGCCGCCGCGGGGTCGGGGTCGGGAAGCGGGGCGGGCCGCGTCGCGGCGGCGGCCGCCGCCTCGCCCGCGCTCTTGTGGTCCTCGTCCTTCGCGCGCTGCCAGAATCGCCGCATGCCCCGAGCCTAGTCGGCGGACCCGCCGCGGCCGGGGTCCCGGCCGTGATTGCGGCATTCCTCACCGTGACGGCCCTCGCCGCGGCGGTTCTCGCCGCGGGCGGCGGCCGCGGTGACGAGCCGGGTCCGCAGGACGGCGCGGAATCGCGGGTCGGGTCCGATGCCCGGCGCCCGCAGTCCCGCCAGCGCGTTCCCCTTCTCGGCGATCTTCTTTCGCCCGCTGCTCAACGGCCGCTCCCTTGCGGATCCAGGCGCGAACGCGCTCCTGCCCGCAAGAACGATCGGGTGCGGCGGCGGGTTACGGCCTCCTCGGGCCCAACCGGCCGCCGGTGGGCTCAGCCGCGCAGGTCGTCCGGGAGCATGCGGGCCAGGGAGCGGACGGCGCGGTACTGGAGGGCCTTGATCGCGCCCGACTTCTTGCCCATGATCAGCGCGGTCTCGGCGACGGACAGGCCGTGCAGGAAGCGGAGCACGACGCACTCCTGCTGCTCGGAGCCGAGGCGGCGGACGGCGGCGAGGAGCGTCCGGTTGGTCATCGAGTCGAGGACGGCCCGCTCCGGGCCCTCCTGGGGGCGTTCCGGCTCGACGAGCTCGGCGGTGCAGACCTCCAGCCGGTAGCGGCTCGACTTGAAGTGGTCGGCGACGAGGTTGCGGGCGATCGTGACGAGCCAGGCGCCGAAGTCCTTGCCCTGCCAGTGGAAGTCGCAGATCCGGCGCAGGGCGCGCAGGAACGTCTCGCTGGTCAGGTCCTCGGTGAGGGAGTGGGTGCCGACGCGGTAGTAGACGTACCGGTAGACCAGTTCGACGTAGTGGTCGTAGAGGGAGCCGAACGCCTCGGCGTCGCCGTCCCGGGCCCGCAGGACGAGGACCTTGAGCGTCTCGGCGCGGTCGGCGCCGGGTTCCGCGCCGCGCTGGGACGGCCGAGGAAGGGGGACGACCCGGGCATCGAGGGTCAGGCTGCTCATGCAGTTCTCCTCGGGGCGTACGCGACCTCCGGCGTGATCTGCCACTCTAGATACCGATAGGTACACCAGGCAATGGCCGTGTCCGGCCCCGCGCCGGGGCGGCGGGAAGCGGCGGGCCGCGAATCCGGGCGCCGCCGGGGGCGCGGTTACCCGTCACGGCCTCGCATCGGGCACCATGGGGCGCGATGGACGCTCTCCTCGCGCTGCTCGCGACCCTGGGTGCCTTGCTGGCCACCGGGTTGCTGGTCCAGCGCGCCTACAAGGACCGGCTGCTGTACCTCATCGCCTGGTCCGTCACCCAGGTCGGGCTGACGCTCGCGCTGCTCTCCATGGGCATCGGCTTCCTGGCCGGGTTCAACGGCCCGCTGTTCCGCGTCGTGGAGCTCGGCGCCGCGCTGCTCGGGCCGGTGTGGCTGGCGCTCGGCATGATCGAGCTGATCGCCCGGTACGTCCAGGTGCGGTTCGCCGCGTGGCTGTTCGCGGTGTCCTACACGGTCGTCGCGATCGTCATCCTGCTGCTGGACCCGCTGAAGGGCTCGCTGGGCAAGAGCCTGCCGAAGCCGGACGACACCTACGACGCGCTGCCCCTGCTGCTGATCGACGGCGCGCACGTGGTCGCGGTGATCGCGCTGGTCGGGTGCACCGGCGTCACGGCGTGGCTCGCCGGCAAGCAGGACCGCGAGGCGGGCGAGCTGCTGATCCCGGTCGCGCTGGTGGCGCTCGCGGGGGTGCTGGTGGTCAGCGGCAGCCGCGGCTTCCTGCCCGCGCCGATCGCGGTGATCGCGCTCGGCGCCGCCGCGGGCCTGGTCTGGTACGGCGCGATGCGGACCATCCCCGTCTACGAGGACGACGAGGGCTACGACGACGAGTACGACGAGGAGCCCGCCACCGGCTACGAGGAGCAGGCCTACGCCGCCCCGCCGCCCGAGGTCTCCGCCGCGCCGGCGCCCGCCGTCGCGTCCCCGCCGCTCGCGTCGCCGCCGGTGCCGTCCCCGGCCGGGCCGCCGCCCGCGACCAAGCGCGGCGAGCTCCGGTTCCCGGACCAGGCACCGGCCGAGGAGCTGCGCTTCCCCGAATCGGC